>JAFGHX010000283.1 GCA_016929905.1 Kiritimatiellia bacterium
CAGCCACTTGCGAGCATTCTCCGCCGGCATTCTGATCGCACCCATTGGGTGCAGATTAGGGCGAAAGATTAAGGCGAAAGATTAGGGTTGGGATCGCTCTTTCCTTAATCTTTTGCCCTAATCTTTCGCCTTAATCTCCCCGCATAGGCAATTCGACTGCTCCTTCTAGGCTGACTTCTGCCCTCTGCCCTCTGACCTCTTTGGCGCCGAAGACTTCTTGCTTTTCCTTGCCGTTCTCGAGGACGAAGCCGCTATGGGGATGCCCGGGCAAGCCGGTCGGCGGCGATCGCCGTCTCGAGGGAGGTGAGCCCGTTCTGGCCCGTGACGCGCCGGACGTGGGCCGGGTCGCGGATGGCGGCGAGCTGATCGGCCATGAGCCCTCTGAGCACATGCCCGTACAGGTCCGTCTTGGGCATGCCGACGTCGGCGGCTATCTCGGCGCGCATATCGACCTCCAGCCGCTTGTGCCGCGCGGTGCACGCGCGCGCGGCGCCGGCGTACTGCTCGAGGGTGTGGACGGCGCAGTTCGGCATCAGTTCCTGGAGCCGCGCCAGCGTCGTCTCGTCAACGAGCGCGTCGAGGCGCAGGCGGGTGGGCACCCACTCGTACAGCGAAACATCGCCGCGTTCGAACACCAGCCGCATCTCCTGGCGGTCCATTCGCGACGCCTGATGAAAGCCGTGGTAGAGGTTGACGAGCACGTTGCCGTGCCGCACCGTGCCGTGCACCTGCTCGACCAGATCGCTGCCCGGCCGCTTCGTCTGCTGCGCGGCCACGACGGTCCCGGGTCCCAGCCACCAGTTGAACAGGTCGAAGAAGTGGACGCTGTGTTCGATGAAGATTCCGCCGCTGCGCTCGGCATCCCAGAACCAGTGTTCGGCGGGCAGCGGCTCGTCTTTGGCGTAGTTCTCGAAGAAGGCGTGGAGCGGCGCGCCGAGCAGGCCTTCCTCGATGATGCGTTTCACCGCTTCGCAGAGCGGATCGTAGCGCATGATCAGGTTGACGGCGAGCAGGCGGTCCCGTTGCGCACTGAGCGCGAGCATCTCGCGCGCGTGCGCGCCGTTCACCGCGAGCGGCTTCTCGCACAGCACGTGCCGGCCGGCCGCAAGCGCCGCGCAGACCAGCTCGCGGTGCGTGAAGGGCGGCGTCGCGACATGAACGAGTCGGATGTCGTCGCGCGACAGCAGCTCGGCCGGTTCGGCATAGGCGTCTACGCCGAACCGGGCCTTGGCCTCGCGCCGTGCGCGGTTCGAGGGGTCGGCCACCGCCAGCAACTCCAGATCGGGGACCGCCCGGTATTGCGCCAGGCAGAACAGGCCGAACGCCCCGCAGCCGATCATCCCGTAGCCGATTGAATCCCCGCCGCCTCCGCTCACCGCAGCGCCCCCCGCTTCGCCATGCGGTCGGCCGCCAGCGCGACGGCCACCGCCTCCCGTCCGTCCTCACCCGTCACCCTCGGCCTGTGCTGCGGATCGCGCACCGCCTCCAGCAGATCCTCCATCAGCGCCTGCACCGCCAGGCCGTAGAGCGTCTGCCCGTCGTGCGGGCTCGCCCATTCCATGCAGATTTCCGCATCGTACGCCTCCCGGACCCCGCGCCGCGTGCACTTGCGCGCGGCGCCCTTCAGCCTGCGCACGACCCGCGTCTCGGCGTCCGCAAAGAGCTCTTGAAGCGCCTGCCGCGCGCCGCGCGAGACCACCGCCCGCAACGTCATGCCGGCGGCGATCCAGCCGCGCAGCGTCAGTTCGCCCGTCTCGAAAACGAGCCGCAGGTCCTGCCGGTCCAGAAACGTCGGCTGATGGAACCCGTGGTAGAACCCGACCGTGGTCTGCTCGCCGTACCGCACGCTGCAGTGGACCTGATCGATGAGGCCGGTGCCCGGCCGGACCAGGCGATGCCCGTCCACGACGCTGCCGCCGCCCAGCCAGGAGCGAAGCAGATCGAAATAGTGCACGCCGTGCTCCACAAAGATGCCGCCGCTCCGCGCTTCGTCCCAGAACCAGTGCCCCGCGTCCAGCCCCTCATCCCCGGCGCAGTTCAGGAGCTGTCCATGCAGAACGGAGCCCAACGTCCGCGACTGGATCAGTTTGCGGACGGGCTCCCACAGCGGCCCGTAGCGCATCATGAAGTCCACGCTGAGCTGCAGCCCCCTTTCCCGCGCAAGGCTCAGCACGTCGTCCGCGTCGCCGACGTTCAACGCGAGCGGTTTCTCGCACAGCACGTTTTTGCCCGCCGCGAGCGCGGCCGTCGCATGCTGCGCGTGCAGCGCGGGGATCGTTGCCACGTGCACCATCCGGATGCGCGGGTCCGCCAGCAGATCCTCCACCGTTTCCACAACGCGCATGCCCTTGTGCTGCCCGGCCAGCGCGTCGGCTTTGTGGGTCGTCCGGTTCCACACGGCGAGCAGTTCGAGCCCGTCCACCCGTGCGTAATGGGAAAGACAGAACGCGGCAAACCGGCTCGCACCGATCAGCCCGTACCCGATCTTCTGCCGAACGCTCAGGTCGGATTCCCCCGTGTGTTCTTTCACGTACCGGTGCATTTCCAGAACGCTCAACAGGTAGGCGAGCGTGGATTCCGCGCCCTGATTCGAATTGGGGCCGTGCGGCGTCAGGCCGTCCTGGCACCCGCCGGTGTCCGGGTGATAGAGCGGAACGCCCAGATCGTTGCGCCCGAGAAACCACTCCAGACACCGGCGCGCCTCGGCCAGCCATTGCCGCTCCCCGCTGATCTCGGCGGCGGCCAGGCAGGCGTGGACCAGCGCATGCGCCTCCAGCGGCTGCTGATCGAACGGCGCGCGGCGCCCGCCCCGCTCGTACCAGCCGTCGTTCCCCACAATCGACAGGTGCCCCGCCTCGGCCGTCTGAACGGCCAGACACCAGCGCAGAGCGCGCAGGCCTGTCTCCAGCATGTCGTCGCGCCCCAACGCGGAGCCTGAGATGATCAGTGCGTGCGGCAGCTTGGCGATGCCCCAGGTGAGAATATCGTCCGGCCACGGCCAGTCGTCATGCGCGTGCCGCCGCCACAGGCCGAACAGCCGCTCCGCCAGCCGCCCGCGCAGGTCGTCCACGGCGTCGTCCTGCGGCGCGAACTTCAGATACTCGTCCAGCCCGATCAGCGTGAACGCCAGCGGATGCACGTACCGGAACCCGGCCGCCGCCGGCAAGGACCGATGGAACAGGCGGCTCGACATCTCCAGAATCGCGTGATTCGGCGCGTAACGCACCGCGACGCCCAGCGCCCAGATCGTTCGGCCGTGGCTGTCCGGCGAGCCGACCGCCTCCAGCCACTGGCGGTCATACCCCATGAAATTGCGGTAGCGGCCGGTTTCTTCGTTGAACGCATAGCCCAGGAACGCGAGGTAACGCTGGATCGGGGCAACACTCTCGTCGTAGTGCTTGAGGTAGCTGTACAGAGTGGCGGCGATCAGCGCGCGCGCGTTGTCGTCGGTGCAGTAGCCGTGGTACAGGTCCGGCGTCGCAAAGGCGGCGTGCTGAAGCACGCCCGTGCCGTCCGTCAGACTGTGCATCTGACGCAAGTCGATGTCCGGAAGCGGTCCCAGCTCAGCCAGCGGCATCTCCGGGTCTGACGACATGGATTTCTTCCTGGTCGGTGCGCGTCCACTATGGCAGATCCGGTCCGAATGGCAAGGCGAAACTTGGTCGAAGGACGAAAGGTCCAGGTAAGAAGCGGTATGCCAGCCCGGACACCTTCACCTTTGACCTGCGGCCTTTGACTGGCTGGGACCGCCACGCGCTCAGGGCGGCTCTGGCCTTGGGTTGCGGCAACACCGTAAAACGTTGTGTGCTTGCCATGCCGCGGGGCAAACAGTATCCTTCCCGGTAGGTTGGATTCACGCAACCAGCATCGAAAACGCGGCGCCGAGCCGGGAGGAGACACGAATGGAACAACTGGTTCAGAAACTGCAGGAATGGGTGGCGGCGTACGGACTGCGGGTCGTGGGGGCCGTCGCCATCCTCGTCGTCGGCCGCTGGGTCACGATGGGGATCCGCGCCGTGCTGCGCAAGCTGATGGAAAAGAGCAAGGTGGAGAGCACCCTCGTTTCCTTCGTCTGCAGCCTGGCTTACGTCGGCATGCTCACCTTCCTGCTGATCGCCGCGCTCGGCATTCTGAATATACCCACCGCATCCTTCGTCGCCGTGCTCGGCGCCGCCGGCCTGGCCGTCGGCCTGGCCTTGCAGGGCTCGCTCTCCAACTTCGCCGCCGGCGTGCTCATGATCATCTTCAAGCCCTTCAGGGTCGGCGACTTCGTCGAGGGTGCGGGCACCGCCGGCGTCGTGGAAGAAATCGGCATCTTCACGACCCGGATCAAGTCGCCGGACAACAAGGAAATCATCGTGCCAAACGCCAAGCTGACCGGCGACAATATCGTCAACTATACCGCGAAGGACTGCCGCCGCGTCGACCTCGTCGCGGGCGTAAGCTACAACGACAACCTGGACAAGGTCAGGGACACGCTGAACGCCGTCTTGAAGGAGGACGCACGCGTCCTTTCGGAGCCGGCTCCGACCGTGGCCGTCCTGGAACTGGCGGACAGCTCGGTCAACTGGGCCGTGCGGCCGTGGGTGAAAACGGGCGACTACTGGGACGTGTTCTTCGATCTGCAGAAGAAGATCAAAGAACGCTTCGACGCCGAAGGCATCTCGATCCCGTTCCCGCAACACGACGTGCATATCATCAAGGACGCGTAGGCTTTCGCCGGCCCGAACGGGGTTCCCGCGGATGCCGAGATCGGTCGGGCGCACGGCGCCGGGGAAACGCCTGGGCCGCCGTTCCTACTCCGCGGTCCGGGCCAGCGCCCAGGGCTCCCAGAGCTTTGTTTCCGTATTCCCGACGCCCAGGACGAGATCGACAGGCCTGGCACCATCGCGCGGCGTGAGGGCGACGGTCAGGTCGTGGTCGCCCGCCGCCAGCGGGTCCGTGCGCTGCACGAACGGTCCCGCCCGGTGGAACGACGGCACAGGCGTCGAACGCGGCGCCCCCCTGTCCGACAGCCCCCACTCCACGCCCTGGACCGCGGCATGCTTCCCGTCCAACCACACGGCGGCCTCTGCGTTCGAAACCCAGCTCATCACCAGCGCCGGGCGCTGCACCGGCATGTGCAGCACGAACCGTTCCACCCGGACCGGCTTCTCGAACTCAGCCGCATGCAGGCGCAACCAGTGCCCCGGGCGCCGGGCCCGGGCCGTGCCGTTCACTTCCGGCGGGGCCGCGCGCTCCAGCACCGCGCGGTCCGACTCCCATCCGACGCGGACCGGAAGCTGCACGGGCGAATCCTCGGGCGCGGGCGGCCGCTGCGGACAGACCTCGCCCATCCGCGGCGCGGTCTGCCTCATCTCCGCGCACAGCCGAACCGTCCACTCCGTGAACGCATCGAGGTCGCAAGGCGGGACAATCCCGACCACACCCGGCGACAGCACCAGCTCGCCCGAAACCGGCGCCTGCCATTCCGCGCCGATTCCGTCCGGGTTGATGATCGCCAGCAGCGCGCCCAACGTGGCGGCCGTGCAATCGACGTCCGCGCCGCAGTTGGCGGCCGCGCAGATCGCCTTGCCGAAATCCCCGCCGCCGGCCAGCCAACCCAGCACGATGTAGGCCAGATTCTCCGCTACATAGGTGAAGTTGATCGTGCCGTACGCGGTCCGGATCTTTCGCCGCACGGCTTCCCAATCGCCCGACTCCGCCCACCAGCGCCGCGTGTCCGCCACCGCGCGCCGCACCGAACTGTCGCCGGGCAGCAGGGCCAGCCCGGCATCCAGCAACCGGTCGCGATCGCTTTCCACAAAGGCCAACGCCTCCAGCGCCGCGAAGAGCACCTCGGCCCACACCCCGTCGCCGCAGTGGTCCAATACCGCGTCGTGCCAGGCAAACGCCGCCGCCCGCTCGGGATCGCCCGGCGCCAGGCACGCCCACAGCTCACTGCGAATGATCGCGCCCATCCCGTCCGCAAACCAGTTGTCGAACGCGCCGAGCGCCGCACCGCGCAGCCCATAGTGGATGTTACGCTTGCACACGCCATACTCGTCCCACGGGAAGACGACGTGGTGATCCCACGCATCCGCCAACAGCGCCGTGCCGAAACGCGACACGCCGCCGGCGCGGAGCCGTTCCGCCCACAACACCTGCAGGTCCAGGTCGTCGTTCGGAATCAAGCCCTTCGGAACCGGGTCATAAAACGTCAGACCCAACGGCCCCTGTTTCCCTTCGTGCGGCTGCCCCAGTGTCCCCCCAACCGCCTTGCCCAGCCAGCAGGCGGATACCTTCTTGCGGTAGTCCTTCGCATTCATCGCGTCCTCCCAAGCAGGTCACACGTGCAGGTAATGGCCACAAAAAGGCACAAAAGGCGCAGAAACCAGAAGAAGATATGTTGGAGGAATTTGGGCGGGCTGCTTGAACCGAGTCAAAGACGAACGATGGCCTCGTTTGCGCAGCCCGCGCCAAATTCCTCCAACCTCTGCCTTCCTATGAGGCACAAGGGCGTTCTTCGCGCAACTCGACGGATTGCCTGGGACTCGCCTCTCGATCCTGTGCACTATGAAGAAGGCAACGTTGCGGGAATCGTGACCGCACTCTGGTGCGGGCGCGATTCCCGCAACGTATACGGCACGCTGTCTTTGCCTTTTGTGCCTTTTGTGCCTTTTTGCGGCTATCCTTCACGTGTCACTTGAAACGACTCCCTACGCCGATTCTCTGACGATCAGGTCCGGCTCGATCAGAATCTCGCGCGGCTCGCCGCTCACGCGGCCTTCGATCCGGTCGATCAGCAGTCGGGCCGTCAGCTCGCTGATCCGGCGTTGCGGCTGCGCGACGGTCGTCAACCGCGGCCTCACGAGCGAGGCCAGCTCGATATCGTCGAACCCCACAACGGCCACGTCGCGCGGGACGGCGCGGCCCTGCTCCTCGAGCGTCTCAATCGCACCGACGGCGATGAGATCGTTGCCGCACACGACGCCGTCCGGCGGGTCCGCCAGGGCCAGCAGGCGGGCCATGGCCTTGCGCCCGTTCTCGCGGGACCAGTCGCCGAACACAATCCGCTCCTCGCGCAGCGGCGCCTGCTTCGCGGCCAGTGCGTCGCGATACCCCGCGAACCGGGTCTCGGTCGCGAACTGGCCGCGCGGCCCGGCGACAAAGGCGACCTTCCCGCGCCCGGTGCGAAGAAGATAACTCGCCGCCGCGCGTACGCCCTTCGCATTGTCGACGGAAACCTGGTCGGCCTCCACGCCGCCCGTGTTCCGCCCCTGCAGCACGATCGGGATCCCGTTCCTGACGATCTCACACAGATACTGCAAACAGGCCGCGTCCGTCTCCCCTTCACTCCAGCCCAGAATGAGGCCGGCGACTCTGCCCTCGGCCATCCGCTTCATGATCTGCAGCTCGCGCGCCGGCCGCCCGTTGCTGATGCCAAGCTGAAGCGAATAGCCTCGGTCCTGCACGAAATCATGGATCGCCTGCACGCCGACCGGCACAATGGGGTTCGTGATGTCCGTGGCGATCAGGCCAATGCTGCTTTGCCGCCGGCTCTTGAGATTCGACGCGCGCGCGTCCGGGATAAACCCGAGCTTGCTGATGCTGTGCAGAACCTTCCCCCGCGTCTCGTCACTCACACTGCCCCGGTTCAACACCCGGGAGACGGTCGCGGCCGACACGCCCGCCTCGCGCGCCACATCATGAATGGATACTTTAGGGGTTGACATCTTGTTATGAAATCGATACCATTTTGACCAATGCCGTTATATTAGAATTCTTGCCAACGTTTGTCAACAGCTGCCGGAAGGAAATGGTATCGATTTCACGAGGAGATATGAAAGCACTCGCTTTGTTGGGAAATGCCAAGGTTGCCGTTCAGGACGTGCCGGTCCCGGAGGCGGACAGCCAGGATGTCCTCATCAGGGTCAGGGCGTCCGCCATTTGCGGCAGCGAGTTGTCGGCCTTCAAGGGGGCGCCGAGCGAAAAGGCGGGCTTCCTGAACCCGGGCCACGAAGTGGCCGGGGTCGTGGAAAAGGCGCCGGCTGGCTCCGAATGGCAGCCCGGCGCGCGGGTCGGCGCACGCGTCGTAGTGGGCTGCGGCAGGTGCACATTCTGTCAGCAGGGCCACGACACGGCGTGCCCCAAGCGCAAATTCTATCCAAACGCCCATGCGGAGTACTTCCGGGTGCCCGCACGCGCGCTGCTGCCGATCCCGGACGCGGTTGACTGGCCGGAAGCGGCGGTACTCACGGGCGACGGGCTGGGTCTGCCGGCGCGCGCGGCGCGCCGGCTCGGCGACACCCGCGCCAAGCGCGTCCTCGTGCTCGGGCTCGGCCCTGTCGGATTGAGCAACGTACTGGTCCAGGCCTTTGCGGGCGCCGAGGTCATGGGCGCCGATCTGGTCGCCTACCGCCTCGATCTGGCACGCAAACTGGGCGCACGACGCGCGGCCAACATCCAAGAACAGGACATCAAGGCCGAAGTCGCCGACTGGACCGCCAACGCCGGGGCCGATATCGTCATTCTGGCCGCCGGCCGCGAGGACGCGTTGCTTTCCGCGTTCGATCTCGTCCGACTCCAGGGCATGGTCTTCCAGGTCGGCGAGATCCACAAGGCGACCCTCAACCCGTCCGCCGCGTTCATCGCCAAAGAGATCACCATGACCGGCTCCTGGTACTACGCGCCGGAGGACTGGCCCGAGATGCTGCGGCTGCACAACTCCGGGCTGCCGTACAAAGACCTGATCACGCACGTCTTCCCGTTCGAAAAAGCCCAGGAAGCCTACGATACATTTGCATCGGGAGAGAGCGGTAAGGTGGTTCTGACCTACTACTGAGCATTGCCCGACCCATTTGGGATCATGACTGCGGAGGGCGGGCTTCCACGCCCGCCGCCTCAGCGACGAGTTCACTCGTCACCCCGGCGCGGGTGGAACCGCGCCCTCCAGACAAAGGGAGAAGGACATGTCGAAAGCCGACAACAGACTCACGGCCGTCGTGGCCGGCTGGAAATGGGGCGCGCACCACGCGCGCGCGTTCGCGGAATCGGAACACGCCGATCTCAAGGCGCTCTGGTCGCGCTCGGCTCACGACAAAGCCGACAAGCTGGCCAGGCTCCACAACATTCCGCGCTACACCGATTTCGACCGCATGCTTCGGGAACTCACTCCGGACATTGTCTCGGTCGCCGTACCCGAAGCCGCGCACGAAGCACTCACGCTCCGGGCGCTGAACGCCGGCTGCCACGTCTACTGCGAAAAGGTCCTGGCCCCTTCCCGCGACGCGGCGCAACGCATGGTGGACACGGCCAAGGCAAAGAACCGGATCCTGAACGTCGGCTACAACTACCGCTACAGCCCCTCTTGCCAGTACGTCACCCACGCCGTCAAACAGGGGCGCATCGGACAGCCGCTCTTTGCGCTCCTGCGCGCGTTCGGCTGCTGTATCCACCACATGACCGATTACGCCGGCAGCCTGCTCGGCACGCCCGTTCGCGCCGTCGCGCTCATCAACAAAGAGCCGCTGCCCGGCAAGCCGCACCCCTTCCCGGCCGACCTGGTCTTCCCCACGTTCATGTACAACGCGCTGACCCTGAAGACGTACATGATCGAATACGATACCGGCGCCGTGCTCATGGCGGGAGCCACCGACTACAGCGCCGTCTTCCCGCCGGGCGCCGAACTCGTCGTTCAGGGCAGCGAGGGCCGCGTGATGCTGAACGATCTGACCGGCGAGGTCACCCTCTGGGGCAAATCCCGCGAGGCCACGCTCTACAAACCGTCCCAGATCTGCGACCGGATCGGCCTGAGCGAAAACTGCGTGGCGGCGGTCAAGGACTTCGCCCGCGCCGCCGCCGCCGGCGAACCGGCCCCGATCCCGGGCGAAGCGGGCGTGGCCATGATCGCCGCCGAAGAGGCGGTGTTTCGATCGGCTCAGACCGGAGTGTGGGAGACAGTCTGAAACACCCTCCTTGACAGTATCGCACCCATGTGTAATGCTTAATCGATTAAGTCAAGCGCCATGTCCTGATCCGCCGCGCGCGGGGCGGCGGGCACGGCCACGCCGAGTCGATCGGATCGGGCCGATCCTCTATGCCTGTGCGACAGAAGCTGCCGTTTCCAGACGAGAAGGAGGCTCCATGCACACGGACCAGCCGGCTTTGTTCAGGCGCTCGACGATGGTGTGGTTTCTTCCGCTGCTGATGCTGCCCTGCACCACTCTTGCCGCCGCGGAACTCACCCCGCAACAGAAGCAGGCGTTGATCCTGCGGCCGGAGCACTACGACGTGATGCACGGGAAGGTGGACCGTATCAGCCTGAACGGGTGGTGGCGGTTCAAAGGCGAAGTCAACGTGTTGAAGAAGGAGGGTGCCAAACTCGTCTGTCCCGACGAGAGCCGGGAATGCCCCCAGACGGACCCCGGCCTTGAGAAAGGGTATCCCCGGCCCGATTACGACGCGGCCGGCTGGCGGGAAGTCCCGGTTCCGTGGAAGTCCTGGAACGAGGCGCCTGGCGAGAGAGACCGGCAGCCGTTCGCGGGCGTGGGCTACTACCGCACGAGATTCCGGGTCCCGGCCGACCGCGCGGGCAAGCGGGTCTTCCTCTGTTTGGCGTCGGTCCAGACCGAATGCTGGCTGTGGGTCAACGGCCGGCCGGCGGGCCACCACCGGAACCCTACAGGCTATGCCGGCAAGCCCTGGAGCTTCAACCAGCGGCTGTGGCTGGACGATTTCGAGTTCGACATCACGCCACTGGTCACGCTGCAGGCGCCCAACACGCTGGTGCTGCGCGTGTTCGACAACGGGCTGCCCATCACCTACGACCGCATGCCGGACGACGGCGGGATCGCCGGGCCCGTCGACATGGAATTCCGGGAGCCGATCCACGCCACCGAGATTCTCGTCGCGCCGGACCTGAAGGCGTCCGCCGTCAAGCTCGCGCTCAAGCTGGCCAACTACACCGAAACCCCGCGCAAGGTGCAGCTTGCGGCCGAGTTTCTCCCGTTCCACTCGAAGGACTTCACTCCGCCTGCAAAGGACGAACCACGGCAAGTGGCGCTCGGCACGGTGAGTCTCCCGGCCGGCGCCAGTCCGCACCGGTTCACCATCCCGTTCAAGAATCCCGTGCTTTGGGACGTGCGCCAGCCGTTCCTCTACCATCTGCGCCTGCTCGCCGACGGCCGGTGCGTCGGACAGACGCGCTTCGGGTTCCGGGAACTCACCGTCAACGGGACCCGTTTCCACCTGAACGGGCATCCCCTCTATCTGAAGGGCCTGAACGGCATCACGCCGCCTCACCTCCGCGCGTTCAACCACCAGAACTGGCTGCGCCATGCGCTCCGGCTGCTGAAGGAGATGAACGTCACGCTGATCCGCGTGCACAGCGGGCCGGAGACGCAAACCTACTACGACCTGCTGGACGAACAGGGCTTCATCTCGCAGGACGACTACTCGCCGAGTTCCAGCGACATGAAGAAAGCGGACATCCAGCGCGATGAGAAGATCGCGGAGGTGGATACGGCCAGCCTGCTGGACAAGGATTCCAGGCTCAAACCGGAGCTGCAGCGCCCGCTGCGGCGGTGGGTGAGTTGGCTCCACAACCATCCCAGCGTCTGCATGCTGACCGGCGGCAACGAACTGGGCACGCGCGGCGGCAGAGACGAGGCGATTGTTGCCGGATATCTGAACGGCTTCTACGACTTCGTCAAGGCGCACGATCTGCAGCAGCGCCCGGTCACGCCCTCCTCCGGGCTCTGCGTCTGGGACTGGCACACCCCGGTCAAGGCCGACTATTACGACAACCACGCCTACCCCTGCTGGCGAATGGGCTGGCCGGACAGCGTGCGGGGCAATTGGGAACGGCGCAACGATTGGGTCCGGATCTACGGCCAGGTCGACAAACCGAACATCAACGGCGAATGCGTCGGATGGGCCACGCGCGCGACGGGCCGGCGCGATATCCGCGCGCTGTTCGACAAGGACGGCCGGCTGGACAAGGCGGCGTATGTGAAGTGGGCCAACACGGTGTCCGGCAGCGAGGAGTCGGTCGCGAGCCATTGGGACTGGCTCGCCCGGCAATACGTGCGGTTCGCGGGGATACGGGCGGCGGCGGACAGCCGGCTGCGCAGCCAGGCCACCGCCCGCCTCACCGCGCACATGGTGCGCCTGTCCCGGCGCGACATGGACTGGTACGAAGGGTTCGCCCTGCATGACATCCATCCCGAGCATTTCGGGTTCAGCGCCGGCGAACTGGAGCGGCCGGAATCCGACCTGCCCGCCCTGTACGAGAAGGCGCGTGAACACGCCGAGTTCACGACGCTCCGGGCGGCGCTGGCGCCGCAGTATGTGGCGCTCGACATGTACGACCGCAACCGGTTCGCGGGCGCCCCGCTAGAGACGGGCCTCTACGTCATCAACGACCTCTACAGGTCCGGGCCCGCGAATCTGGACGTCCGCCTCGATCTGGAGGACGCCCGGGGCCGGGTTCTGAACCGGCAGCACATCCCATTCCCGGCCCTTGAGGAACACGCCCGGCTGAGAAAGGACGTCGTCGTCCCGCTCCCCGCCGACCTGCCGACGGGCGACTACACGCTGCGCGCCGTGCTGACCGACGGGACGCGGCCCGTGAACGAACAGGCGTCGCCTCTCTTCGTGCTGGCCCGGGCGGATGCGAACCCGCCCATTCGCACGACCAAGCGGATCGCCCTGTACGAGCAGGCCGCGGCGGACGGCACGCCGCTCGCACGCATTCTCAACCGTCTCGGCCTGCGCGCCGGCGCGGTCATGGACTTCGCCGGGCTGGCCGCCCATGACGTCCTCATCATCGGCCCCAACAGCCTGGACGACCGGGCCGATGCCGCCGCCGATGCAGTCCGTGCCTGGCTCCAACGCGGCGGACAGCTGATCTGTTTCGAGCAGAAGCGAAAGGGCGAAATCCCGTTCCTGAAACCGCTGCGCTACGACCCGGGCCAGGTCTTCGCCGCCGACCGCTACTTCGCCGACGTGATCGAACGCGAGCATCCTGTCATGGCCGGGCTCACCCCCGAGCACTGGGAACTGTGGAACGGGCCGCGGCCGCGCGAGGAAGGCGTGCTGCGCGCGCACGCCAAGGCGGTCTACCACTGCCCCATCTTCCCGATGACCGAAGGTGTCATCGTCGCCGGCTCCACCGGCCACCGGTACGGCAAGAAGACCTCCTTCTTCGGGATGATCGCCTGCGAGGAGAAGGTCGGGCGCGGGCTGGTGTTCCTCTCCCAGGCGCTCGCCGTGCAACGCTACGACACCGACTCGGTCGCACGACGTTATGTGAACAATGTGCTGCAACATACACTGGGCGAACGGTGATGCGAGATCGGGCGGATCAGGCCGATCGCTCCGATCGGACGGATCCGTCCGATCCGTCCGAACTGTCCGACAGGCCCGGCAAGCCCGGCTATTCCCGCAACAGGAGAGCCCCAACATGAGAAGACACACTCCGATGCCCCCAACACGGCAGGCGGCCCGCTGCGCCGCGCTGGCCCTTCTCCTGGCCGCATGCGTACAGGCCGCCGAACCCGACTACACCTCCTACCAACCCGACTTCCGCACCTGGGACGTCTACCTGCCCCATCTCAACCGCACCTATCTCTGCGGATGGTGGAAACTGAAACTGCTGAAGGAGACCGAGGGCAACCCCGCCGACGATGCCGGCATGAAGAACGCCTATTACGCACCCGGTTTCAACGACGCAGGCTGGGAGACGGTCATGGTCCCGCACGCCTGGCAGGTGCCCTTCCCCATGATCAAGACCTATTGGAAGATCCGAAAGAGCACAGAACCGCACAAGGGGCTGGGCTGGTACCGGCTCACGTTCAAGGCGCCCGCCAATCCGAACCGGCTCCGCGCCGTGCTGCACTTCGAAGAAGTCAACAAGATCGCCACGGTCTACGTGAACGGCAGAAAGGTCGGCGAACACACCGACTACAAGATCGACAGCCGGAAGTCGTTCAAGGAGGACTTCGAACTCGACGTCACGGACAGCCTGCGCTTCGGCGGAGCCAACGTGTTGGCCGTACGCGTCTGGGACGACGCGAAGACGAAACGGCGCGGCGCGGGCGCCGAAGGCGGCATCGCCGGCGCGGTCTATCTGGATCTTCGCCCGGCCGTGTGGTGCGACTGTATCCTGGTCACCCCCGACGAGGATCTGCAGGGGTTGCGCTACGATTGCCGCCTCGGCGGTTCGTCGGCCGAGCGCGGTGCCCCGGCAAACTGGCGAGTCGAAGTTTTCGACTGGGACAGCGGCAAAGCGGCGGCAAAAGCACGGGCAGGACGGATGGTGCGCCAGGACGGCGAGGACTGGCTCACGGGCAAAATCGCGGTGCCGAACGCCAACGCGTGGTCCTGCGAGTCGCCTTTTCTCTACGGCATCCGTTTCCTCGATGCGCAGGGCGAGACGGCGGGCGTGCGCCGATTCGGGATGCGCACGTTCCACGCACGGAACGGGCAGTTCGTGCTCAACGGCAAGCCGACCTGCCTGCGTGGCCGGACCATTCACGTAGGCGAAAAATACTGGCGCTACGGACCTTTCTTCGCGCACAACGAAGGCCATGCACTGTTTCGACACTTCAAGCGGCTGCGCGATGCGAACGTGAACCATATCCGGTTTCACACGTCATCCCTGCGCCCGATCGGCTATGACATCCTGGATCAGCTCGGCTTTCTCGTTACCGACGAGCTCAAGTATCCCACGATCCCGATCCCGCTTGAGCAGCGGACCGAAGACAAGATCATGTGGAACACCATCGATTCATCCTGCGAAAAAGACGGAACCCTCCGGCCGGCCTTCCGGCGCCGTATCACTCACCGCGTTCAGCGCCGCTACTCCCACCCCTGCATCGCCACGTTCAGTTTCGGCAACGAAATGCGCGAAGGCGGGCAGATGCGCGCGATGTTCAACCACCTGTACGACCTCTACACGGAACTGGATCGCCAGGACCGGCCCATCACGCCCGCCTCCGGGCGGTATTTCAAGTCGGCACGGGACCTGACGCACCGGGAGGACAAGCTCGACTACATCGACACCCACGACTACAGCGGCACGACGGCAAGGTCCGCGCCGCTCAGCCGATGCGACGCGTTCATCGAACAGTTCGTCGCCGCGGCCGGGAAACTCTGGCCGGAAGGCATTCCCCCGATCGTCAACGGCGAAACCGTCTACATGGCGCACCACTACTATCCGCAGTTCTACGATCCGATCTGGAAGGCTGAACACGACGCCGAGCCGAACTGGGAGAAGTACATTTGGGCGCTGGAAGAAATGCGGAAGGAGTTCCCCGCTCACGAGAAACTGAGCCACTACTGGGTGCGCGAATGGGGGTCGAAAGGGTACAAGTACCGGCGCGAAGCCGGGCGCGGCTACTACCTGGAACGGGTGTTGGAGATCTGGCGTCGCCGTTGGCCGGAAGCCGACGGCTATGAATTTCTCTCTTCCCCAATCTACGAGGAAGGTCCGACGTTCCCGCTCCAAGACTCGACTTTCGAGCCGAACGACGCGTACGAGCCGCTCAAACAGGTCTGTGCGCCGGTAGTTGTGGTGCTGGACTACGTCGCGCCGAACCGCTACGCGGGTGAACCGATCGATACCACAGCCACGGTCATCAACAATTCGGAGCGGGACATACCGAAGGTGACATTGCAGCTCGCGCTAATGGACGGCACGTCACAAATCGCCGCCGCCAAGCAGGAGGCGGGCGCGTTGCACGTGGGAGAGAAAAAGCAGGTCGCCTGCAGCCTCCGGGTCCCCGAGTGGCTTGACGACAAGGCGCTGGTGCTGGCCTATGGCCTGGCGGACGGCACCCAGACGCTGTGCCTGCGCGAGCGCGACATCAACGTGCGCAAACGCGCGACGGTCTTTCAGCCGATCGCGACCCACAAGCGCATCCTGTTCTACGGTTCGGCCCCCCGCGTGTTCCGCGGCCAGAAGATGCCGAGCAGCCGCCCGCTGCTCGATGCCTTCAAGCTGCCCTACAAACCGGTCGACTCTTTGGACCGGCTCGACTGCGACCTGCTGATCGTCGGCGCGAACGGCCTGGACGCCAGGTTGCGCGACGCCGCGGACACCATCCGCGCGTTTGTCGAGCAAGGCGGGCGGGTGTTAATCCTGGAACAGACCCTCTACCAGGAACACGTCCCGTTCCTGCCGGGATTGGTCTACCAGAAGGCGGGTGTCGGGCATTTCGCCGAAATCGTCCAGGCCTCGCACCCGACCGTCAACGGCATGCGGCAGACCGAGTTCAATTTCTGGCACCAGAACGATTGGGGCATGTACCACGCATTCATTCGGCCGCTGTCCGAGGCCGCCGTGCTCGTGGGCGGCGATGATTCAGGCTCCGCCTGTGCGTTCGGTATGGTCGTGGCACACGTCAAGCTCGGGAAAGGCGCGATTCTTTTCTGCCAGGCGGACGTGTCGACAACGTTCAACAGCGACAGCGCCGCCGGGCTGCTCGCCGCGCGCCTGATCCAGACAGCCCTCTCCGAGGTCGGCGTCTCCCGGGCCCGGACACCACGTCTCAGGGATCTCAAAGTGGCGCCGCTTTCTCGGCAGCTCGCCCTGTATGTCCCGCTCGCTGCGGCCGCCAACATGGGGTTCGCCGATGAGACGGCCGGCGACGGGAAAGGCGGGTGGACGGATCAGGGCCCCGAGAACGACCTGCACGCCATCCCGCTCGGCGAACGCGAGCTCGGGGGGGTCCCGTTCAGGATCCTGGACCCGTCCCGAAATGGCGGCAAGTCCTGTGTGGTGGTGTCCGCTCATCCGAAGCTCTCGTTCAGGCCGGAAAGCGCGCCCATCCCCGTGGGCGCGAAGCTCCGGCGCCTGGTCTTCCTCCACACCAGTGCATGGACCCAAGAAGGCGTGGTCGGTCGCTATCGGGTCCGCTACGCATCCGGACGAACGGCCGAAATCCCGATCGAGACCGGGACCCACATCGCCGATTGGTGGGGCGCGCCCAGCAAGAGGGTCAGCCAGGCCCAATGCGTATGGTCCGAATCGAACGGCAGTACCACGGTCGGCGCGTTCGCATTCTCCTGGCAGAACCCGCAACCCGACGACCCAATCCAATCGGTCCGTCTGAAGAGCGAGGGGAAGACGGTGATCGGGCTGTTGGCGCTGACCGGGGAATCCGTGACCCGCAATTAGCGATCGAAGAGAACCTTGTCGAGAACTCTGCCGACAACTCTGTCGAAAACCTTGTCGACGGGCTACACTTGACCTCCACCCTAACGGCGCGGCGCGGTGAAGGCGGAGGGCGATAAAGGAAGGCCGTTAGACGACGTCCCGCCGCGCCTCAAGACGACCATACCCGAGATCAGGCACAGCAGACTCGCCGCCTTCAGCGCGGCGAGCACCAGGCAGGCCGGTCCGGTTCCCAACACCGGCACGAACAGCACGCCGACGAGCAGGCTGCCGAGCGCCGCGCCGATGTGATCGGCGGCGTCGGTCGCCGCCGCGGCCGCGCCGACATGGCCGCCGGCATCGCAGAACAGACGGTTGGCCAGCGGGAACTGCGCGCCGGTGAGCCAGCCCAGGCAGGCGACGGCGAGGTAGAAGACCGGCTCCGCCGCAGCCGGCGCCCATGCGGCCGTTGCCGGACCCGCGGCCAGGCGAACCAGCAGCAGGACGGCCAGCGGGAACACCGCAAGGACAAGCTCGAACGCCAGCATGGCCCGCCAGGCCCTGCCCGGCCACCGCCGCGCCAGCGTTCTGCCCGACGGCGCGCCAACCACCAACCCGAGCATGAACACGGCCACAATAAGGCCCATCCTCGTGTAGACATAGCCGTACAGATTCTGAAACACGAAGACGAGCACGATTTCCAGCGCCATCGCGCAGAACCCCGTCGACGCCACAACCAGCCCCGTCATCACCCGCAGCCAGCGCCGGCCCGCCGCCCCGCCCGCTGCGTTCCGCCTGCCGAGCATGACCCCGGCCAGGCCGACCAGCCCGCCGGCCGCCAGCAGCCCGCCGGCCAGAACAGAGGCGCGCACGCGCCGCAGCCCGTGCAGAAGCGGTTCGAGCCCCGAGCCGCTGTACCGGCTCCAGAGCACGAGATTGTAGAAGTACGTGACGGGCCGCAGACTCGTGTTGAGCTGCGGGGCCACATCGGAAAACCGTCCTTCAACGAACGCCGTCTTGTCCGGCTCGATCACGTCCGTCCCGAGAAAGAACTCCGGGCGAAAATAATCGTTCGTCATGCCCACCGCGCGGCTGCGGGCGAAAAGCGTGTCCCGGTCGAAGGTCAGGCCGGCCTCCGCCGGACCGGCAAAGAACCGGTTCACGGATTCGGCGGTCACCCGCACGACGGGAAACACGGCCCGCAGCGTGTGAAAGACCGAAGCCGCCAGATCGGTCGCCTCCGACTGCAGCCGCTCGGAGGAAGAGACGGCGGTATACACAAAACCGGCCGGCCCGAGAACGCGGCGGACATCCAGGAAGAACTCCCGGGTGTAGTACCGGTTGAGCGCCGCGGATGTCGGGTTCGGCGCGTTGATCAGTACGACATCGAACGTCGCCCGGCAGCGGCGCACAAAGCGCGGGCCGTCCTCCGCCACGAGCCGCACGCGCGGATCCCGGCCCAACGCGGCACAGGTTTCGGGCACAACGGATTCGAGCAACTCCATCTCGCGCGGGTCCAGCGCGACGTGCACCACCCGGCGCAACGGGTACTTCAACAGCTCGGGAACAAGCCCCGCCGGGTTGCCACCCAGGACCAGGACGGTCTGCGCGGTCGGCTTCTGCGCCATCACGAAATGGACCGCCTCCTCGTACTGCGCCTTGTCCGGGAAGACAAAGGCCACCTGCCCGTTGCCGTACAGGGCGTATTGCCCGTACGATTCGGTGAGGGCCAGGTTCTGATAGACGGAATCGACCGATCGCACCAGGCGCACCGCCGCGGGCCGGCCGGCGGCGGGAGGCAGCACGCCGAACGCGCGCCAGCGTGCCTCGGCCGTGCGCTGCTCGATGCCGCGCAGGCAAGCGGGACAAAGCCCCGCGACGAACGGGGCGATGGCCAGCACGGCGATCAGCCGGCGCGTCGCGCGACCGGGCGCCGCCATAACGGCCGCCAGGCAGGCCACGCCCTGGGCCAGCGCGACCATCCGCAACGGGCTGAGCCGGGGCAGCAGCACAAAGCTCAGCAACACCCCGCCCAGCATGCTGCCCGTCGCTTCCAGGGCATAGACCAGACCGGTCGCCTGTTCAGCGGCCTGCTCGCCCCAACGCCTGTCGCTCGCAAGCAACTGGCAGGCGCACGGGAACACGAACCCGATGCTCAGGCACGTGGGCAGGAAGACCGCCAGGGCGCTGAGCAACACGGCCCCGAACGGCGCGTATTCGCCCAGCGGGACGTGCAGGAGGGAACGGACGATCCGCACAAGATACACCTGACCGGGCAGCAGGCAAGCCAGTCCAACGGCCAACGCCGCGCACAACCGGCGCAGAGACGGCGCACGCCGCGCGCGCCGCAACAGAAGCCGGGAACAGAACGCGCCCAGCCCGATGCCGCTCAGCCAACTGCCCAGGATCGCGCCGATGCTCAGCTCGTTGCCGAAGAACACGATGAGCATCTCACGAAGAAACAGCATCTGGGCAAAGACCGAGAACATGCCCAGACAAAACATGAACAACAGCACACTCATCAACAGCAACGAGACCGGAACGTAGGATCGACGGAAGACTGGAAGAGTGGAAGAATGGGAGACGGCGGCACTAGAAGACGAAACGGACGCAAGGCCATGAACGCTTCCATTCTTCCACCCTTCCACCCTTCCACTCTTCCAGCTCGGGTCTACTCCTCGCTCAGCACGACGCTCTGGAACACCTTGAAACGGGCGCCCTCACGCCAGGCATCGCTGGGCAAGCCCGCCTTGCGGCTGAGCGAAGACAGCGTTTCTTCCCGGGTCCACCCCTGCTCCACGGCCACCTCGGGCAGGTACACGGCGCGCCGCCCCCCCTTCTCGATGATGATCCCGTCCTGGCCAATCCGGAATTCGTCCGGAGCGCCGATCTGCGTGATCGGGCTCAACACCGAGACGTGAATCTCGAGCGCCGCGACCTCGTCGGGTTCCACGGGCGGAAAGCGCGGGTCCTGAGTGGCCGCGTTGACGGCATTGTGGTGCACGGACAGGTACAGCGGGTCCACCGGGGCGAGCGATCCGATGCAGCCGCGCAACAGCCCCTGCTTCTTGAGGGTGACGAACGTGGCGAAATTCTCGCGCAGCCTGTCCGTCAAGGCGCAGCCGCTGAAGTCGAACTTGCCGCCCGCCTCGCGCCCGGTGCACCACGCAATCGTCGTGCGCGCGATGTCGAAAAGCGTCGCCTTTTCCGCGTCCGTCAGGCCGGGAGACCAGTCTCCGCTGCGTTCCTCTTTGATCATGTTCGCCTCCTTGGGCAGCAGCCCCATATGCTCCACAAAAAAACCTATGGCGGCATAGGACACCGAATTGGCGTAGTCCCCCTTGACGTCGCCCGACAGGCAGCGGCCGAGCACACGGCCCAGCGCGGGCACCTTGCTGGCCTTGAGCACACCCATCAGCAGCTTGAGGGCCATTTCGCCGCAGATCGTATCACCCGTTGCCTCGCAATGCCTGTGGAACTCCGGCAACTCGAGGCGGGCAACCATCGCCGCCGTCGCTTCGAGCCGTTTGCCTAGATTCTCGGCAACGTCCTCCGTGAACGGTACGTATCGGTACGCGGGTCCGTAGTGGGTGAAGTCCGACGAGGCGATGAACAGTGTGCGCCCATCCATCAAACGGGCAAGCACCCTGGCGTAAGGGACCAGCTCGTCGACAGCGATCCGGCCGCACAGCAGCGGCACCAGCTCGAACCGGTCGAGCGCGCGTTGAAGGAACGGAAGCTGCACTTCCACGGAATACTCCCGTTCTTCGGCCGCGGCCGACGTCAGGAACCCTTCGTATCCCAGCAGCCAGTTACAGGTCTTGTAGTCCAGCGGCACGCCGCCCAGCGGCGTGTCGTAGGTGCCGATGTCGGGAGAGGCGACCACGATCCCCGCGAAATTCGCATAGTGACTCGGGGCCAGCAACACCACACGCGTGCACCGGCCGCGCGGCAGCCGGCCGTAGAATTCCGCCGCGCACCGCCCGGCAACCGCGTACGCGCCGTGCGGAACGACACCGGCCAGCAGTTCTCCCTCGCCGGCAGCCGGTTTCACCTGCCGCAACAGGTCGTCCACCTGCGCTCGCAGTTTCTCCGGTTCCCCTTCGTACAACTTCGCGGCAGCGACGGGCGGCCGGACGCCCGACGGACGGGCCGGAGCCGGCTCGGGCGGCGGCTCCGCCGAATCCGCCTGCCGCTCACCCGGCTTCGCACCGCATCCCAGAAGCAGGACGGCCAGCAGCGCCGCCGCACTCCATTCCAGCTGCCTGCCAACCCCGTTCACGAGCCCCTCCTCCGCTACCCGCCAGTATAGGAGCCGATAGAAACAAGTAAACACCTATTCAACCTGAACCCCGCCGCCGTTTCGGCGGCGCGATGTGTCAGCCGTACAGCCGGCGGTAGTGCGCGGGCGGAAAGCCGGTGACTCTCTTGAACACCCGCGAGAAGTAGTGCTGGTCCTCATATCCCACTTCAGACGCCACTTCCTTGATCGTGGCGTCCGGCTTCGCAAACAACCGCCTGCACGCCAGAGCGATCCGGCGCCTGATCACAAACTCCATCGGCGAATAGCCGGTGCTTACCTTGAACAGGCGCTCGAAATGCGGAACCGAAACGCCCGCAAAGCGCGCAAGCCGGGTCAGACTCAACTCGGGGAGGTGCGCCTCGATATACGCGTTGAGGGACGGCATGTCGATGCGCTTCTTCACCCGCCCCCCGCCGGCGTGCAGGAGCGGCTGCCGCCGCAGACAAGCCACGGAGGAGAGAATCAGATGCAGATAGGACACCGCGGCCACTTGATGATGCCGCTCCGGCCGGGAAAGCTCCTGCAACATTTCTTTGAACAGGTCCACCAGCCTCTCGTTCATGCCCACATGAAACGCCGGCTCCGCCGGCCGGCACCGCATCAGGCTGAAGTAACGCGCGGCCGACTCCCCCACAAAGTGCACCCACCACAGTGTCCACGGCCGCGCCTCATCCGCCCAATACTCGTGTGGGTAGCCCGGAATATTGATGAACACGCCGCCCTTGCGAACCGCTACGGTCCTGCCCCGGCATTGGATGGCGCCCCCGCCCTCCACACAGTACGCGATCTGGTACTCCTTCACCGTTTCCCGCCGGCACCGGTGCCCGCGCGCATGCTCGTAGTAGCCCGCATTGCTTATCGAGAGATCCCGATACACCTCTCGGTTCAGCAGCCCCGGGCAGACTTGCGTGTGGTACGCCGGCATCGGTCGCACTCCAGCCATCGGGGGCAGTGAGGCGCGGCGCTACTGCGACGTCGCCTCGACTGCCAGGTTCGGACCTCTTTTCTGACCTTTGTCGTAAGCCTTGGCCTGCCGCGCCGTAGCGCTGCGCGAAGGCGGGTCGTAGTCTTTGTCGTAGTCTTTGTCGACCCCGCCGCTGCGGCGGGGTTTTCGACAAGGTTCTCGACAAGGTTCTCGGGGAAGTTTCAGGTCAGATGTCGGCCTGTCGAGGGCATCCAAGCCGGCGGCCCGAACCGACGGCCCCCCACCCTTCCACCCTTCCATCCTTCCATTCCCCTCCTTCCCGCGCAGTATACCGGCGCCGCACGCCTTGTACATGATAAAATAGTCCACCAAAAAGAGCAGGCCGTCCATTTACCCGCCTTCGGGCGGGGTGTGATAGTAATCAGAACAGCGCCCGCCGCCCGATGCGGGCGCGTGGCGTGGTGTCGTGGAGGAGGTGCCGAATGCCGAGACTCTCGGTTTGTGTGGAGACGTTCTGGGGCAAGGACCTGAAGCCGCACGAGAAGATGGCGAAGTGCGCGGATCTGGGCTATCAGACCGTCGAGTTCTGGGGCTGGAGCAACAAGGACATCGCCGCGATCAAGCAGACGATCGAGGCGAAGGGGCTGCGGATCGCGGTCTTCGGCGGGATCGGCGGCGGGCCGTTGGTGGCGCCCGGCGCGACGGCCTCCCTGCTGCAGGGCCTGCGTGAGACAGCCGAGGTGGCCGCGCAGTTGGGCGTGGACCGCCTGCTCATTACGACGGGCAACGAACGCAAGGCGGAACGTTTCGAGGTCACCCGCCGCACAGTCGTGCGGAACCTCAAGGCGATGTGTCCGGTCCTGGAAGAAAAGGGGTTGACCCTCGTCGTGGAACCGCTGAATCCGATCGTGAACCATTTGGGCTACTGGCTCACCACGATGCCGGACGCCGCGGACATCTGTTACGATGTGGACCATCCCAACGTGAAAATTCTGATGGACATCTACCACCAACAGATCACGGAAGGGAACATCATCGACACCATCCGCCAGTACGCGCCCCTCATCGGCCACTTCCATTGCGCCGGCGTCCCCGGCCGCCACGAACTGGTGGGCGGCGAGCTGGACTACGGCGCGATCTTCAAGGTCATTGACGAGGTCGGATACGACGGGTATGTTGGCCTGGAATTTCATCCGGCGGGCGACACCGAAGCGGCGTTGCGCCAGGCGCTCGAACTGGCCGGGTGACAGGCCCGCAGCCGCGGGGAGGACGACTGGAAGAGTGGAAGGATGGATGGGTGGATGGGTGCAGGGCGGGCGCCGCGCGGACCGCGGCAGGCGAGGCGCGTATTCGATCCGTCCGATTGGTTCGACCTGTCTGAGCACGAAGACTGAGCATGGAGAAGCGGGCGTTGACAACCAGGAGGAGAACACGGCCATGGCGAAGAAGATCAGGGTAGCCTTCATCGGGACGGGCGGCATTTCGCGCAAGCATCTGCAGTGCATCACGGATTTCAAAGACACGGAAGTCGCCGGCCTGTGCGACGTGAACCCGGACGTCCTGAAGGAGCGGCAGCAGGCGTTTGGCGGCGAGACCTTCGCCGACCCGGAGAAGATGCTGGACACGGTCTGTCCGGACGCGGCGGTGCTCTGCCTGCCGCCCTTCGCGCACGGGCCGGCGGAGATGGCGTGCATCAAGCGCAACATCCCGTTCCTGCTCGAGAAGCCGGTGGAGAAGGATCTGGCGGCGGCGCGCAAGATCGCGCGCGAGGTGGCGAAACGCAAGCTGATCACCTCCGTGGCTTACCAGCGCCGGTACGACAAGCGGATCCAGGCGGCCAGGAAGATTGTCGGCGACTACCCGCTGACGCTGGTCTACGGCGGCTGGCTGGGCAGGACCCCGCACGGCCACCGGTGGCTGACGCAGAAGAAACTTTCGGGCGGCCAGATGATCGAGCAGACGACCCACATGTTCGACCTGCTCCGCTTCCTGGCCGGCGACGCGAAGGGCGTCTTCTGCTACGGGGCCAAGGGGTTCATCGAGAAGTCCAAACTGTACAACACCGACGATGCGACCAGCGCGGTGATCCAGATGAAGTCCGGCGCGGTCGCCACCATCATGAGCTCCTGGTCCAGCACCGGGCTCGGGGTGACCCTCACGTTCTCCGGCCCGGGCATTACCGTGCAGTGCGGCGGGGACTGCCAGGTGCAACTCGCCGGCAAGGAAGAACCGGAGAAGCTGCCGGAGTCCGGCAATGTGAACGAGGCGCAGGAGCGCGCGTTCATCGACGCGGTCAAGACCGGCGACCGCTCCCCGATCATGTGCGACTACGCCGACGGGGTCAAATCGCTCCAGATCAGCGCGGCCGCCAACGAGAGCCTCGAAACCGGCAAACCGGTCGCGATCCGGTAGAAGAGCGGCCCCGGCTCTTCCTGCCGACCCCCCGGTCCGAGCGGAGGAAGAACTGCCCGCAAAAGGTCGCGAAAGGGACGCGAAAAGGAAAGCGTCAGAGACGTTGCGTCCGTGCGGGGCGGACTGATTCGCCTGGGATTGTTGCGGGAATCGAAAGGATGGCCTCGAGGGCAAGGCTCTGGCAAGGAATGCGACACGGTCCCCTCGTGGCCATCCTCGATTCCCGCAACGAGCGCCTTCAGAGCGGAGAAGAAATGCGGACGCAACAACTTCGAGTTGTTTGCGCCGCCGCGGGAACTTGGACCCCAAACGACGGCGTGACGGCGCAAACAGTTCGAAGTTGCTGCCGTGTGACCGGCATGACGCCAGGCGCTTTTTCGCGCGCTTTTCGCGACCTTTCGCGGGCGGAAAAGGCGCGTGGTTGATCTCACGCTAGAGGCTGCCGGCGAAGTCGAACTCTTCCAGCGGCAGGTTCGCCATGTTCTGCTCGGCCCAGGCGGCGGCTTCCGCGTTGAGCGGGCTCTGCACGTTATAGCTCTGGTAGCAGATCATCTCCGCAATGCGGACCAGGAGCTGGTCGAGCGACTGCCCCGCGCTCCAGTGGTCGCCGATACAGATCTTCGCCGGGTCGATGTTCGGGTGGAAGACCGGCGTCGTCATCCGGCAGAACGGCGGCCGGCGCGGGTAGTCGATCGGCAGAAAGACCTCCGTGCGGTGCGCCATCGACACGCGCAACGGCCCGTCCCCCTCCTTGACCAGCCCCTTCGCGCGCAACTCGAAGGTGTACTTCTCCGGCGGGGTCCCCTCCGCCGCCAGCAGCCGGATACGGGGATGCTCGCGGAACAGGGCCGCCACCCGCTGGTAGTCCGCGTTCAGCCTGCGCAAACGTGGGTTCATGATTCTACCCTTTCAACTGGTACACGATGCTCATGGCGACAATGACCGCCGTCTGAACGAACCCCACGATGATGCCCGCGACGCACAGCGCCGCATAGAGGGCAGGCAGCGTCTTGAGCGCCTTGCGGTTCGCCGCATACCAGCACAGCCCGGCCAGAGCCGCCAGCGGGGCGGTGCAGGTCAGCGCGCTGAAGGCGAAGAAAAGGATCGCGCCGCGCTTCAACGCGGGCGTCCGCGCTCTGAGCCGTTCCTGCGCCTCGAACTCCGCCTCGTCCTCCGGCCGTGCGGAGCCGAACGTGGCGCCGCAGTTCCGGCACCGCACGGCGGAGGCGATGATCTGCGCGCCGCAGGACGGACACTTCTTGTGTTCCTGCCCCCAGTAGGAGGCCGCGATTTCCACCTCGGACCGGCCTTCCGTCGGCGGAACCTTCGGGCAGCCGTAGACGGCGCACCCGTGATTGTCGGCCCAGCAGTCGGCGTGATACGCCGTGCCGCACTCCGGACACTTGGCCGTCTCTTCGCCCGGAGCAATGGCCGTCTGGCAGATCGCGCACAGCGCGTGCTGCCCCTCGCCTCCGGCGCCCGGCGCATCGGACATGGTTCACCCTCGCCTGTTCTCGTACACGAACGCCGTTCTGCCGATCGTGATGCGGTCGCCCCGCCGCAGACGCGCCACGGTCACGGCCCTGTTGTTGACCAGGACAGGGTGTTCGGCGTCGTGGTTCTCGATCTCGCAGTCGTCGCCGACGGCGCGCAGCGTGGCGTGATGTTCCGCGACCATGGGGTCGTTGAACAGGTAGATCTCCGCGCGCGCCGAGGAGCCGAGCTTCATCGTGTCCTTGAAGATCAGGAACTCTTTCCCGGCGAGCGGCCCCTCGATCATGCGCAGCCAGGCGTCGCGCGCGAGCAGTTCCACCACCCCGATCATCGCGCCCACGCAGGCGCCGATCGCCGTAATGCCGACCAACCGGCTCCAGTGCGCGCTGGGCTTGTCCATGCCGAGCAGGAGCAGATCGATCGGGTCGAAGAACAGCCCGCCGAGCAGGCCGCCGACCACGCCGCCCATGAACCCGTAGGCCAGCAACCGCTTCGATCGCAGCGCGATGCCCTGGCCCAACCCCATCGCCATGCCGACCAGCCCCCAGGCCAGGGTCCTGGCCCCCATCTGCATCATGAACCCGAACGCCGTCAAGCCTTCCGCCTCGCTCATCTCGCTCGTCGCCAGGCGGGTGAGCGGCGCATAGACCAGATTGCCCAGGAAACTGGACACGGCGCCCCCAACGAACCCGACCACGCAGCCCAGCACGCCACCGAGCAGGGCACGCCGCGGCGTGCGGCAGATGATCCCGTCAACAGCGCCGATCGCCAGGCCGATGAACCCGGCCACGACGGGAAAGAGAAGCAGACTCCACACGTCCGCCCTGACGGCCTGCCGCCGCAGGGAGAATGAAGCCTTCGCGGGCGGATCCGGCGGCGGCGAAGTGAGTACAAACCTCGCGACGGCCAGGCTCTGCTCGGCGAACTCCTGGTAATGCGCATGAACGCCGACCTCCTGCCCCCGCTGCAGCGCCGCCCGATCCAGCAGCGCGGTCGTTTCGTCCGCGAGGATGTCCCGGGTGCCGTCCAGCAGCCAGATCTTCTCATTCCGGACCTGAATCCACCCGCGCCCCTTCAGGTCGAGATCCACGACCTGCTCGCCGATCGTGATCCGTGTCGGAATCGCGGCGTCCAGGTCCATCGCCTCGATGGTGCCTTGCAGGTACGGCGTGTCGTCGAAGAACGGTTCGCTCAGCGCCCATGCCCCGAATGCCGCCATGGCCCCCACGAGCATGAGCACGAACCAGCTCCGGTAATACCAGTGTCGCGGCCCGTGATCGATGCCCGACTCGCCCAGCAGGCTTTTCTGCCGTTTCAGCAGATCGTCCACATGCGCGCTCATCGCCTCGTCACGCGTGATCCGGATGTCGGGAATGTTGCCGCTTGTGTTCAATGGGGATCACCCTCCGTGGCGGACCCGCTGCCCGTCTGCGGGGCCGTGGCTGGGTCGGCTTCCGGCGCCGCCTCGGGCGGCGGCAGGGTCGTCGCCGGGGACGCCGGTTCCGCGCGCGGAGCGAGCCGCGCGTCGAGTTCGGGCGGCACCTCCCACTCCGCGACGCCGAGCCCGACCATGATCGTCTTGTCGCCGACCCGGATGGGCACGGGCACGTACTGCCGCAGTTCAGGCGGCTCGGCCTGCTTGTAGACATGCCTGTAGACGTTCAAGGCGATGAGAATCGCGGCCGTCACCAGCGCAATGAAGCCGAGCGTCATCCACGCACGCATCAGCGCGGCGCTCTGCTCGTCAACCGCCCGGACCACCTGGTTCAGCCGCGTCTCGATCGCGTCGAGCCGATCGGCGAGCCCGTCCGCCGCCGCGGCGCCGCCCGCGGCGGCGCGCGCCGTTTCCGCGCGCGGCGCCGGCGTGCGGTGCTCCCGCCCGTCCACCCAGAACCGGTCCAGGTAGCGGATCCCGTCCTCCGTGTTCACGCAGAGCGCCGCTTGCCCGCCGAGCGGATCGATGACCAGCGCGATGTGGGTTCTGCTCGGAAAGAAGTTCTTCTGGATGAACAGGTCCAGGTCGGAGAACTCGACGCCGAACCCCGGGTGCGAGTGGTACCATCCCACGATCCGCCGTGTGGGGTGGTCGCGTTCGAGCGTCTCGTGAATCGCCGTCCACGTCTCCTGTGTGAATGTGACGTGCGCGCTCTGCTCCCGCGCCGCCGCGCCGCGGATCACCGCCTGCACGCGCACGAACGGCCCTTGCGCGTCCTCGCAGAAATCGCCGACCAGCACGCCGCAGACCTCGCGGTCGAGCGATTCCTTCGCGTGCACGCACGCGTCGGCATAGGCGCCCCGCTCCACCGCGACGCGCAGCAGGGCCTGCGCGTCGCGCGGACCCGGAAACTCCGCACGCACGGGCCGGTCGTGCGCCACCATTCGGCCGATCGACACCCGCGCCGCCGCGGCGCGCTCGGCCCGCGGGGCGGGTTCACCCGGCCCCTCCGGCGGATTCTTCGGCCTCTTCTTGTTTTTCTGGCGTGACATGGGACACGGACACACACGGACGAACACGGACACACACGGACGGGCCGCGACATCACGCTTCGGCTGGCTCGACCGGACAGTCCCCGGCCATTTCGAGCCCGATACGCTCCTCGCCCTTCCTGGCCCAGACGATATCCCAGCGCGGCAGCCCGAGCTCGGCGAGCGTCCTGTCCCGCAGCGGGCTGTCGGCCCCGACACTATGAAAGAACGCGGGCACACATTCCGCCCCGCACGCGCCGCACCGGGCCTGGTCTTCCGTCACGTGGTCCACCGGCCGGAACACGTCGACGCTCCGTCCACAGGCGCTGCACGTCAGCGTCTCGACCAGTTCGCGGCCAAAGTCAACGGCATCCAGGCCGCCCAGCCGCCCGGCGGCCGTCTCCCACAGATCCGCCAGGCGCGTATCGCCCCCCACGCCGGGCAGCGCCTCGACGGGGCACGGCGTGTCGTGCCAGGCGCAATCGGGCATGACCGCGTACTCGGTAAGATACGAATTGTGGGAGCCGCCTTCAAACATGTATCCGCGCCCGAGCAGCGCGTCCATGCCGTGCAGGACCTTCACGACTTCCTGCGCCTGAATGCCGCCGACGACCGCCGCGGTCGTCGGCGTCGTGGGCACCCCGCCCTCCTGTGTCGCCCGGCGCGCGAGCAACGAGCAGGACCGCCGCTTGTTGAGCAGGTCCCAGTCCACCCGGCTCATCGTGCATTCGTAGCAGGCGGTCCGGGGCGGCGCGAACCCACGCACGATCCCGGTGAGCACGTCGATTCCGCCGTCAATCCATGGCCGGCCGACCCGCGCGCATGCGCTGTTGACGAACACGCGCGCCTCACGGTTGTCGAGCGCACCGACCACCACGTCGGCCCACCGGAAGTGGCCCAAACCGACATCCGCCAGCACATTGCCGACAATGGCGCTGACGCGCATGGCCGGATACAGCGACTGCGCCGCACGCGCGGCGCACTCGCTCTTCGCGCCGCCCGCGTCGGACTCCCGAAACAGCACCGACCGGCTGAGATTGCTCAGCTCGATCCGGTCCATGTCCACGATCACGAGCTGCCCCACGCCCAGCAGCGCGAGGTTCTTGATGACCTCGTTGCCGAGCGCGCCCGCCCCGATCACCAGGACCCGGGCCCGGCGCAGCCGCGCTTGGTCCCACCATTCGATGGCTCGGAACCGGGCAAAACGGCCCTCGGCCTCGGCCGGGCCGGCCGGCGGCAGTTCCACGTCAGTCACGCGCCCGTCTCCCGGCACCGGCGGTAATCTCCGGCTGCAGCCGCAGTTCGTCGCCGTCGCGCACCGCCGCTTCGGCCAGAGTCTGCCCGTCGAGCAACTGCCGGCCAGACTGACGGTGATGCAGCTTGTAGCTCATAATCTGGCCGTCCGGGCTGTTCAACGGCAGGTTCAGCCGTTCCACCAGCAACACCAGAATGCGGTTCACCGCCACGTCGTCCGGCGCCTCCACGCTGCAGCTGCGGCTGCCCGATACATCCGTGATCTGAATCCTGATCGCGCTCATCCCGATCCCGGCCTCCCGGCCTCGCGGTCAAAGGTGGGAATGTCGAAGGTCGAAGGTCGGCCTCTGCCTCCCTCCAGCAACCCGCACGGCCGGCACGTCCAAGCTCCACCCGCAAGCATCTTTCGACGGCATCGACCTCCGACCTTCAGACCTCCCGACCTTCGACCTTTGACCTTCAGACCTTCGACTGACCGCCGCCGGAGGCGGCAGTCACGCCCGTCACCAACGCCTCAATTGCCTTCTGCTGCCTGGCGTCACCCGGCTTCACGGCGATGCTCAGCACCTCACCGGCCACCTGCAAAGACAGGCTCGCACCGTCTTCCGACAACAGGACGCACTCGACATCCGCGTACGCGATGTTGCGCGGCGCGCCTTTCTCCGGCTTGTACGTGATCCCCTTGTTGTGGATCCGAAGCTTGACCGGCCGCATGGCGCTGCCTGAGGTGATGGTTGGACTCACCCGAAACTCCCCGTTCAAATCCGCATGACGGTCATCGCATTCTGTGGTAGCAAGGGGTCGTCTCTCGGTTCCCCCCTCACTTCCGTCTTCTGCGACTGCACTCTACCCCATCAGGTTATTAATGACCATCTGGAAGAAAAGGACGCCGAAAAGAATGAGGTTCCAGACGGCCGCCACCCAGACATACGGCGGATTACGCAGTCTGCGTTCAATCGCTCCAACACCTATCCCTGTCCCCACGAGACAAGGAACAAGGAACAGGAAGAGATCTGCGAGGGCCAGATACAGCTCATTCTGGACAAGCCTAGCCAATAAGCCCGTGAAGATCACGACCATTCCGATCGTAGACCAAGTCGCCAGGACCAAGGCGCCGACGGCAGCCCGCTTTCGATCCGCGGACACCTTGTTCATAGCCGCCTCGACACACTTCGGACAGACGTGAATATTTATCGGGAACTCAAAATCGCAGGTGACGCAAATGCCCGCTTGGCACATGCTGCAGCGCTGACGCACCGGCATCTCCGGATGATAGGCGCACACGCGGCCCTCCAACATGACGCTTTGGCCCGCATCGCGCTCGACAGACGCTTTCGGCTGGGGCCGGTACTCCATGGGCCGAAGCCGCAGCTTGGTGCCTTCCGGCCGGGCCGGCTCGGCGGCGGGTGCGGCGGCGGGCGGCGCGGCGGGAGCCGATGTCGGCCCTGCCGTCGCCCAGGCGGGAGTGCGTGTTCCCGCGGGCTTAACGGGTGCCGGGGGAGCCGATGCCGCGCCCGCGATCGGCGCGCCGGCATCCGGGGGAGGTGGTGGCGGGGATGGTGGCGGTGGCGGCTCCGCCGTTTGCGCCACGATTTTCCGGGGAATACCCGGTTCAGGAACATCGAGCGGCGCAGACCGCGTCACCGGTTCCCGCGAGTAGAGCACCTTGTACTTGCCCCTGTGCACGGAGCAACTCAAGGTCCCGTCCTCCTCTACATCCAGCGTGACCTTGCACTGTGGGCAAAGAACGTCCATATGGGTTCTATGGGCCTCCCCTGATTGCCTGCGCAAGGATCGGAATGAAGAGCGTCACGGCCAGCCAACCGATGGCGATGATCAGAGCGGCGGTCGCCTTTCCCGAACCGGTCAGACGCGGGTTCCCCTTTATCTCACGCCTCGCCTTGAGCGCCGCCGCGATTGCCATGATCGCACATACGAAGCAAAAGGGCCCCAGTATCGCGTACCACAGCGCCTTTTTCGCCTCATCGCACGGGCTAGTGGAATCCGCGAGCACCTGCACGCCGCCGATGGCCATCACCTTGCAGTACTGGCAGTATTTCCGGCCGCGCAGCTCGACCAGGCAATTGTTGCAGAACGATTCCTGGCACCCCGCGCAGCGCGCGACCGCCTCCGCATTGGGATGGTTCTTGCACGGCATCGGCAAACCTCTCGGCCCATGCCCGTCGTGTTTCGCCGCGGCATTCGTCCCGCCTACGACCGTTCTCCCATATCCGCTGGGCGGCCGCGCGTCAAGGTGGAAATGCACGCGCACGGCCCGCGTCCGCGAAGCGGACGACAGGAATCGTGCGGGCACTGGCCCCGCCAGTGCCCGCACGATTCCTTCTCAGACGAGCCACGCCTGCTCGGTCTTCAGCAGCTTGCGGGGGATCTCATCCACGAACCGGGACGGCGCCACGGGAAACACGTTCCGGTCGCGGGTCTGGCGCAGTTCGGGCACGCAGAGATACACTTCGTCCTTCGCCCGCGTCACGGATACGTAGAACAGGCGGCGTTCCTCCGACTCCCCGCCTTCCGACTCCATCATCGAGCGGCCGGACGGGAACAGGCCGTCGGCGAGCCACAGAATGAAGACGACCTTCCACTCGAGCCCTTTGGCCTGGTGCACCGTACTGAGCCGCAGGTACTCCCCGCCCTCCCGGGTCATGCTCTCGATTTCGGCGTCCAGATTCGTCAACAGCGCCACCTCGCTGAGGAACGCCTCCATCGACTGGAACCGGCCGGCGAACGCGGCCAGTTCGTTGACGTCGTCGAGCCGCACCTGTGCGTTCTCGAAGTTCTCCACCGCGTACCGCCGGTAGAAGCCCTCGACGAACGCCTCAATCAGCCGGCCGCCGAGATTCTCGGCGTCCGCCCCGTTCTCCCCATTCTCCCCGTCCCCGTCGTTCGCGCCGTCCTGCTCACGTTCGTCGAGCAGGGCAAACGCCTCTTCGAGTGCCGCCCATCGGGTCTTGGCCGCGCGCGGCAGCGCGGCCTCGACGAGCCGGCGTTCGGGCTCCTTGCCGGCTTCGAACCGCCCGCCGAGCTTGCGCCAGAGCCGGCCGGCGGTCGCATGCCCGACCCCGGGGAACAGGGCCAGCAGGCGGGTGAACGCCATTTCATCGTGCGGGCAGTAGACGACGCGCAGCAGGCTGCACACGTCCTTGATATGCGCCTGCTCGAAGAACCGCACGCCCGAGGTGATGACATACGGGATTCGCTCCCGCGCAAGCTGAGACTGCAGCTCCATCGCGTGGAAGTGCGCGCGGTACAGCACGGCCATCTCGTTCAGGCTGTACCCCTCCCGCTGCAGCCGGCGAATCTGCTCCACGACGTACCGGGCCTGCTGCGCCCCGTCGCGCAGCCGGACCAGGACCGGCTTCTTGTAGGCGTCGCGCGTCGCGCGCATCACTTTCTGAAACTGCTCCGGATTCCCCGCAATACAGGCGTTTGCCACCGCCAGGATCTCCGGCACGCTCCGGTAATTGGTTTCCAGCTTGAAGATTCGGGTGCCGGGATACCGTTCGGGAAACGAAAGGATGTTCCGAAAATCGGCGCCGCGCCACGAATAGATGCTCTGGAAATCGTCGCCGACCACCAGCAGATTGCGATGCCGCGCGGCGATCAGATCCACCCATTGCGCCTGGATGCAGTTGGTATCCTGGTATTCGTCCACCAGCACGTAGAGAAAGTGCTCCTGATAGCGCGCCAGCACCTCCGCATGCTCCCGAAACAGGCGCAGCCCGTTCACGAGCAGGTCGTCGAAGTCCATCGCCGCCAGCGCCTGCTTGCGCGCGACGTAGGCCTTGTGCACGTTCAGCACCTCGTCCACGTCGATCGGCGTCTCTTCGAAATGCGCCTCGGCCACCGACTCGGCCGACTGCTGCGTGTTCGCCGCCTTGCCGAAGACGCTGAGCAGCACGGGCGCTTTCGGGAAGTCCTTGCGCGTCAGCTTCAGCTCCTTCAGGCAGGCCCGGATCAAGGTAACGGAATCGTCGCGATCCAGGATGGTGTAGTCCGAGGGGAACCCCAGCGCGGCGGCATGCCGCCGCAGCATGCGGTTGGCCATATGGTGGAACGTCCCGCCCCACAGCCCGCCCACGCGCCCGCCGACAAGGCGGTCGGCCCGCTCGAGCATTTCGTGCGCGGCCTTGTTGGTGAAGGTCAGCAGCAGGATGCGGTGCGCGTCGACGCCCTGCTCGACCAGGTACGCCACGCGATACACCAGGGTACGCGTTTTGCCCGTACCCGCCGCGGCCAGCACCAGCAGCGGCCCGTCGGACGCCGTCACGGCCGCAAGCTGCTCCTCGTTGAGTTCCTGTGCAAAATCGATCATGCCGTTGGCTGCGGCTCCGCCAGCAAGTCCCTCAGCCGTGCATCGCCGAACGATTCGCCCACGCCGGCGTCCAGCCTGCCGACCACCTCGCGCACGCGCGGGTCAATGTGGCCGGGGTCGAACGCCTCGTCCGCACCGCCCGCCTTGACGACGACGTCCCAAATGTCCTTGATCGTCACCGTCTCGGCCGCCTTGCCGAGCACGTACGTCTCCATCTCCTCGGAGACTTCGACGAGCATCTGCGCCGCGCGCAGTTGCTCGACCACCTCGTGCAGGAGGCGCACGGGGATCAGTTTCTCGTCGGCATAGGCCGGTATCTCCAAGTTCGGCTTGCGGCCGAGCATCGCCTCCCCCGCCCGCGCGAGCAGGGCGACGGCCAGCGCGAATCGCGCTCTGACCGACGCGCTCTGCGCGCGCTGCTCCAGCACGTAGGTGGAGCAGTTCTGCACGGCAAACGCCACTTCCGCGCCCAGCAGCACGATCTCCCAGCTCACGTACACCCAGGCCAGCACGATCGGGAGCATCGCGAAACTGCCGTAGATGATGTTGTTGCGCAGCACACCGATCTGCAGCCTGGCGCAGAGCCACATCCAGAGAATGAACAGGATCCCGCTGACCAGCCCGCCGGCGAAGCCGGCTCCGATCCGGACCCGCGTGTTCGGCATGAATTTGATCAGGAAGGTGAACGTCACGCAGGTCATCAGCAGGACCGTCAGGTTCTTGAAGATCGGGCGCCCCGCCCAGTTTCGGATCATCTCCGCCGTCTGCTCGTTGACGAACTTCGAAATCAGGTCCGCGACGGGCAGCGACGTCGCCGCGATGATCAGAACCGGCAGGATCACCATCGTGCTGAGATAGTCGGAGAACTTCCGCAACAGCGAGCGCGAGGACGCGATACCCCAAACCTTGTTGAAAGAAAATTCCACCCGGCCCAGCACGCCGATCACCATCCAGATCAGCAGGGCCAGCCCGACGCCGCCCAGCGCCGTGAAGTTGATGCGGCCCACGTACTCGAAGGTGGTCGTCACCAGCTCGTCCAGGCGCGTGACCAGGTTCATGCGCGCCCATTCGGCGCTGCCCGCCGGCGCGTCTGCAGACTCAACGCCGGCGTGCCCGCCGGCTTCAGAACCCGCGACCCGGCCCGGTCCGTTCCTGACGGGGGCGACCAGATTCTGGCTGCGCTCGGCGACAAAATCGCGCACGCGCGACTCCAGCACGCCGCCGGCGCCCAGCCCGCGCGCGACGGCCAGGGAGAGCGCCAGCACGGGGACGATCGCCATCAGCGTATTGAAGGTCAGCGCCGAGGCGTGCAGCGGGCAGGCGTCGTCGATGAACCCGCGAAACACCAGTTGCACCACCCGCACCACGCTGATGCCGAACCGGCGCCGGGTCGAGAGCGAACTCAGCTCGATGTCCCAGATCTCGTCCTTCAGAAAACGCCAGAACCGCTTCAGTTTGTCTACATCCAGCTTCATGCCAGCTTTGAAGTGTCGACGGTCGCGGCGCACGTGTCAAGGCCGGACTGTCGGCCCTGGAGAATTGGCGATTGCGGGCGGCCGTGCGTGCGATCCCGTTCGTTCCCATGCGGGGCTCGCCCGCAACCCAGGGGGGCGGAGATCAAGGCTCGTCGGCAAGCCGTCTGGAAGTGCCTCGGCCCGGTGGAAGCGGCGAGACGCCGCTTCTACTTTTCTTCCTGCGCGCGGAACAGCGCCCAGGCGGCGAGGCTCTTGGCGTCATTCAGTTCGCCGCGCGCCAGCAGGGCCTCGATTTCGGAAACGGTCAGCGTGACCACCTCCACGTCTTCCCCCTCGTCGCAGTTCTGGGCACCCGGGTCGGGCGCCAACTCGGCGAAGAACAGGTGCAGCTTTTCGCTGCAGTAGCCGGGCGCATTGTACACCTCACCCAGTTTCACCAGGCGTTCGGCCCGGTAGCCGGTTTCTTCCTGCAGCTCCCGGCGCGCACAGGCCTCGGGCGCCTCGCCGGGCTCCAGCGTGCCGGCCATGATCTCCAGCAGCGGCTGCGCGACCGCTATCCGGAACTGCCGCACGAAGACGAACCGCCCGTCGGGCAGCCGGGCCAGCACGGCCACCGCGCCGGCGTGCCGCACCACCTCGCGCTTGACGATTGTGCCGGGCTCGATCTCGACGTCCAGCACGTCCAGTTTCAGCAGGCGCCCGTCGAAGACCGTCTCCCGCTTCAGCGTCCTCTGCGTCTCGTCCATATCGTTCCCTCTCCAGACTTCCTCGAGAACTTACTCGCGAACTCTCTCGCAAACCCGTTCGTCCGCGGGCGGGGAATCGAACACGCTGCGCCCGACGTAGCCTTGGGCGAAGTCGGGTTCTCGAGCGCGTTGTCCGCCGCGGGCGACTGACAACGACGCCCTCACCCCTCATCCAGCGTATGCACAAGCAGGCCCGAGCGCAATTTCGGCTCGAACCACGTGCTCTTGGGCGGCATGTTGCGCCCGGCGTCGGCGACGGCGAGGAGTTGGTCGATCCGCGTGGGGTACAGGGCGAACGCGACGGCCGCCCGCCCGGAGTCAACGCGGCGCACGAGTTCGGCCGGCCCCCTGATCCCGCCGACGAAGTCGATGCGCGGATCGCGCGTGGGGTCCGCGATCCCGAGTATCGGGTCCAGCACGCGTGCCTGGAGCACGCTCACGTCGAGTGCGGCGAGCGGATCGAGCGCGGCGCCGTCGGCGAGCGGCAAGCTCAGCTCGTACCACACGCCGCCCAGATACATGCCCACGCGGCCCGGCTCGCGCGGGGCACCGGGCCCGTCCGCGGCCACGGCGACGTGTTCGGCGAGCCGGTCGAGAAAACCGGCCTTCGTCAGCCCGTTCAGCGAGCTGACGCATCGGTTGTAGGGCAGGATCAGCAACTGGTCGGCCGGAAAGAGGGCGGCGAGAAACCAGTTGTAGGGTTCGTGGCCCGTGTGGGCCGGATTCGCGGCGCGCTCCGCCCGGCCGACGCGCACGGCGCCCGCCGCGCGATGATGGCCGTCGGCAATGTAGCAGGCCGCGACCCGGTCGAAAGCCGAGACAAAGGGCTCCCCGCCCGGCACCCGCCAGACGGTATGCGCGATGCCGTCCGGTGCGACGAAATCGAACAGCGGCGCCCCGGCCTCCACGCCGGCCACCGCACGGTCCAGGCCGGGCTCCGGCTTGTAGGTCATGAACACCGGCCCGGTATGGGCGCGCAGCGCGGCGATGAGCCGCGCCCGGTCGTTTTCGTGCTGCGGTTTCGTGCGCTCGTGCCTGCGGATGACGTCTCGCTCGTAGTCCTCGATATGGCAGCGCACCACCACGCCGTGTTGCACGTGGTCGGCCATGCGCTGGCGGTACACGTAGACGCAGGACTGCTCCTCGCGAACCAGCCGGCCCTCCTCCCGGAAACGCCGGAAATTCTCCTGCGCCTTGGCATAGGCCTGGTCCGAGTCGGACGCCAGGTCCGCCGGCAGGTCCACCTCCGGCCGCGTGATATGCAGAAAGCTCGCGTTGCCGGGCTGCGCCAGCGCCTTCGCCTCGGCCACGTCCAGCACATCGTACGGGGGCGCCGCCACCTGCGCGGCCAACTCGGCCGGCGGCCGCAACGCGCGAAACGCAGAAATCCTCACCTGCCCCCCCCCCCCCGC
>JAFGHX010000284.1 GCA_016929905.1 Kiritimatiellia bacterium
CAGCCACTTGCGAGCATTCTCCGCCGGCATTCTGATCGCACCCATTGGGTGCAGATTAGGGCGAAAGATTAAGGCGAAAGATTAGGGATGGGATCGCTCTTTCCTTAATCTTTTGCCCTAATCTTTCGCCTTAATCTCCCCGCATAGGCAATTCGACTGCTCCTTCTAGGTTCAACGTTCCCCCCGCTACAAAACGGGTTCCTTGGGGCGGGCGAACCTAACAGCCTTTTTGGCAGGGCGCACGATTGGGCGGGAAACGCCGGGGCTGTAGGCTGAAGGTCGAATTTCGAGCAAGTTTCAGACGCTAGGGGGCGGACGCAGGCCGGTTCGCGCCTATTCGGCCCGCATGGCGTGCGACGCCTGCCGGGGCAGTCCGGCGGCGAAATTGCGGCGGACTTCCTCCTCGGACAGGGCGCGGTCATAGACGGCGACAAGGTACAGTTCGCCGAGCCACTCGCGCCGCCTGTGCACGCCGTTGGCGAGCGCAAAGGTGTAGCCCCAGCCCCATTCCGAGAAGTCGCCCGGCCGCATGCGGTCCAGCGTGTAGAGGTCGTCGTGTTTGTAATGGGCCATGGCGCCGAACCGGTCCCGGCCGTTGACGTAGAAATGCACGGCCCCGTTGGCGGCGCGCGTGAAGAGCAGGTGCGTCAGGGACGTCGTCACGGCGCCGCGCGCCGTGATCATTTCGCCTTTGCCTTCCGGCGCCGGCACGGACGTGTTCAGGCGCATGGTGTAGCAGGGCCCCCAGTTCTCGGCGCCGAGCGGCCCCTGAGCCAGTACGAAATCGGATTTCATGATGGTCTGGGACAGGGCGACGATGCGAGCCGGGCCGCTCTGAGTGAGGTTGGCGGGCCGGAGCCAGGCTTCGAGCGCGATCTCGTTGCGTGCGCGGCACGCGCGAATGAGCCTGGCCGGCGGCTCGTCGGCCGCGATGAGGGTTGGGGCGCGCACGGCAAGCCCGCCGCCCGGCATCCAGGCGACCGCGTCGGGTTCGGCGATGGTCAAGTCCAGAGGCTTGTCACGCCCGGCCGAATCATGCACGGTGCGGCCGCCGCCCTCGAGGAAGAGGTAGAGCAGCTGCAGACCCGCTTCCACGCGCGTGGGCAGCGCCTGCGGCCTGCCGAACTCCGGCCGGGCCGCGACGGAGACGGTGTCGGTCACCAGTGCCTGCTGCCCCTCGCCCACAATGGCCGGGCGCCCGGTTGCTTTTGAAACCAGTTCCACCTGGCCGTGTTCCATATCGATGCGCGTGGCTGTCGGGGTTACGGAGAGTGCGAACCGCGTCCCGCGCACGATGATGCCGGCATGCGGTGTGTCGAATATGAGCGGCTCGCCGTCTTCGAGCTTCCACACGTCGACGGCCAAGCGGCCCACTGGCATCTGTACGTGGCGCCGGACCGGTCCGCGGGACGCGAGCAGCGGCACGGGTTCGCCCTCGAAAGCGATTGCGGTGTCCGGCCCGAGCGTAAGGTCTGCGCCGTCGCGGTAGCGCACAACCGCGCGGCTGCCGGCGCCTGCTGTGCGGATCGTGCTGTGCTGGCCAAATTCCGCGCCGGGCGCCGGCTGGTACTCGTGGCCGTCGCGCGCGGCGACGCAGTACCCGTTCGCCTCCTTCAGCACGGCCAGCACGGCCGCGGGTGCGTCGAGCGGGCCGATCACCGACAGGCGCCGCACGATGGCGAACCCCAACGCGAGGAGAACCGCGGCCGCGACGGCCGTCAACCAGCCTCGCCGTGAACCGGCGGCCCTGGGGAAGGGGAGAACACGGCTTGGCGCCGGAGCGCGTGCCGCGCCGTGCCCGCGGCTCAGTGTATCGGCAATGGCGCCGACAGTCAGAAACTCGTCGACCAGCTCTCGGCGGCTTGCCGGGGCCTCGAGCCGGGCGAGCAGTTCCTCAAGCTGCCCTGGGCTCAGAGCGTTGTCCTGCCAGAGCATGAGCAGTTCCTGCGTGGTCATGACACTCCATATTGCGTCGTGCGAAGTTGCCGTTCGACGCATTGGGCCAGCGCCCGGCGCACGCGCGAGAGCGCCATCATAATGCTGGCCGCGGACTTCTTCAGGCGTTCTCCCACAGCTTCAGACGTCAGGCCGGCCTCGTACTTGAGGCTGAGCAGCCGTTTCGATTTGTTCGGCAGACCCTCTACGCAGCCGACCAGCGCCTGCCGGCGCATTTCCCAGAAGTCCCGGGCGTGGTCCTGCTCGTCAAAGGCCTGCTCAGCCGCTTCGACCAGACGGCTGTCAAATGCGACCTTGGCCGTCTGCTTGTCGCGCCAGTAATGCAGGATCAGGTTCCGGGCAACGCCGCGACACCATTTGCGTGGGTTCTCGATCGTCATCCCGCGCTCGACGGCTTCCGCCAGCCGTATCCAGACCTCCTGAAAGATATCCTCTGCGGCGCCGGGATCCCGAACCAGCCCGTGGATAAAGCCCGTCAGCACATACCGATCGGCCAGGAACTGCCGCGAGAGTTCCTTGATAGTGGGCTTCACCGTCAGAGTCTCCTTGTTCCGCCTGCCATGCGGACCGAGGCCCGGGCGCGGCGGCTTTTCATCGGATATAGTTCCGCTGCCGGGCAAAACCTAACACCATTTCGCCAGCCCTGCAAGCCGTGCGGATGGCTTTCGGCCCTGCGCAGGAACCGGATTTGTGGCTTGATCTTGTTTGGCAAAAGGCGATATCGTGGAGATGGTAGGCATCGGAACATGAGACCTGTGAATGCGCCACGAACGACGCCCAGTTGCTGGGCCTTGCTGACGGTCCTCGTGCTTGGCAGTCCGGCCTATGGACAGGGCGATGCCAGGCCCGAACCGCCGCCAGCTCCCCTCGAGCCGTCTGCCATCGGTTATCTTCGCGTCGAGCAGCCGGACGTCGAGGTCCTGCTGCCCAGGCGCGACTTTCGCGTGGAACCGGTTGCGAAACTGCCGCTGATTCGAGAGACGGAAGACTACTACTGTGTCGTCTGGGTGGATAAGAGCGTGTGTGCATTCCCGAAATTCGACGACCACGGAGAGCCCAGCGGTTGGGTGGGAGAATCGGGGATCGTGTTTCTGACGCGCCCGGTCAGTCCGGAGCGCTTCAAATTGCGTTTGACCCAGCGGATGGAACTGCCGGTCTTGCGGATGGGGAAACGCAACTACTATGTGCGAATCGGGCACGCCTTGGCGAAGGGCAATCTGTTCGTGCCGAAGGAGACCGACGGCGTTTCGTTCCACCACCACAGCCGCCTGGAACAGTATGAGGCGCGCTACGGCCCGCCCGAGCCGCCCGAGCCGCCCGAGCCGCCGCCATCCCCCGGGCGGCCGGCGACGGAGACAGGACGTGTCCATCGTGTGGTGATTCGCCCACCCCGGCAGACGCCGGAACCGCCCGCGACAGAGCCCACACCCGCAACGAGTACGGTTGCCGTTGCCTCGCCGGAGCCAGACGAGCCGCCGGTTCCGCCGGCTCCGATCCTGGAGAAGCTCCCTTCGCGCGTGGCCAGGGGCGGGGTGAAGTACGGAGGGCGCAAGCTGCTCGAACAGTCCAGGCGCGGGTGCCTGGCGCTCGCCAGCACGCACGTCGTGCGCCTGTTGATTGCGCTGCTCGTGGTCTGCGTGGCCCTGCTTGTTCTGGTCCGATTTACAGGCCGGACGAAACGCGTCTCGCTGCGCGAGCGGATCCGGGCGTTCCGGGCCGGGCAGCAGCAGCAGCAGCGGCGGCGGCAGGACGCACGGAAGAAGAAGGAGGCGGCAGCCACCGCGCGCACGGCGCCAAAGGCGGAGAAACCTGAGAAACGTGCCGAGAAGAGCGAGGAGGGGGAGAAGACGGAGCTGTTCGCCGTCAAAGACGCCAAGCCCCTCGAAGAGGTGAAAGTCCTGGACGAACACGAGATTTCCGGCTCGCTCGAGCTCGTGTCGATTATGGATATCGTTCAGTTCCTCAACAGCACCCACAAGGAAGGCACCCTGTTTGTCGGCGATAGCGCCGACCCGCTCGCCAAGGCCGTCTTTGTCGGCGGCGAGATCGTCTCGGCCCGGTGCGGAATGTTCGAAGGCGAGGACGCCGTTTTCGCCATGCTCCGTCAGAAGAAGGGGCCGTTCCAGTTCTTCAAGGGCAAGCTGATGATGGAAGGGCCCAAGATCACCAAGCGGACCGTCTCTCTGCTGATGGAGGGCGTGAAACGGCTCGACGAAGCGGAGAAAAAGGCGCGCAGCAGCCCGCGTCTGAAAGACCGGCTCAGAGCCGTGCTGAGGAAAGGCCTCGGCGACACGTAAGCGGCCGGTGCATCACCCTCCGGGCTGCTCTAGCCTTGCCCGGCCTCTTGCTTCTTGACGAACGGGGCTTTCTCCTCGTTCATCTTGAACGTGACCGGCACCTGCGTGGCCTGCGAAGCGTTCTGCTTCACGATCTCTTCAAGAAGCGACGTCAGCTCGACGCAGGTCTTCTCCGTGTACAGCTTGACCAGACCCGGCGTCGTTTCCTTCCCGAAAATCACGAGAACCAGGATGTCATAGACCGTACTCTGAATGTAGATGCTGGCTTTCTCGCCCTGGTGAAAGATCGAATGGAATTCCGGCTCGCCGATCATCCGGGCCAGCTCGCGCGTCGCACAGAACGACCCTGCCGCCAGCGCCGCCACCGTGTCGATCGTCGTATCGTGCTGCTGGGTCGTCTGGGCAATGATATTCCCGCCGCGGTCACTCATGAACACCGACTTCGCCTCCGCCTGAACCGACAGGTCCAGGAGAGCCGTATGCAGCCGCTTGCTCTGAGGTTCATTTATCGCATAACCTGACATAGTCTTACTCTCCACCTGTCGAAACACTGACATCCGAGGGCATGTCAACGGTAGGCATGTTGTTTTCTTCGATGAACTTCGCGATCACCATGCGAGAAATGAGGTTGAGCGATTCAAAGACCCCAACCCCTTCCGTTGCGATTGCTTCGAAGAACTGGGCCTTCGTCTTCCTCTGGTTCAGCAGGAAGTCCAGATAGTGTGAGGGGGAGATGTTCGGCAGGTCCCGTTTGTTGAACTGCAGGATGTAGGGAATCTCGTCAAGGTTGGTGTTCTGCTTGTTCAGGTTCTCTTCCAGGTTCGCGAAGCTCTCGACATTTGCCGCCATTTCGCTCCACTGAGAATCGGCAACGAAGACCAAGCCGTCGACGCCGTTCAGCACCAAACGCCGAGTCTCGTTGTAGATAGGTTGGCCCGGCACCGTGTAGAGCTGGAACTTCGAGATAAAACCCGTGATGACATCGGAACGCAACGGCAGGAAGTCGAAGTACAGCGTCCGGTCCTGCTGTGTGGACAACATGGTCATCTGCCCCTTCACGTCGTCGGGGATCGTGCGATGAATACACTCCAGATTCGTGGTCTTCCCGCAAAGCGGTGGCCCGTAAAACACGATCTTGAAGGAGATTTCCTTCCTGGCAAAATTGACGAACGACACCCTTGAAGTCTCCCGCCGCGCTGAGCCGGCCTTTGTGTTCTGAACCGCTACAGGGGCCTGCCCCAGTCCGTACCAGTGTCTCCGGATATTACCATTGAAATATTCCCGTGTAAATAGCATAATGTGCGGACGAGCGGGCCCGGAGTGAGCCCGTCGCACGTTGTCCTGACATGCGCAGAGGGGGATGATTATGCCACTCTTCAAAAGCTTCTTCGGTCGCAAGGAACCCAAAGAACAGGACAAGAAGGAGCCACCGCCAAAGGCGAAAGCGGAAGAACCCCCGCCGCCCAGAACGGCACCGGTGACCGGCGGCGAGAAGGCGCCCGCCCGCATGCCGCCGTCGCCGTTGGAAGGGAAGAAGAAGCCGGGCGCCAAGTCGGCCGACGTCGGGCTGGACGACATCAAGTCCGCGCTCGAGCAGATCAGTTCCGTGCTCAGCAGCGACGAGGACCAGGCCCAAGTCGGGCAGGAAGGCGAAACCGTGCTGTCCTTGTCGCTTTCCGATCTCCTTGGCCTGTTGCCGCCAGGCTACGTTGTGGAAGGGGTGAAGCCTCCGGAGGGGCTCGAGAAGGTCAGCGTGGAGGTTGACGATCTCTTCGAACAATTGTCCGCCGGCCGCGTGGCCGTGAAAGTGGCGACCCTCGTGCAGAATTTCCCGGGCGAAATGCTGTTGACCAATGCCTTTGAGGACCAGGCAACGGTTGTCGAACTGCCGCTGCACCTTGTCGTCGCCGCGGTGAACCCCGAAGCGCTGAAAAAGCGAACCGCTCAGACGCCGGGTCGGTACACCGTGGACCACCTGCCCAATCCGTTCGAAAAGATGGGGGTCGCGCAGCGCGCGACGGCGCAGGCGCCCGTGGCGCAACCTGCCGAGCCCGCTGAAGCCGCAAGCGTGGCTGAAGTGGCAGCCGCCGCTCCGGAAGATGCCGCAGTGGCGGCGCAGAGCCCGACTGTCGCCGATACCGAGGCGACTCTGGACGAGATCGTGGCCGCGCTTGGCGTTGCCGAGACGCCGGCGCAGACGACGGCAGAGATAGCCGCACCCGCTGAGGCGGCGGTGGAAGAAGCGGCGCCGGCCGAGGCGGTGATTGAGGCCGCGGCGCTGGCTGAGGCAGCGGTTGAGGCCGCGGCGCCGGCCGAGGCTGAAGCACCTGAGCTGCCGCCGGGCTTGCGGATTCCGGGCGTGGAAGCGGCGGAAGAGGCCGCGGCGCCGGCCGAGGCAGCGGTTGAGGAAGCGGCGCCGGTCGAGGCTGAAGCGCCTGAGCTGCCGCCGGGCTTGCGGATTCCGGGCGTGGAAGCGGCGGAAGAGGCCGCGGCGCCGGCCGAGGC
>JAFGHX010000285.1 GCA_016929905.1 Kiritimatiellia bacterium
GCCGGGAACTCGCCGTACTCCGCGATCGCCGACGCCACCACACCCGCCGACTTGCAGCCCCCGGCCGCGCCGGGCAATCTGACGGCAACCGCCGTCTCCGCGACGCAGATCGGCCTGACATGGTCCGACAACAGCTCCGACGAGACCCTGTTCAAGATCGACCGCCGCAAGAGCGGAATGGACACATGGGTCCGGATCGCCGAGCCGGCCGCCAACACCACCGTCGCGAGCGACTCCGGCCTCGACCCCGAGACCAAGTACTACTACCAGATCAAGGCCTACAACGCTGCCGGGAACTCGCCGTACTCCGCGATCGCCGACGCCACCACACCCGCCGCCGCGCAACCGCCGGCCGCGCCCAGCGATCTGGCGGCAACCGCCGGCTCCTCGACCCGGATCGATCTGACGTGGTCCGACAACAGCAGCGACGAGACCCGCTTCAAGATCGACCGGCGCCAGAGCGGCACGGACTTGTGGGTGCGGATCGCCGAACCGGCCGCCGACAGTACGGCCCACAGCGACGCGGGGCTGGCGGCCGAGACCAAGTACTACTACAAGATCAAGGCGTACAATGCGCTCGGCAATTCGGCCTACTCGGCGGTGGCCGCCGCCACGACGCCGGCCGGCGACGACGGCGTCAAGATCGCGAAAGGCGCGACGTGGCGCTACCGCAAGGGCACCACCGAGGCATCCAAGCCGCTAGACGCCTGGCGGCTGGCTGCATTCGACGATTCGGCCTGGTCCGCCAGCCCCGCCCCGTTCGGATACGGCGACGGCCCCTACGGCACAACGCTCGCCGATATGCGATACACCTATTCCTGTGTCTTTCTCCGTTCAGCATTCAGCATTCAGAATCCGGCCTCCGTCGCCGAATTAGACCTCTGGGCGCAATTCGACGACGCGTTCATCATGTGGATCAACGGCCAGGAGGTGGCGCGTGTGAACATGGACGGCGTGCCGGGTTCACCCGTGGCGCGCGACGCCCTCGCCGCCTCGAATATGGGGCCGGTCGAATGGACGGCAACCCTGACCAGCAGCGCCCTGCCGGCACTCCATGATGGGGAGAACGTCCTGACGGTGCAGGTGTTCAACCGCTCGCTCGACAGCAGCGACCTCACATTCGATGCGCAATTGTCAATCGTCAATAGTCAATTGTCAATCGACGCGGACGCAGACCAAGACGCCATGCCCGACGCGTGGGAGGCGGCGCATCTGGCCGATCTGGCCGATCCGTCCGATCGGTCCGCCTCCGCCGACCCCGACGACGACGGCCTGTCGAACCTGGAAGAGTTCATCGCCGGGACCGACCCGGTCAGCGGCGCCGACTGCTTCGCGGTAGACGTGGCGCTCGTCAACGGCAAGATTGTGATTTCCTTCACCGCGGCGGCGGCTTCGGGTGCGGGTTACGAGGGCTACAGGCGGCACTATGCCCTGGAATGCCAGAACGGCACCTCCGGCGGGCATTGGGAACCGGTGGCAGGCTATGCCGACATCCTCGGCCAGGACCAGACGGTCACGTACACGAACGCCGCGCCCGGTGCGGGCGCGTGCTACCGCGCACGTGTCTGGCTGGAAACGGATTGACTATTGACGATTGACGATCGACTATTGGATGCTCCGAGCCAGGCGTCGGGAGCAGGACGCCGATAATCAACAGTCGATAGCCAATCTCCAGGGGGCATTGAGCGATGAGCGACGAAGAAGCGACCGACCTGGCGCCCGAAGCCGCCGGCATGGACGCCGGAAAGCTCGCCGCGGCTGTTCGGTATCTCGAAGAACACTCGGGACCGGACGGCGCGAAGGAATTGCTGATTGTTCGCCACGATCGCGCAGTCTGGCGCGGGCCGCGGGTCGAGAAGGTGCACGGCATCTGGTCATGCACGAAGTCGTTCACGAGCACGGTGCTGGGCCTGTTGATCGACGACGGCCGCTGCGGCCTCGACACGCCCGCCGGCCAGTACGTCCCCGAACTGGACGCGCATTATCCCGGCGTCACGCTCCGACACTTTGCCACGATGACCAGCGGCTATCGCGCGATCGGCGACGAGCCGCAGGGCACCTACGTGCACGGCCCCAGCAAGACCCCGTTCGTGCCCGCACCGGAACCGCTCTTCGCGCCCGGCACCCTGTACGCCTACTGGGACTCGGCCATGAACCAGTTCGCGCACGTGCTTACCCGCATCGCCGGCGAACCGATCGCGGCGCTGTTCAAACGGCGAATCGCCGACCCGATCGGCATGAACCCGCACAGGTGGAGCTGGGGCGATTTCGGGCCGGTCGACGGCTTACTCGTCAACGGCGGGTCCGGCAACAACGGCAAGCATGTGCAGATAGCGGCCGCCGAAATGGCACGGTTCGGCCGCCTCTTCCTGAACCGCGGCAGCTGGGCCGGCAGGCCGCTGCTCAGCCCCGCATGGGTCGCCGCCGCTACGACGGTCCAGGTCCCCGCCTCGACCCCGCTCGGCGGGCCGCTCGAGCACGGCATTGCCGGCTCACCGTTCCCCATCGACGGACGCGGCGTCTACGGGTTCAACTGGTGGCTCAACGGCGTCGCCGCTGCCGGCGCCCGGCGCTGGCCGGACGTGCCCGCCGACGCCTATGCCGCCAGCGGCTACAACAATAACGACATGTTCGTCATTCCCGAATGGAATATGGTCGTCGTCCGGCTCGGGTTGGATCAGAAAGAATGCCCAATCACCGACGCGACCTACAACACGTTCCTCGGCAAGATCGGTGCGGCCTTGACGGACGCGTAGCGAAGCAAGACAGAAGCCCGTGTCGGAATGCCCTGCTCCGGCGTGGGCCATGCCCGGAGGCCCCGAGTAGGCCGGGCGCCCCCGCCCGGCCCTGCGCGGCCGAGGACGGCCACGCTACTTCGGCTTGACCGATGCGTTGACGGAAAGCCCCTTCGCCCGATGCCGGGCATATCCACCATCTGCCTGCTTCGCCCAGGGCGAAACCCGCAAGTATCGAATGTTGATTTTTTTGTATTGCTATCCCAAAATATCATGATAATATTGAAGTGCCTTTCATGAAGTCCGAGGAGGAGACAGGTGACGCCTGGCACCATGAGACTGCGCTATCTCGGGCCTGCGATCAGGGAAGATATGGAGAAGAAAATGGTCTTCCTCGGTGGGCCGCGGCAAGTCGGGAAGACGACGCTGGCCAACATGATCTCGGCCGACTTCTCCCGCCCTGTGTATCTGAACTGGGACAACCGTTCGCATCGTCGAGCCGTGTTGGATGGCCGCTGGAGTCCGGATGCGGACCTTCTGGTTTTCGATGAGTTGCACAAGTACCGGCGCTGGAAGTCGCACATCAAGGGAATCTGGGATACCCGGCGGCCGACCTGGCGTGTAATCGTGACAGGCAGCTCGCGGCTCGATGTTTTCCGCCGGGGCGGGGATTCGCTGCAGGGGCGCTACCATTACTATCGGCTGCATCCGTTCTCGCTGCGCGAGATGACGGGACCTGCCCGACCGGCACTGGCGTTTCCGAGGCGGCCTCCGGTCTTGCGCTTCGACGAGGCCAGCGAGCATGTCGACAAACTGCTGCGGTTCGGCGGTTTTCCGGAGCCCTTGCTGGCCGCGTCGGACCGGACGCTCAAGCGGTGGCAGAAGCAGCGTTTCGAGCGTGTATTCCGCGAGGACATTCGCGAAGTCGAGCACGTATTGTCCCTCTCACAGGTCGAGCTGCTGGGCATGCTGCTTCCGGACCGCGTCGGCGCGCCGCTGTCCATGTCGTCGCTGGCTTCCGACATCGAGGTGAGCCCGAAGACGGTTTCGGGCTGGATCGAGTTGCTCTGCAGAAACTACTACGCGTTCCGTGTTCCGCCATACTACAGGCGGCTTCAAAGAGCGCTGAAGAAGGAATGCAAGTACTATCTCTGGGACTGGTCGGAGGTGCGGGAGGCAGGCCCACGTTTCGAGAATATGGTCGGCGCGCATCTGCTCAAATTCTGCCACTACTACGAAGACACATTCGGCGTGTCGCTGCATCTGTTCTATCTGCGCGATCTGGAGAAACGCGAAGTCGACTTCCTCCTCACATGGGAAGGCGAGCCCTGGTGCATGGTGGAGTGCAAGCTGCAACCGGGCGGGAGGCTGACGCATCCGGACTACTTCGCGCGCCGGCTGGGTGTGGAGCACCGGTTCCTGGTCACGCAGGCGGGCGGCGTGGACTACGTGGACCGCAGAACCGGGATCCGCTCGATCAGCGCGGAACGCTTCCTGATGGCGCTGATCTGACCCGGGTCCCACATCCTGTACGCACACGGTTCGCGCGAAGTTCTTCATGCGGCCGGGCTCACACGCGGCGGTACGCGGGCGATCCGCAGACGTACGCGAACTCACGGCTCGCGAGACGCTCGCCCTCCAGTCCCTCCGCCCGTCCGTCGGCAAGCCGCTTCGCCCAGTCCAGATCCGATGCGCCCCCGCATGCGGAGATTGCCGGCGAGTATCCGTCCCCGGCGTCGGGCGCCGATTTTCCGCGAGGGATCCCCCCCGCGACCCGCCATATTTCTATGGAGCCACGCGAAGCGTTGACACAAGAGGAGCCGACACTATGGACTTCCCAAACGGCGACTGGAAAAAGGACACCCCGGCGAACCAAGGGGTAGATTCGGCGAAACTTGAACAAGCCATGCAGTATCTGGATGAGAACATGGGGGCCGCGGAGACCGCGCTGGTCAGGAACGGCGTGCTGATCTGGGAGGGTGCCGAAAGCAACGCCTTTCACCAGATCTTCTCGTGCACCAAGACCTTCACCACCACGGTGCTCGGCCTGCTGATCGGCGACGGGCGCTGCGCGCTGGACGACCGTGCCGTGGACCACTATCCGGAACTGGCCGCCGACTACCCCGAGTACACGAAGATCACGATGCGCCATTTGGCGACGATGACCTCCGGCTACACCGGCGAACGCGGCCCCGAGAACCCGGAGCTGCCGTGGGGCGATCCGAACTTCTACATCCGGCCCAAGGCGCCCATGTTCGAAGCGGGCACGCGGTACGACTATCACGACCCCAACGTCTACATGCTGGGCTATATCCTCACCAAGTTGGCCGGCAAAACACTCGAGGACGTGATCCGCGAACGGATCGCCGAACCGATCGGCATGAAACGGTTCGAGTGGCGCGCGCTGCCCGGCGCGCCGTCGGTCGACGGCATCACACTGGTGAACCCGCCCGGCTCGCCCTACCCGGTCGACGGCGGCGGGGTCTACACCACGCCGCGCGATTTCGCGCGCTACGGACTGCTGTTCCTCAATAACGGGAACTGGAACGGCCGGCAACTGCTCGACTCCGGTTGGCCGGCGCTGGCCGGTTCCACGCAGGTGCCCAATACGCTGCCCGGCCGGCCCGCCTACATCCCCGGCCGTTACGGCTTCCTGTGGTGGACCAACGGCGAGGATTGCAGCGGGAACCGGCCGTGGCCGGCCGCCCCGCCGCGCACGTATTCGCCGCATGGGGCCGGGCGCAACTTCTGCTTCGTCATCCCCGAGTGGAACCTGGTCTTCGCCCGCATGGCGCCGGCACTGCCCATCCCGCACTTCGAGAAGAAAAAGATCCGGCCGGACCCCATCTTCAACCGCTTCTTCGAGATTCTCGGCGCGGGGATCCGGCGGTAGCCGGCACGGTGAAGGTTGAACGTGCCCGGTCCTGAGGGGCGCTTTTCGCCGCCAAACGGACATGATGTCGTCTTCGTGCCCACATGCTTGTCGTCATTTTTCCACGAGATACGGCGTCAACCCATGCAATATTCGGAGCGGAAAGACAACGGAGATGATTCGCCGCCGAGAATCGGATGCCGTCCCAATGGAGGGCGAGGCTGTGCCGAGCCGCTCCCACGGGCAAGTCCAGGGCTGGCGGGCGGCTCGGCGCAGCCTCGCCCTCCATTGGAGAGGACGCCAAACGTTCCGGGACGATTGACGACGGACTCCGAACCCAGCGCTGGATATCGGCGCGAAGCGAACGTTCGGATCATGACCCAATGAGCTTCCTGATCCGGGCGGGATCGGCACGCTGGACCGGGATCCGTTTCTTCGCCGCCAGGGCCGCGGCGGCGCCGCAGGCTTCGCCGGTGAGCACGCAGCCCGAGATAATTCTCGTGACGTCCCACCCGTCGTCGGTTGTGGAGATCGCGCGGCCCGGCACGAGCAGGTTGGCGATGCGCGGGGCGACGAGGCAGCGATACGGGATCTGGTAGACCTCGCCCTTGACCATCCAGTTCCCCAGCCGGCCGATCGAATCGCCGAATTCCTTGAGGTTGTCTTTGCGGCCGAGCTGATAGGCGCCGACGATGCGCCGGCCCTTCCGCACATTGGGATGCGTGGGGGCCGATACGACGGAGACCTCGCCGCCCAGCTTCCGCTTGATACGATCGATCTTGCGAAAGATCATTTCCCGAGCAGCCATTTCCCATTCCGTGAGGCCAGCCGAGGTGAGCGGATTGAACGCCGGCCGCGCTGTCCCTTTCGGTTCGCCGTGCTGCCCGGTCTCGATCAGGGGCAGGTCTCTCAGGAAGTGAGGCAGGTCCCCGCGCGCCTTCAGCGCGGTCCCCGCGGCGCGGAACCAGGCGGTCATCGTCTCGCGTTGGCGCGCGACACAGGGCACCCCGCATCGCGCGGCGAGATCGGCGTCGCCCGTGGCATCGACGAAAACTCGCGCGACCAGCGCCTTCCGCCCGGACTTCGCCTCGATAGGGACCGCCCGGATCCGCCCGCCGCGGACGACCGGGCTTCCGGCAAAGGCATGATAGAGGACCTTCACCTTCGATTCGCGCAGCATTCTGTCGGCGAGCAGCTTCATCGCCTCCGGATCGAACCGGGGCGCGTTGCGGATGCCCGCTCGCTCGGAGACCTTCGTTCGGCCGCGCCAGGCCGGATGCACCCACAGCGCGCCCATTCCGGCGAGCCGGCGCAGGATCTCCGTACTGAGCCCCCGCACGACGTTGTGGCCTCTGCCGTCGTCCATGACCCAGTAGTAATAGACCAGGCCGCCGGTCGCCAGCCCGCCGCAGAAGCCAAACCGCTCGACCAACACGGTCTTCGCCCCCGCGCGCGCCGCGGTCACCGCAGCAGCGCGCCCGGCCACGCCGCCGCCCAGCACGGCCACGTCGGCCTCCGCCATGACGGGCAGTTTCTGGGCATTCTCAGTGATCGATTTCACGCGCCCCCCCTGTGTTCGTGACTCCTCATGGTACCCGGTTCCGAGGCGGTGTCAATAGGCCGGGGGCGCCTCTTCGCTGCTCTGCCGGAACTGGAACTGCCGCGCCGTTTCAGTGTAGGCAAGGCGAAACGGATGATCGGGCGCGTGCACGCGAAGCGGCGCAGGAGTCTGCTCCAGAAGCGGTTCGAAGCGTCGATCGCGGCGGCACGCGCGGAGGGGTGAATAACCGGGCCACCGGTACTGCGTGACGGCGCCCGGGGCCATGGGCGGCCGGGACGACCGCCCTGCCTGCAGGCCGACAAGCACTCAGTCATGGGCGGCCTGGACCGTCGCACACGCGTTCCGGCGCGCGCTACCAGGCCCAGCCGCGTGATTCTGCTCTTCCCCCCGCGCCTGGCGCGGGGACGGGATCCCGTCCGGGTCAGCGGGCCGGCATCCGCCGTGCCCGTCGAGTTGAAGCCGCTTGAGTTGTGCCAGAACCATGCCTTGTCAATACGTCGGGGTTGTTGCCCCATCCCCACGTCTCTCTGCGTTCTTTGCGCCTTTTCGCGGCTATCCTGGTCCACCTTCTTTTCGGCAAGGTGCGTCTCCCGGCGAGGTGGGCTCGGCGGCGCGCCCCGAGCCTTTGCGGCGCAATCCGCGCCATCACCGGCAGTCCGGGATTGAGACGCGCTCCGAAAAATGTTACATCTGGCCGGGCCCTCGGAACAGTAACTGGACGCTGTTCGAAAAGGGCGGAACCACGAATCAGCACGAATGGACACGAATAGATGGCGGATCTGAACGACATCCTGGCCGCGCGCCAGGCGATCGAGCGGTTCATTGCCGAGAACGAAGGCTATGTGCGCGCGATCGCGAGCCGGCTGGCGCCGATCCCGGCGGACGCGGACGATCTGGCGCAGCAGGTCTTTCTCATCGCGATGAAGAAGCTGGACACGTTCGACACAGGCCGCGACGTGAAGCCCTGGCTGGCCGGCATCGCGCGCAACGTATGCCACAAGGCGTGGGACGCGGCCAAACGCGAGTATGGACTGAAACGCGACGCGCTGGCGGGTTACCTCGACCAACTGGCCGACGAGCCGTCGCCCCTCTACACGGACGCGCGCAAGGCGGCGCTCAAGGAATGTGTCGATAGACTCCCCGACCGGCAGCGGCGGATCTTGGAACTGCGCTACGGGATGGGCCTTCTGTCCGAGCTGATTGCCGGCCAGATCCGTTCGACCGCCACAGCCGTCCGGATGACGTTGGTCCGCGTTCGTCAGCAGCTCAAGGTCTGTATTGAGGCTTCGTTACGCACCGCCGAGCAATGAGCGAAGACACCCAGAGATTGGCGTACTTGACCGAGGGCTACCTCGAAGGAAGCCTTGCGCCCTCCGAGCGCACCGAGCTGAACAGGCGCCTGAAACGGTCGCGTAAGGATACGGCGTTCTTCCTGGAACAGGTGAACCTGTCCAACGTGCTCGGCGAGTTGAACCGGGCCGGGACCTTCTTCGAGGCCACTCGGGATCGTGTCCTGGGCGCGATGACTCACGAACAGGCCCGGATGTGGGTTCCCGATTCTGCCGGCAAGCCTCAGATGCCGGCACGTCGAGCGGATCGGCCAGTGGCGCGGAGGCCTGCGCCGCGTCAAGCCGGGACGGGACGTCATGGCGGCCTGGCGGGCGCGGCTCCGCCCGCGCCGCCTCGCCGGGCGATCTTCGCCTGGTGTCGCACGGCCGCCGCGGCCGCGATTCTTGTCGCGCTGGGCTTGCTGCTGAACAAGCAGTTCGACCTGCTGCCCCCGCCCGCTGCCGCGGCCGTCATCGCGCAGGTCAGACAACTGCGCGGCCGTTGCACGCTCCGGACGGCGGGCGGCGAACTGGACATCCGGCGCACGTCACCGGCCCGACGGGGCGACATCGTCTTGACTCAGGGGGCCGACAGCGCCGCGGAGGTCTCGCTGCCGGACGGCACGCGTTTCGACCTGCAGGCCGACGCGGGCCTGACGCTGGGGGCCAGTCCGCCGCTTGCGGGCCGGCAGTGGCCGGTGAAAGACCGGCATCGTTTCCATCTCACAACCGGCCGGATGGAGGCGGACGTCGTGAAACGCCCGGCCGGGGAACCGGTCGTCATTGCGACCTCGCATGCCGAGATCTTCGTGCTCGGCACACGGTTCGTCGTGGCGGCCATGCCCGATGCGACGCGGGTGGACATGCGGGACGGCCAAGTGGAAGTCGTCTGCCGGGCCAACGCTCGAAGCGCCACCCTCAGTTCGGGCGCACACGCGCTGATCGGCGAGACGATCCACATCGTCGAGGCGCCCATCGTCCATGTACCCCGTCCCGCCGCCCTCGGGCCGCTCGCGCTCTACACGTTCACGGAAGGCCTGGGCGTTCTGGTTCACGACGTGTCGGGAGTCGGCCAACCCCTGAATCTGCTCATCGCCGACCCGACGGCGGTGCACTGGTTGCCCGGCGGCGGGCTGGCCGTGGACCGGCCGACGACCATCGCGTCCCAGGAGCCGGCCAGGAAGATCGCCGAAGCCTGCCGGCGCACCCACGCGCTCACCGTCGAGCTCTGGATCCAGCCCGGCCACATCATACAGCCCGTCCGAGCCATCACAAAGGGGTACTACCCCTTGCGGATCGTCACGATGTCCGCCGGGCCCGGCGCATGCAATTTCTGCGTCGGACAGGGCTACGACGTCGCGGCATCCCGCTATGTAGGCCGCCTGCGCACGACGGAGACGGGGCGCGGAGGGGAGCCGCAGTTCTATACGCCGGCCGGCTCCGTTCGGATCCGACCCACGCACCTGGTGTTTACCCGGCGCGCCAACGGCATGCTGGGAGTTTACGTCGACGCCAGGGCGCAGGCGCTGACCGACCACAAGCTGGACCAGCAGGCGCGCGCACGCAACGCCGTGCCGGGCGATTTCTCGAACTGGGACCCGACCATGGCCTTGACGGTGGCCAACGTCACGTCGCACGACCGCCCCTGGCTCGGCACGCTCTACCGCGTCGCGATCTACGACCGTGCCCTGGCCCCTGCCGAGATTGCGCGTAACTACCAGGCCGGATTCGGCCCGAAACCCCTCGCGACCGGCAGGCAACCCGCGCCATAGGCCGCCTCTGCACAGCCGGCTTTTTTGTTACACCCGCCCGGATTCCCGGAACAGTAGGCAAATCGCGGCAAACTGGTGAATCCGTTAAGTGGAATTGGAGGGAGCCCGATGAAGCCGTCCTGTCGCCTGCTGCTGGTGCCGCTTGCTGTTTGTTTCCTGGCAACCGCCGATCGCGTGTCTGCCGCGACCACCATCAAGGCCGCCATCTTCGGAAACACCGGCAATCCATGGGCGCCGCCTCTTCGTGAGGCCCTCACCGACAGGGAGCAACATGCCGACTATGATTTTGATGTGGACTACATATCGGCAACACAAATACGGAACGGCAATCTGATTTCGCAAGGCTACGACGTTGTCCTGTTGCCGGGAGGAGACCATGCCGGTTTCTATGTGAGTCTGAAGGACGCGGGGCTCACGGCTATTCGAGACTTCATAAGCGACGGAGGCGGGTATGTCGGGATTTGTGCCGGCGCGCTGCTGGCCTGCTGTCATGTCTCAAATACCGTCAACTACCTGGAGATCATCGATGCGGATTGGTCATCCTGGTACAACGGCTACTTCTCATGTGAAGTGACCATACCGTCAAGCACCGGAGAGTTGGACATATTCCGAACGTCATTGTTGGGCCGCGACGTAAAGATCAAACACTGCAATGGGCCCGTTTTCAAACGCAAGAACTCGAGTCTGCCGGACTATGTCGTACTGGCGACCTACACAAATGTGCCGGCCAGCCAACGAAGCACAATGGAGGGAAGGCCGGCGATCGTTGCCGGAACGTACGGCAATGGCCGGGTGGCCGTCAGCGGCCCCCATCCTGAGAGTCCTCTGGAACCCGATGCGCTGCCGATACTTGAGGATATGGTCATATGGGTAGCCGGCTATTCCGCCGGCGGCGGCCCCACTGTGCCATCGGCACCGAGCAGCCTGGCGGCAACGCCTCTCTCCACCACCCGGATCAAGCTGACCTGGAAGGACAACAGCAGCAACGAGACGACATTCAAGATCGACCGCCGCCGGAGCGGCACGTCGACGTGGGCGCGCATCGCGGAGCCGGCGGCCAACGCGACAACGCACGCCGACAGCGGCCTGCTGCCCGCGACCCACTTCTACTACAAGGTCAAGGCGTACAACGCCGCGGGCAACTCGCCATACTCCAACGTGGCGGCCGTGACCACGCCGGACGACGTGCGTTCGAGCCACGACCGCAGCCTCGAGAACGCGTTCCCCCCCATCGGCACGCAAGTCATCGGGAACTGCGGGGTCTGGGCCTCGACCTATTATTCCGGGACCTACGTGATCGCGAAGGTCGAAGGCTGGAACGCGAAGAGCGGCGGGGACGCGTACCGCTGCTCGGTGCCGTGGACGTTCAACCTGCTCAGCGGCGGCGAGGGGCGGTACGGCCACGCGAACCGCTTCGATCGTTACACGCTGCACATCCAGCACGGGCTCGCCACGCTGGCCGAATTCCCCCGCGGCACGCCCAACACCTACACATCCTGGTGCACCGACCCCGCCGTCTGGCGCAACGCCATCAGCCGCCGCGCGCTCGCGCAGAAGGAAATTTCCGGGCTCTGGACACCCGCCGGGCTGGCTGAGCTCAAACAGCATCTCGCGGACTCGCGCTACGGCCTCACGATGCAGACCGAATCGCCGACCTCCGGCAACTGGCAGTGGGCCACGATCCAGGACGACCCCTCGACCACCGCAGACGACGCGTTTGTTGGCGAAACCGCCTGCTACGTCGTCAGAGACCTCACCGACGGCGGGCACACGATGGCGCTCGTCGGCTGGAACGACAACATATGGGTCGACGTCAACGCGAACAACCAGGTCGACCCCGGCGAGAAGGGCGCGCTCAAGATCGCCGACTCGCACGGGCTGGGCAAGTGGTACGAGAACGAGGGGTTCATCTGGCTGGCCTACGACGCGATGTGGCCGGTTTCGGCCGTCGCCAACGGCCCGACGGCGAATCGGGTTCCGGCCTTCAACGAGGGCAAGTCGTGGTGCATCGAGCACAGAACCAACCCGTACTCGCCGAGACTCCTCGCCGAGTTCACGCTGCAGACCGCCGCACGCGGCGACGTCCGGCTCACATTCCACCGTGTCGCGCAAGACGCCGTGCCGCCATTCTCACATCCGGCCGCGTCGTGGCAGGGGCTCGTCTTCTCCAAGCAGTTCGAGGACAACCCGGACCGCTACGGGTTCGACGGCAACACCTATTCGAGCTCCGACGCCGCCCCCGACGGGACGTTCGTGTTCGATCTCACGGATATCGCGCCGGCCGGCGACCCGGCCGGCTCCGACTGGCGCTATGTGATGGAAGTCTCGGATACCACCGCCGGCAAGCCCCTCATCGTGAAGTCATTCAACGTGATCGACCCGACCCGCGGCGACGCGACGGTCGCCGCGGCCAACGTGCCGATCAGCGTCGACAACGGCGGCAACTGGCTCTGGGCCGACTACCCCGGCCCGGAGGCGAAGGTCGAAAGAGGGGCGGTCTGGAAGTATCGCAAGGGGACGGGCGAAGCGTCCGTGCCGCCGACCACGTGGCGAACCGCACGCTTCGACGATTCCGGCTGGGCGGCCGGCCCTACCCCGATCGGCTACGGCAGCACGTATCGCGCCACCGTACTCGACGACATGCGAAACAGCTACTCCTCCGTCTTCCTCCGCAACGCATTCAGCATTCAGCATTCCACACTCGTCAATGCCCTCAGCCTCTGGGCGCAATTCGACGACGGGTTCATCATGTGGATCAACGGCGAGGAAGTCGCGCGCGTGAACGTCGCCGGCGACCCCGGCACGTTCGTGCCGCACGATGCCTTCGCCGCGAGCAACCTGAGTTCCGCCTGGTCGAACGTGCTGACCGGCGCACGGATACCGACGCTGCGCGACGGGACCAACGTGGTCGCCGTACAGGTGTTCAACCGCTCGCTCGACAGCGGCGACCTCACGTTCGACGGGGAGTTATCCGTTATTCGTTATTCGTTATCCGTGGGAGAAGACGCGGACCAAGACGCGATGCCGGACGATTGGGAAATCGCCCACTTCGGCGGGACCGCACAGCAGGCCATGGACGGCGACGCCGACGGCGACGGGATGTCGAACCTGGACGAGTACATCGCGGGGACAGACCCGACAGCCGGCGCGCAGTACTTCGGCGTGGACCTGCAGCTGATCGCGGGCAAGATCGTCGTGTCTCTGCCGACAGTCGAGGCTGCGGGCAGCGGGTATGCGGGAACCTCGCGCCGCTACACCTTGGAAGGACGCCCGGAGCCGTCCGGTATATGGCAGGCGATGCCCGGCTGCGAGAATGTGCCCGGCACGGGGCAGCCCCTATTCTATACGAATGCAAATCCTGCAGGCGTCATGACCTACCGGGCACGCGTGTGGCTCGAGGACCTGTGAGGCCCCACTCCACCCCCTCTGCCTCTAGCCCCCATATGTAGTGTTTCTGTTCTATCAAGAGGGTCCGGTGTGTGGCGCGACAGCAATTCTCATTTTGACATCACCTTCGTGGTCGGGGTGGAACCCGACCCTCCACACGGGCCCGAAATGGACAGCTTTGGACACATAGGGGTAGGGATGCCCTTCCACGCCGTCCTCTCTCGAATGGCTGGTCATAATGCGAATTGCTGGTATGGGTCTGGAAGTAGGCCACGGCGGGCCGCCGGCGCCTGTTTCACCACGCCAATGTCATCCGTTTGACCGAACTTATTTGTTACACCCGCCCGGAATCTCGGAACAGTAGGCGAACAACCGGCCAACGGCATGTCTTCCGCCGAGATCCGGCCGGAATCGCTCGATGAGCCGTTGGCGAGAATGAATCAAACGCCGAACCCGGAGGTGGACTCATGAGACGAAGCGTATCAAAGTCCGTTCAGGCCTTTACACTCTGTCTCCTCGCGGCCGCACTCGTCGCGACCGCCGCCCCGCCCCGCCAGCACGACCGCAGCCCGGACCAGGCTTTCCCGCCGATCGGCAGCCAGATCGGCGGCTCCTGCACAGGGTGGTCCACCACCTACTACGGCGCCGGCTACGTGCTGGCCAAGCACCAGGGCTGGAACGCGAAGACCGGCGGTTCGAATTATCGCGCCTCGCCGGTCTGGGCATTCAACCATCTCGGCAACCACTCCACGGGCGGCTCGTGGCTGGACAACGACAACTTCATGATCAAGCATGGCATCGGGCGCTGGAGCCAGTTCTACGGCGACACGCTTTGCCGGAACCTCGCCTACTGCACCGACCCGGCCGTCTGGCGCGCCGCGTTGCCCTGGCGCATGAAGACGACAAAGATCATCAGCAGCGTCGACACGAGCACCGGACTGACCGCGCTCAAGACGACCCTGTACGACGACCGCTGGGCCATCACCATGGAGACCCATTCGCCGAACTCGTACCCGCATTGGGTCTGGACAACCATCCTCGACGATCCCGCGACAACGGCAGACGACGCGGTTGTCGGCCAGACGGCGTGCTCGTTTGTCCACACAAACCGCGGCGGCGGGCATCATATGGCGATCGTCGGATGGAACGACGACATCTGGGTCGACGTGAACCAGAACAGCCGCCTGGATGCCGGCGAGAAAGGCGCGCTCAAGATCGCGGAGTCGCACGGCACGGCCAAAGGCAACAACGGCTTCTACTGGCTGGCCTATGACGCGATCAAGGCGGTCTCGGCGGTCGCGAACGGCCCGAAAACCGACCGCGCCGCGGCCATCGTGAACGGCAAGGTCTATTGCGTCCAACGCCGCGACAGTCCCCATGTGCCGCGATTGCTGGCCCAATTCACGCTGCAGACCGCCAGGCGCGACGAGATTCGGATGGTCTTCCACCGCACCACGATCGACGACACGCCGCCCTTGAGCCCACAAGCCTCATGGACGCCCGAGCTGTTCGGCCGCAACCATAAGGGCGATTCGGTCCTCGCCGGGTTCGACGGCCTGAACCACGACGCCAACCCCTCGGCCGCGCCGGACGGCACCTTCGTGTTCGACCTCACGGACATCGCGCCATCCGGCGACCTAACCGCCGCGACGTGGCGCTACGTCATGCAGCTCACCGACCGGAAGTCGGGCCGGCCCGTCACGCTCAACGCGTTCAAGCTGATCGACGCCACGCACGGCGACGCCACCGCCGTCGCGGCAGGCCTGCCCATGAGTGTCGATAACGGCACGAAATACGTCTGGATCGACTATCCCGGCAACATCACGCCGCCGCCCGCCGCGCCCGACAACCTCGTGGCCGCCGCACAGTCGGCCTCGCGGATCCGGCTGACCTGGCGCGACAACAGCTCGGACGAGACGGGCTTCAAAATCGACCGGCGCCGGAGCGGAACCGACACCTGGGACCGCATCGCCGAGCCGAGCGCCAACACCACCTCGCACGCCGATTCGGGCCTGCCCGCCGAAACCCACTTCTACTATCAGGTCAAGGCGCACAACGCCGCCGGCAACTCGCCGTACTCGAACGTCGCCACGGCGACGACGCCGACCGACCTGCAGCCGCCTGCCGCGCCGGAGAACCTGACGGCGACCGCCGTCTCCCCCACCCGCATCGACCTGAGCTGGACCGACAACAGCGACGCCGAAACCCAATTCAAGATCGACCGCCGCCGGAGCGGAACGGACGTGTGGGTCCGCATCGCCTCGCCAACGGCGGACGCCACGGCCTACGGCGATACCGGCCTCGAATCCGACACGACGTACTACTACCAAGTCAAGGCCTACAACGCCGCCGGCAACTCGCCGTATTCCAACGGCGCGGCCGCCCGGACGACGAAGCCGGCGGACGACGCGGTCCCGCAAGCCGCGACATGGAAATACGCCCGAGGAACCGGCGAAGCCTCCACACCGGGCCACGCCTGGCGCGTTTCGGGTTTCGACGATTCCGCATGGGCCTCCGGCCCGGCCCCGTTCGGCTACGGCGACGGCCCCTACGGCACGACGCTGTCCGGCATGCAGAACACGTATCCGTCCGTCTTCCTGCGCAAGGCGTTCGACATTCGGAATGCGGCGCTCGTCAATGAGGTGCGCCTGTGGGCGCTGTACGACGACGGGTTCGTGATGTGGCTCAACGGCGAGGAGGTCGCACGCGTCAACATGCCCGATGCGCCAGGTGCGCCCGTGGCCTGTGACGGGCTCGCCGTGAACAGCATCGGGCCATCCGAATGGGCCGCCACGTTGACCGGCGGCGCGCTGCCCGAGCTGCGAACCGGCGCCAATGTATTGGCCGTCCAGGTGTTCAACTGCGCGCTGACCAGCAGTGACCTCACGTTCGACGCTCAATTGTCGATCGTCAATAGTCAATTGTCAATCGAGGCAGACGCCGACCGGGACGGCATGCCCGACGCGTGGGAGACGGCCTATCTGTCGGATCTGCCCGATCCGTCCGATCGGTCCGACTCGGCTGACCCCGACGGCGACGGGCTGTCGAACCTGGCGGAGTACATCGCGGGAACCGATCCGACCGCGGGGGCGCAGTACTTCGGCGCGGACGTGCGCTTGGCCGGGGGCCGCATCGTCGTATCCGTGCCCACGATCGAGGCGGCGGGCAGCGGGTACACGGGGACTACGCGGCACTACACGTTGCAGGCACGTGCCGAGCCCGCCGGCGAGTGGCGGCCGCTGCCGGGCTTCGAAAACGTGGCCGGTACGGGGCTCACCCTGTCCTACACGAACACGAGCGCCACGGGTGTTACGCTGTACCGGGCCCGGGTCTGGCTGGAGTAGCCGGCCCGGCCGGAGGGAACGTCACCGTGAAGACCGCCCCGCCGTCCGGGTGATTTGCGGCGGTCATGTTCCCGCCGCATTCTTCGACGATGGTCTTCGCGATCGCCAGGCCGAGGCCGAGCCCTTCGCCCGGCGGCTTGGTCGTATAGAACGGCTCGAACACGCGCCGGAGCCGGTCCGCCGGGATCCCCGAACCTGTATCGCGGCATGTGAGCGCGACGCACCCAGCCGTCTCGCGCAACGCAAGCCGCACCTCGCGCGTTGCCGCGCCCTTCATCGCATCCAGCGCGTTCCCCACAAGATTCATCACGACCTGCTCCAGCCGCACGAGATCACCCCTGACCGCAAATTCGGCGGCCGGGACGTCCGTCAGAAGCCGGACGCCCTCCTCCCCGGCGCGGGCGGCCAGAAAGGACACGACGTTCTCGACGACCGTGCGCAGCGACAGCGCGCCGGACGGCTCCGCGGGTCTGCGCACCAACAGCTTCAGCTGGCCGGTGATCTCGGCGGAGCGGTCGAGAAGCTCCGCAATGATGCGCAGGTTCGACTCCGCCTCCTCGTAGCGCCCGCGGCTGATCAGCGTGCGCGCGTTGTCCGTATAGCCGCGCATGGCCGTCAGCGGCTGGTTGATCTCGTGGCTGATCCCCGTCGCCATTTCCCCGATCGCCGCCAGCCGTTCGGCCCGAACCAGCTCGTCATTTGTCTTGCGTAACGCCTCCTCCGCCTGCCTTTGCTCGGTGACGTCCCGGATCACACCCGTGATGCCGGCTATCTCGCCGCTCAGGTCCCGGATGGGCGAGCCGAGTTCTTCCATGTGCAGGACGCGGCCGTCGCGCGCCTGGATTCGAAACGCGGTCTTGAATACGGCACCCGTCGACAGGGTGCTCGCCAAATCGCGCATCACCGGCTCAAGGTCTTCCGGAACAAGGAACTCGCCAATCGGTCTGCCGACCACGTCGCTGACTGCGTACCCGTAACGGGTCACCGCCGGGCTGACGAACGTGATCCGGCCCTCCCTGTCCACGGAATACACGATGTCCTGCGTGTTCTCGACGACCTGCCTGTATTTCTGCTCGGACGCGACCAGCGCGTTGAGCATCTGTCTCTGTTCCGTCACGTCCAGAATGGACGCCACGATGCCGACGGGCCGGCCGGCGTCCGTGATCAGGTTCACCAGCATCTGCGCGTCAAAGGCGCTCCCGTCCTTCCGCTTGCCCGGCAGCACGCCTGACCAGCGGCCCTCGTTACGGACCGTCGTGAGCGTCTGCACGGCTTCGTCGCCGGGCGAGAAGTCCGACGCATGCCAGCCCAGCACCTCTTCGGGGGCGTCACACCCGAAAAGTCCCGCGAAGGCCGGGTTGGCGTAGGTCACGATCCCGTTCAGGTCGCAGATCCCGATGCCGTTCAGGCTGCTCTCGATAGCGCGCTCCCGTACGTTCAGTTTCGCCTTCTGCTCATCGACGAGCTGTGCCAGCCGGCTCCGGGCCTGCTCCAGTTGCCGTTCCGCCTCCTTCCGCTCCGTGATGTCCCGGAAGATCCCTTGCATGACAGTCTTGCCGCCAACAGAGGTGAGTGAAGCCGAGATGTGGACCGGCTTGACCTGGCCCGATTTCGTGATGATCTCGCCGTCGTCGTCGATGGCGCCCCGTTCCTTGAAATGCCGGCGGAACTGGTTCGCGTGGTAGTCAACCGTCTCCGGCGGGTGCAGCATCGTCTGATGCATGCCGACGAGCTCGTCGCGGCTGCGCCCGAGCAGCGCTTCGGCCGCTTTGTTGCACCGCAGCAGGATTCCCGTCTCGGGATCCGCCCAGAAAATGGCGTCTTTCGCATTCTCGAAGGCGAGCCGGAATTCTTCTTCGCTCTTGCGAATGGCCTCTGCCGCCAGCTCCCGCTCGGTGATGTCCGTTGCCGAAATCGTCGCGCCGAGGTAGTTCCCGTCGTCGTCGGTGGCCACCGCAACCCCGAAGCTGGCGCGCACGCGCGTTCCGTCCTTGCGCAGCAGCGTGAACCCAGCACGCTGTCCCGCCTCGGGCCGGCCCGGGGACAGACAATCCTTGCAGCGCGCCATCTCGCCTTCCTCAAGAAAGGCGGCAAGAGGCCTTCCCAGCATTTCATCGGGGCCGTATCCGAGCATCTGCGCCATGCGCGGGTTCACGAACACGGTGCAGTCCTGCTCGTCCAGCGCCCAGATGCCATCGTTCACGCTCTCGACGAGTTGGCGGTATTTCTGCTCGCTGTCACGCAGCAGGTCCTCCGCCTCCTTCCGGGCGGTGACGTCCGTGCTGATCTGTGTGACGGCGACGACCCGCCCCTCCCGCCACACGGGCACGACGCGCGTCTCGTACCAAGCCGTGTCGGGCCCAAGCGGCCCCGTACCGCGAATCTGGTAGGTGTCCGGCTTGCCCGTCTCGAACACCCGCTCCAGGGCCTGCCGCACGGCGCCGCGATGCTCGGGGCTGATGTAGTCGTAGATGCTCGTGCCGACCGCCTGCTCGACGGTGAGGCCCTTCACGGTGCGGTTGATCGCCTCCAGCGAGCCGTCGCGCGCGACCGTCATGACGATGTCCGGCAGGTTCTCGCACAGCGCACGCCAGCGCCGCGGCGAGTCGACCAGAGGTTCTCTTTGCGTCCCGGCCTTCTTGCGGCGCTTCATCCGTCGCGGCTCCGTCACTTCAGCTTCTCCAGGCGCGTCTTGGCGCGTTCATACCCCTTCTTCAGCGCCACTTCATACCACTCAACGGCCTTGGCCCTGTCTTTCGCCACGCCTTCGCCGCGCTCATAGGCGCGGGCCAGGTTGTAGGCGGCAAGCTTGTCGCCGTTGCGGGCGCCGCGTTCATACCAGTATGCGGCGTCCTTCGCGGATTTCTCGACACCCCACCCGTTCGCATAGCACAGCCCGAGATTGTTCTGAGCCGGACCGTGGTTCCCCGCCCCCCCCGCCAGCCAGAACCAGTGGTACGCTTTCTTGTCGTCCCGGAGCGATTCGGGACCGTAATGGTAGCAGATCCCGAGCATCCGCTGGGCCTCGAGCCCGGCTTTCGTTTTCGCCACCGCTACCTCCCAGTTCGATCTGCCCAGTTCCGCCTTCAAGACGGCTCCGAACTGGGCGATGGCTTTCGCATAATCCTGCGCCACACCGAGACCGTCCTTGTAGATGACACCCAGATTGAACCGCGCGCTTGCGTGGCCCTGCGCCGCCGCGCGCTCAAACCACATCTTCGCGGCCGCATAGTCGAGGGTTACACCCTTGCCCTGGGCGAAGCGCAACCCGTAGCTGAACTGCGCCCCGGCCTCGCCCGCCTCCGCGCGCCGGCGCAGGTCGGCCAGCTTCGCCTCTTCCGCCTTCGGCTTCACCGCCGGTTTCGCCGGGGCGGGCGCCGGCGCCTTCTTCTGCTGTTCCCACGGCAGTGGCCCGCTTTCCGGCTCCTGCGTCCGCGGCGCCTTCTTCGGCCCCGCCGTCTCCTTCTCCCACGGCAATTGCACGCCCTCGGCGCCCGTGCCCGGCGCCGGAGTCTGCGCCTGCTCCTTCTCCCAGGGCAAGTCAGCCGCCAGGCCGCTGTCGGCCAACGGACCCGTTGCCGCCAGTACGCCAAGACACACGGCGACAACGGGCGAAGCCGCGGATGCCGTTCGTACGCAAAGCGAAAAACTCACCGGACACCTCCTCGCAAACACCGAACGCCGGCTCGCGTGATCGGTCTCACGCCCCGGCCAGGCTGTCGGTTAACATGGAATCGCATCGGGCTGGGCGCGCGGGAACGATACGCCATGATACGTGGCCGTATGGCGCGAATCAAGTCGCGATATGCCCGGCTGGATTCGCCAGAGCCGTCTTCCGGCCTCTCCCCTCGCCATTCGGCTTGCACGCCACAAGATGTAGGAGCCTCGCGGGGCAAATTCGTACGGGGCAGCCAACCGCCATGTAACATCATGCCGCCCACCGACGCCCCATTCACGTGCTGCCGTAACAGAGACGTTGCATCAAAGGGAGACAGACAGATGAACAGATGCCCTCTGCGGGGCTGGGTCCCCGTTCTCGCCGGCTGGCTGATCCTGGTGTGGCCGTTCGGATCGGCCGCCCAAACGCTGATCGCGAAGGCGTCGACATGGCGCTACGGCAAGGGCACGCGTGAAGCGTCCGACCCGCGCAGCGAATGGCGAACGCTTGACTTCGATGACGCCTCCTGGCCTAAGGGCAACGCACCGCTCGGCTACGGGACAACGGGCCTGAACACGACGTTCGGCGACATGCCCAACACCTACACCACCTTCTTCCTCCGCAAGACCTTCACCGTTTCCGGCCTGGACGCGGCAACCGAGCTGCGTGCGAGCGTGAAGTACGACGACGGGTTCATCCTGTGGATCAACGGCGAGCGGGTGCTGGACAAGAACGAGCCTGACGGCACGCCGCTGTACGACTCCACGGCCGCGGCAAACGGAGGCTCGGACGGGCTGTACGAGACGTGCGGACTCCCGGACCCGCAAGATTACCTGGAGCTCGGCGAGAATGTCGTCGCCATTCAGGTATTCAACGCCTCGAAGGGCAGCAGCGACTGCCACATCGATGTGGAACTCGCCTCGTACAAGAAGGTTTCGGACACCAAGTTCAGTCACGACCGCGGGTTCTACGACGCATCGTTCGACCTGACGATCACGACCGCCACGCCGGGCGCGACGATCCGGTACACGACGGACGGCTCGCCGCCCACGAGCAGCTCCGGCACGGCATCGGTCGGCAGCGCGACGGTCCACATCACGACGACGACCTGCCTGCGCGCGGCGGCGTTCAAGGGCGGCCATGAACCCACGAACGTCGATACGCACACGTACATCTTTCTCGACGATGTCCTGCGGCAGCCGAACAACCCTGCCGGTTTCCCGGCCACATGGTGCGGCGTCGGGGGTGCGAACCGGCTGGACGCCGACTACCAGATGGACCCTGAGATCGTGACGAACTCGCTCTACCAGGCGAACCTGCGCGACAATCTCAGGGCGCTTCCCACTCTGTCGGTCGTCATGAAACAGACGGACCTGTTCGGCAGCACGGGCATCTATCGCAACGGCGGGGGCCAGGGCGACCAGAACGACCCGTTCCAGCGGCCGGCTTCTTTGGAACTGTTTCACCCGGCGGGCGGCCGCGCCGGCTTCCAGATCGACTGCGGCATCAAGCCCCGCTCGTGGTTGTATGAGAAGCGTCCATTCACCCTCTACTTCCAGAGCGAATATGGCCCGACGAAACTCCGCTATCCGTTCTTTGAAGACGCGCCCCTGAATGCCGATTCCGCGGCGGACGAGTTCGACCGGCTGGTCCTGCGGGGCGATACGGCCGTGCCGGGCTGCAACACCAATGCGCTCTGGCAATTGACCGACGAGTTCGAGCGCGACTCGCAGATGGCGATCTCGAGCATGGGCGTCCACGGGACGTTTATGCATCTGTACCTCAACGGCCTGTACTGGGGCGTCTACAGTCCCGTGGAACTGCCGACGGCCTGGTTCAGCTCCAGCTATGGCGGCGGCGACATGGGCGACTGGTTCGCCGGCACCGGCGGCAACGGCATCTGGTACGAGCATCTCAGCGGGGATGACGCCCGCTGGCTCTACCTGATGAACACGCTGATCGACCGGCCGATGGATGTCGGCGCCAACTACACGGAGATGTGCGAGTATCTCGACGCGGCCCAGTACGCCGACTACATCGCACTGCGCTTCTACACCGGCATGGGAGACTGGTGCGAGCACAGGAACGAGGACGGGACCACCCGCTACGCGGTCAACAACTACTTCGTGGGCAATCGGAACCTGCCCGGCCCGCGGCCGATTCAATACTTCTGCTTTGACGGCGAACTGTCGTGGACGGACTACTACAAGGGACACGAAGGGGCCTGGATCAAGCCGGCGTTTACGGACGAGATCTACCCAAACGGCGCGTCGACGCTGAAGTGGGTTGCCGGTCCGCTGCGCGCCATGGCGAGAAGCGCGGACTTCCGCACGCTCTTTGCGGATCGCGTGTACAAGCACGGCTACAACGACGGGGCCCTGACGGACGCCAACTCGCAGGCGCGCTGGGCGACGCTGGCCGCCCACGTCGAGGGCCCGATGGTGGCCGAGTCGGCCCGCTGGGGCGATCATTGGCGGGACTTTCACGGCGGCACGCCCGTCTGGACCCGCAATCCGCACTTCTACCACGCGCGCGACCGCATCCGCAATCTGATGGCCGGGAACAGCGACCGCCTGCGCGCGGCGCTGCGCAGCACGCCGATCAACGGCTTCTCTCTGTATCCGAACCTCGACCCGCCGGGCCTACACCGGCACGGCGGCGCGATCGCGAGCGGGTTCAAGCTGACGATGTCCAATCCGAACAGCGCGGGCAACGTCTACTATACGCTGGACGGCTCCGATCCGCGCAAGCCGGGCGGGACAAGGTGTTCCCGCGCAACGCTGTACGGCGGTCCGGTCGCCCTCTCGCGCACGACCCACGTCAAGGCGCGCGTCTACAAAACGAACAACACCTGGAGCGCGTTGCACGAGGCAACCTACAACTGCACCGCGCACTACGGCAACATCCGCATCACCGAAATCATGTACAACCCGCTCGGCGGCGGCGCCTACGAGTTCGTTGAGATCCGGAACACCGGCAGCTCGACCCGCGGGTTGTCCGCCATGCGGCTGAGAGGGCTGCGCTACACGTTCCCGCCGGGCACGGACCTGGCGGGCGGCGAGTTCCTGGTGATCGCCAGTGACGCGGCAGCTTTCGAACAACGGCACGGTTTCGCGCCGTTCGGCCAATACGACGGCGGCCTGGACAACGGCGGCGAGAGAATCGCCCTGCTCGACTGCGATGGACACACCGTGACGTCCGTGCGCTACAACGACAAGGACCCCTGGCCGAAGGAGGCCGACGGCGACGGATTCTCGCTCGTGTTCGAAGGTGCCGGCGAGCAGGACGACCCCGCCAAATGGCGGGTCAGCAACCTGATCGGCGGCTCGCCCGGCCGCGACGACGGGCCGTACTACCGCGTCGTGATCAACGAGGCGCTCACGCATACCGACCCGCCCGAGATCGACGCGATCGAGCTGCGCAACCTCGGAGACGACGTCGCCGATATCGGCGGCTGGTATCTGAGCGACACGGTCACCAACTACACGCTCTATCCAATCCCGGCCGGCAAGACCATCCCGGCCGGCGGGTACGCCGCGTTCAACGAGACGCAGTTGGGCTTCGCACTCGACTCGCATGGGGACCAGATCTACCTGACCCACTGGGACACCAGCGGCAACCTGCTGTACATGGACCGAGTGGAATTCGGGGCGGCGGAAAACGGGATCGCGTTCGGCCGGCATGTGAAGACCACGGGGGGCGACGACTTCGCGGCACAGAGCGCGGGCAACACGCTCGGCGATGCCAACGCCTACCCGCGGGTCGGCCCCATCGTCATCAACGAGATCATGTACAATCCCATGCCCGGTGAACCGGAGTTCGTGGAGTTGTATAATGCCGGCGGCTCCCCCGTGAAGCTGTACGACCCGGCCAATCCCGCGAACACCTGGCGGCTGACCAACGCGGTGGATTATGTGTTCCCGCAGGGCATTACGGTCGATCCGGGCGAATACGTGCTGGTGAGTTCCACCAACGCGAGTGCGTTGCGAAGCGCGTATCCGGACGTGCCGGCCGAAGCACAGGTCTTCGGTCCCTACACCGGTCGGCTCGGGAACGGCGGCGAGAGCGTACGGTTGGTGAAGCCCGACACGCCCGATACCGAAGGGATCCCGTGGATCGAGGTCGACCGCGTGAGCTACCAGGACAACGATCCGTGGCCCGAACGCCCGGACGGCGACGGCCCGTCGCTGGAACGCATCGCCGCCTCGCTCTACGGCAACGACCCGGCGAACTGGGCGGCGAGCCGCGACGCCGGCGGCACGCCCGGCCGGCCGAACTCGGGTATTCTGGTCTCGAAGACCGCCGCCTGGCGTTACCATCACCGGGGCCAAGACCTCGACACCGCGTGGCGCAATGCCTCATTCGACGACAGCCGCTGGCCGGACGGCAACGCACCGCTCGGCTACGGCTATCCCGAGATCGATACCGAAGTGCCCTACGGCGACAATCCGGCCGACAAGCACATTACCACCTACCTGCGCACGCGATTCATGCTCGGCGTGCGGCCGGCCCAAGTGAGCAGCCTGACACTCGCGGCGAAGTACGACGATGGGTTCGTCGCCTACTTGAACGGCCAGGAAATCATGCGCGCGGCGATGGCGGCCGGTACGATCGCCTATGACACGACCGCAACGGGGCATAGCGCTGTGGACTACGAAGAATTCGGCCTCAACGCCCACATCGGCAAGCTGATCCTGGGCGTGAATGTACTGGCCGTAGAACTGCACCAGACCGGGCCAAGCAGCAGCGATCTGTTCCTGGATCTGGAATTGCGTCACACCGCGCAGGCCGCCAATCCGCCAGCCGCGCCGAGCGGGTTGACCGCCCAGTCCGCATCGACCAGCCGCATCAACCTCGCCTGGCAGGACAACAGCAACGACGAACAGGGGTTCAAGATCGACCGGCGCCAGAGCGGCACAAGCACCTGGGCTCGTGTCGGCACCGTCCCGGCGAACGCCACGGCCTTCAGCGATACAGGACTGCCGGCCGGGACGCATTATTACTACAGGGTCAAAGCGTACAACGGTGACGGAGACTCCGATTATTCGGACGTCGCCTCCGCGGCGACCACGCTCGCGCCGCTGACCGGGTTCACGGCCTACAACGATCTGGCCTGGTTCGCCGGACAGCGCAGCGCCAATATCACGGCCTACACCACCACCAACGCGTTTCCGACCGGAGTGGACGGCGGACCGCTGGTCGACCACGCAACGGGCGCAAGCCTCGGCGTTCAACTCACCGTGCGCGGCGGGAGCGCGCCGGTGGCGCAGCAGGGGCTCGATCCGGCCGCCGGCACCGATGCGCACGACGTCTTCGGCGGCGTCGTCGATGGCGCGGGGACCGTGACCTACGGCGATCAGGACCTGACCCTCGCCTTCTCCGGCCTCGACCCGACGTTGCGCTATGCGCTCGTCCTGTACGGCGACCGCAACAGGGACACCTACGTGGGAAGCTCGTCCCGATATCAATACGCCACCCTGCAGGGCGCCGTCGGATTCGAAAACGCGAGCACGACAGGCACGACGATCCTCACGGATACGACCGGCAACGACACCACGCGCTACAATGCCGGCTACAACAACCCCGTCGGCTACGTCACGCGCTTCACGAATATCGATCCCGGCGCGGACGGCGCCATCGTGCTGCGCGTCAAGCGGGACTCCGCGAGCGACGCCTACACCTACGCCAATGCGTTGATGCTCAGAGGGTCGGAGATCGAAGGGCCCGAGTGGAAAGTCCCGGAAGGCGCAATCTGGAAATACCGGAAGGGCACCGCCGAAGCGTCGCGACCCTCCACGGCGTGGCGAGGCGCCGGTTTCGACGATTCCGGCTGGGCATCCGGGCCCGCCCCGATCGGCTACGGCGCCGGCGAGGCCACGACGCTCGACGACATGCAGACCCGCTACTCCTCCGTGTTCCTCCGAAAGGCGTTCAGCGTTCGGAATTCAGCACTCATCAATGAGCTGCGCCTCTGGGCCCATCACGACGACGGCTTCATCATGTGGATCAACGGCGAGGAAGTCGCGCGCGTGAACGTAGCCGGTACGCCGGGCTCATTTGTCGCCTGCGACGCGTGCGCCGCGGAAAATCTGAACGCCTCCTGGTCGAACGTGTTCACAGGGGCTGACATGCCCGCGCTGCGCGAAGGGGACAATGTGCTCGCCGTCCAGGTGTTCAACCGTTCGCTCGACAGCGGCGATCTGCTGTTCGACGGCTCGCTGGCCGTTGGCCGGCATGCGTTGCCTGCGCCGGATGATGTCGACCAGGATGGAATGCCCGACGCGTGGGAGAGCGCCTGTCTCGCCCGCTTGTCCGACCCGGCCGACAGGACCGCCTCGGCCGATCCGGACAACGACGGCATGTCAAACCTGGACGAATTCGTTGCGGGGACCGATCCGACAGCCGATGCGCAATATTTCGGCGTGGATCTCGCGTTCGCCGGCGGCGGCATCGTCGTGACACTGCCGACCATCGAGGCGGCAGGCAGCGGATATGCGGGGTACACCCGCTACTACGCGCTGGAGACCAAAGACGGCATGGACGACGGCGCCTGGAGCGCCGTGCCGGGCTGCGAACGCATCAGCGGCGCGGGCCAAACCATCGCCCACACCAACAGCACGGGCCGCGCACAGGAAGTCTACCGCGGCCGTGTCTGGCTGGAGTAGATCGGCCCCGGCTCAAACAGTACAACATAAAGTGGCCATATGCAGCGTGCCCCTATGGCATCAACGTGCGCCGATCAACATGGCGGGTAACAATTCCCGCCTGAGCGGCGCCTCATGGTCATGGACAATCAGGGCGGGGTGTGCCCGGCCATCTGTTGTTGGATCAAAAGGAGACGGCCCATGAACCGACTGTTTTCGCGTCGTGATTTCCTGGCAAGCGCCGGTGCGGCGGCCCTCTCGGCCTGGCTGCGCCCGCTGGCCTTTGCCGGGCCGGCCGACGGCCACAGGCCCAACGTTCTGTTCATTTCGCTCGATGATCTGAACGACTGGGTGGGCTGCCTCGGCGGGCATCCGCACGCGCGGACACCGAACATCGACCGGCTGGCCGCGCGCGGCATGCTCTTCACCAACGCGCACTGCCCGGCCGTCATCTGCCAGCCGTCCCGCGCGGCGCTGCTCAGCGGCATCCGGCCGTCGACGTCCGGGCTGTACGGGTTCAGCGATCACAGGCAGAACGCCGTCCTGAAAGACGCGGTCATGCTGCCGCAGTATTTCAAGCAGAACGGGTACTACGCGTTCGGGGCCGGCAAAGTGTTTCATCTTGGCGATACCGACCCGATCTCCTGGAACGCATACTGGCCGTCGAAAATCCGGAACAGACCGAACAAGACGATCCCGCTGACCGAAGACCTGCCCGGGAACGGCTTCGCCGAGTTGAGCGTCCCCGTCAATTTTGAGGCGAACGGGATCGACTGGGCGGCGATGGACGTGGCGGATTCCGAAATGGAAGACGGCAAGGACACCGACTGGGTCTGCCGGCAGTTGCTCAAGCGGCACGACCATCCGTTCTTCCTGGGCTACGGCAGTTCGAAGCCGCACCAGTGCTGGTACGGCCCGCGCAAGTATTTCGACATGCATCCGCTGGCCGAAGTCGAGCCGCCGCTCATCAAGGCCGACGACGACGCGGACCTGCCGCCGATCGCGAAGGGATGGACCCGCACCGGGGACTACAACCTGGTGAAGAAACACGGCGCATTGCGGGAGGCGGCCCGGGCCTACCTGGCGCTGGGCAGCTATACAGACGCGCTGGTGGGCCGTGTTCTGGATGCGTTGGACCAGAGCCCGTACGCGAACAACACCATCGTCATGCTCTGGAGCGACCATGGCTATCATCTGGGCGAGAAGCTGCGCTACCACAAGTCGGCGCTGTGGGAAGAGACGACCCGGGTGCCCCTGATCGTCGTGGCGCCGGGCGTCACGACGCCCGGCGCGCGGTGCGGCCGTCCGGTGAGTCTCATGGACATGTACCCGACTCTCGTCGAGTTGTGCGGCTTGCCACCGAAGTCCGGGCTCGAAGCGCTCAGCCTGGTGCCGCTGCTGAAGAATCCGGCCGCGGCCCGGGCTCAGCCCGCGCTGACAACCCACAATCGCAACAACCACACGCTGCGTTCGGAGCGCTGGCGTTACACCCGCTACAGCGACGGCGGCGAAGAGCTCTACGATCACGAGAACGACCCGAACGAATGGCACAACCTGGCGAACGATCCGGCCTACGCCAGCATCAAGGCCGAGCATCGCGCCTGGCTGCCGACGGTGAACAGATAGCGCGGTGCCCGCGAGGCGGCTCACCACAGGTTCGCCCTCCATTCGACGCCGGATCTTGCGGCCCCCTGGAGGGCGAGGCTGAGCCGAGCCGGGGCTTCGGCGCGGCTTTCGGGCCGGTCTCTGCGGGAACCGCGGTGCGCTGATGGGAGAACACGATGAGTGAAACGAAAGAAAGCGACGACCACGGTTCGGTTGTCGCGAGGGATGCCGAGATGCGATTGGGGCCCGTAGGCCAGGCGTCCTCGCTTGGCCAATCCGCGACGTCCAGCAATGTGCGAAGCCTGTGGCCGGCCGAAGACGACCGGCCTGCCTTCGCGACAGCTCTGAACTCCAGTCTGGGCAGGTTCACGGTCCGCGTCACGCTCGGCTTGGCCGCCCTCATTCTCAGCGGCACGCTCCGGGCCGGCGAGTTCCCGGTCAACACCGGCACGGCCGGCGACCAAGTCGACCCGGCCATCGCGATGGACGCCGGCGGCGGCTTCGTCGCCGTCTGGCAGAGCTGGAACCAGGACGGCGACAGTTGGGGCATCTACGCACAACGCCACGACGCGGCGGGCGCGGCGCAGGGCACGGAGTTTGGCGTCAACACGTGCACGGCAGGCGCGCAATCGGCGCCCGCCGTGGGGATAGACGCGACCGGCCGTTTCGTCGTGGTCTGGCAAAGCGCGGGCCAGGAAGGCGAATGGGAAGAGATCTACGGCCGTCGCTACAATGCCGCGGGCACGGCGCTGAGCGGCGAGTTCCGCGTGAACGGTACCACCGCAGGCGCCCAGCAGTGCCCGGCCGTCGCCATGGACGCCGACGGCGATTTCGTCGTCGTCTGGCAAAGCTGGGACCAGGACGGGAGCGGGTTCGGGATCTACGGCCGGCGCTACAACGCCGCCGGAACGGCGCAGGGCGCCGAGTTCAGGGTCAACAACAGCACCGCCTGTTCCCAGTACCGCCCGGCCGTCGGCATGGATGCGGACGGCGACTTTGTCGTCGCCTGGCAAAGCGACGAGAACGAGGACGGACACGGCATTTACGCGCGCCGTTTCGACTCCGCCGGGACGAAACTGGGCGGCCAGTTCCGCGTCAACAGCACGACAAACAACGAGCTCGGCGGCGTCTCGGTGGCCGTGGACGCGGACGGCGATTTCGTCGTGGCGTGGCAAGGCAGCGGTCTGCTCTCGGCGAACGCCGCACACGGTGACGCCGGCTGCATCGACAAGAAGCAGGACGAAGTCTACGCGCGGCGCTACAACGCCGCCGGCACGCCGCTGGGCCCGCCGTTCCGAGTCAATTCGAACACGGAAGACTTCCAGTGCGCTCCCGCCGTGGCCATGGCGGCAGACGGCGCCTTCACGGTCGTCTGGCAGAGCTGGGGCCAGGACGGCAGTTGCGCGGGGGTGTACGGCAAGGCGTACCATGCCGCGGGGACGGAGCGGGGCGGCGAATTTCCCGTCAACGGCTATACCCAGGACGCGCAGTGCTGCCCCGCCGTGGCCGTGGACCCGGGCGGAAACGGCGTGGTCCTGTGGCAAAGCTGGGGCCAGGATGGGGACGGCCACGGCGTCTACGGCCGAACCTTTGCCGCCGGGTTCAGCGGCGCAGACCAGGTCTTCGCGCAGGTCGGCGCCTCCGCGGACGACGCCGAAGAGCGCCTGTCCGACGGACTGGTGACGCTCGACGGTACCGACCTGGAGCTGATCCACGATGGGGCCACGACCGAACAGGTCGTCGGCATCCGCTTCGCGAACGTCGCCGTCCCGCACGGCGCCACAATCCTCATGGCCCAGGTCCAGTTCACGGTCGACGAAACCAACGCCGCCATGGCCACTATCCGCATCCAGGGCGAGGCGAGCGCCGATGCCGCCGCCTTCTCGACCGCAACCGGCAGTATCCGTGCCCGCCCGGTGACCCAAGCGTCGGTTGTGTGGCACCCGTCGGCCTGGCAGACGGCCGGCGCGGCCGACGTGGACCAGCGCACGCCGAACCTGCGCGCGATCGTCCAGGAGATCGTGAATCGGCCGGACTGGGCCAGCGGCAACGCGCTGGCGCTGCTCATGCGCGACTCCGGCCAGCGTGTGCTGATTGAGGGGGCGGGCAAAGGCCAGCGCACAGCCGAGTCCTACGACAGCCAGGCGGCCGCCGCGCCGGTCCTGCACGTGGAGTACAGCGACTCCGCGCCCGACCCAGGCGCGCCGCCGGCCGAATTCACGGCTTACAACGACCTCGCCTGGTTCGCCGGCCAGCGCAGCGCCAATATCACAACTTACACCACCACCAACGCGTTTCCAACCGGCATCGACGGCGGGCTGCTCGTCGACTGGGCGACCGGCACGCGCCTGGGCGCCCGCCTCACGGTGCGCGGCGCGAGCGCGCCGGCGGCGCAACAAGGACTGGCTCCCGCCCCGGGCACCGACGCCTACAATGTCTTCGCCGGTGTCGTGGACTGCGCCGGGACCACGACCTACGGGGATCAGGACCTGACGCTTACGCTCTCCGATCTGGATCCGGCTTTGCGCTACGAACTTGTGCTCTACTGCGACCGGAACGGCAGCAGTTACGTCGGTAGCTCCGCCCGGTACCAGGTTGCCACCCTCCAGGGCGCCACCGGCTTCCAGAACGCCAGCACGGCCGGGACAACGATCCTGACGCAAACAACAGGCAACGACACCACGCGGTACAACGCCGGGTACAACAACCCGGCCGGTTACGTCACCCGTTTCACGAACATCGACCCCGGCACGGACGGCCAAATTGTGCTGCGCGTCAAACGGGATTCCGCGAACAGCGCCTACACCTACGCCAATGCGTTGATGCTCAGAGGGTCGAAAGTCGAAGGCCCCGAGTCGAAAGTCTCCAAAGGCGCAACCTGGAAGTATCGAAAGGGCACAGCCGAAGCGTCGCGACCATCCACGGCATGGCGCAGCGTCGGTTTCGACGATTCCGGCTGGGCATCCGGCCCCGCCCCGATCGGCTACGGAGCCGGCGAGGCCACCACGCTCGACAACATGCAGAACAGTTGCTCCTCGGTCTTCCTCCGAAAGACATTCAACATTCAGCATTCAGCACTCATCAATGCCGTGAGCCTCTGGGCGCAATACGACGACGGCTTCATCCTCTGGATCAACGGCGAGGAGATCGCGCGCGTGAACGTGAACGGGGCGCCCGGCTCCTTCGTCGCGCACGACGCGTTCGCGGCCACAAACCTGAACGGCGCCTGGTCCAACGTCCTGACCGGCGCACAACTGCCCACCCTGCACAACGGTGACAACGTCGCCGCGGTCCAGGTCTTCAACCGTTCTCTGACCAGCAGCGACCTCACGTTCGACGCGCAATTGTCAATCGACAATAGCCAATTGCCAATCGACACGGACGCCGACCGGGACGCGATGCCCGACGACTGGGAAGCCGCACATCTGGCAGCACTCTCCGATCCGGCCAATCGGCCCGGGGCCGACCCGGACGGCGACGGCATGTCGAATCTCGAGGAGTTCATCGCCGGCACAGACCCCACCGGCAGCAGCCAGTACTTCGCCCTCAATGTCCGGCTCGATAACCGCCGCGTCGTCGTCTCGCTGCCCACAATCGCGGCAAGCGGGACCGGCTATGACGCATACACCCGCCACTACGCGCTCGAATGCCGGGCCGGACCAGAAACTGCCGCCTGGGCACCCGTGCCAGGCTTCGAGAACGGCGTCGGGTCCGGCCAAACACTCTCCTACACCAACACCGGTCCCTCCGCCGCCGGCTACTACCGCGCCCGCGTCTGGTTGGAATGAGCTTCCCCGCCAGGCGCCCGTTCTCATTTATGAAAACGCGGATTCGCATCCTTGCAAAGATGCGACCCGAATCCCCAGACCAACCGCGGAATACCCCTACATCTTGTATTCTTCGGGGTTGGCACGGAATCTGCTGTTAAACTGACCGCGGTAGATCAGAGGGAGACAACGGCCGTGGCTCGACACCCAGTGGCAGAGCGGCAGATGGGGACGGCGCGGTGCGCAGGGCGCCGCCAACGCCGGCCGCCCTGCGTGCCGCGGGCCGGCCGCCGAGGTTCAGAGCCTGAAGCCGCGCACGCGTGCACGCGCTGGTGCTGCGTGGTGGCGGTTGTGGGGGTGTGCGTTCTGGGTGGGGTGGCGTCAACACGCGGGGCGACGCTCGTGTCCCGAGCGACGAGCTGGCAGTACCGGAAGGGCACGCAGGAAGCGTCCGACCCTCGGACGGACTGGCGCACGGTCGACTTTGACGATTCGTTGTGGCCGCGCGGCCAGGCGCCGTTCGGGTTCGGGGAGGCGGGCATCAACACCACGCTCAGCGACATGCAGGACAGCTACTCGTGCTTCTTTCTGCGCAAGACGTTCACGGTCTCGACGCTGGATCCCGACACGCGGGTGCGGGCGGCGGTCGACTTCGACGACGGCTACATCGTCTGGATCAACGACGAGCGTGTCCTGGACAAGAACGAGCCGGACGGCACGCCGTTGCACGACTCGCTGGCGTCCGCGGGCCACGAATCGGGCACATACGAGACGAACGAACTGCCGGACGCCGCGGACTGTCTCGAGCCGGGCGAGAATGTGATCGCGGTGCAGGTCTTCAACGCGGGGCTCGCGAGCACCGACTGCAAGTTCGATCTGGAGCTGAGCACGTTTCAGCGCGTGGCGGACACGCAGTTCAGTTCAGACCGCGGGTTCTACGATACGGCGTTTGACGTGACGATTTCGACCGAAACGCCGGGCGCCACCATTCGCTACACGACGACGGGCGTGGCACCGACGGCGACCTCCGGCAGCGCGGGCGGCACGAATGTGGTGCTGCACATCGCGACGACGACCTGCCTGCGCGCGGCGGCCTACAAGGGCGGCTGCGACCCGACGGATGTGGACACCCACACGTACCTCTTCGTCAACGACGTCCTACAGCAGCCGGCCAAGCCGGCCGGCTATCCGACGAAATGGCGGAGTGTCCGAAGCGGCACGACCAACGACATCCCGGCCGACTACGAGATGGACCCGATCGTCGTGGCCAAGCCGGAATACAGCGGGATGCTGCCGGGCGCCTTGAAGGCGCTGCCGACGCTGTCGGTCGTCATGTCGGCGGCCGACATGTTCGGGACGATGGGCCTGTACGCGCGCGAGGAGGAGATCGAAAAACCGTGTTCCGTCGAGCTGGTCTATCCGCCGGGCTTTCCGGAGGCGGGCGAGGGGTTTCAGGTCGACTGCGGGATCCAGGGCCACAGTTGGCCGCCGCCCTCCCGCATCAAGCGCGCGCTCAAGCTCTATTTCAGGAGCGCATACGGCGCCGGCAAGCTGCGCTACCCCATGTTCGAGAGTGCGCTGTTTCACGCGGATTCCGCCGCCGAGGAGTTCGACTGCCTCGTCCTGCGCGGCGGCGGCAACGAGTCCTACGTCGGGTTCATGGGCGACTATCGCCTGATGGTGTTCGCCCGCGATCAGTGGGCGCGCGACAGTCACATCGCCATGACCGGCTACGGCTGCCGGGGCGCCTTCATGCACCTGTACATCAACGGCCTGTACTGGGGCATCTACAACCCCGTCGAGCGCATGGACGAAACGTTCCATGCGCAGTATTTCGGCGGGGAGGACGAGGACTGGTTCTGGGCCAGCCATGCCTGGGTCTGGTCCAGTTCCACTTCCGACGACGACCGCTGGCAGTATCTCGTCGAGACCCTGGGCGGCCTCGACATGACCGTTGCGGCCAACTACGCGCAAATCCAGCAGTATCTCAAGCTCCAGGATTTCTGCGACTACATCACGCTCGCCTGGTACGCCGGCGCGGGCGACTGGCAGGAAAGCTACTGGAACAACTTCTACTACGCCAACCGGATGAACCCGCCGGAGCCGGGCTTCTACCTGGCGTGGGATCTCGAATGGGCATGGTATGACAGCGGGCGCAAGCCTTGGCAGAACGGCGGGTTCTGCAACGACGGCGCGTGGATCAAGCCGCAGTTCCTGACGGCGGCCGAGGGCAGCAGTTGGCCCTACAACAGCACAAAGGACAAACACTTCGCCAAACCGATGCGCAGCCTGATCCGGAACGAGGATTTCCGCGTCCTGTTCGCGGACCGCCTGTACCGACAGCTCGAGAATGACGGGCCGCTGGCCGACGCGAACGCGCGCGCACGCTGGATGGCGCTGTGCGACGCGATCGAAGATCCCATCGTACCGGAATCCGCGCGCTGGGGCGACGGCAAATGCCCCATGGGCCTCACGAACGGAAACGACTCGCTGACCACCGTCTATCGGTTCGAACGGAACCTGAATTCCTATTCGGGCAGTGCGCAGGACGGATACGGGAATTCCCTCACGAACTGGTACTCCGCGCGCGACTACGTGCACAATCTGATGAGCGGCAACGGCGGGCGGCTGATCGACATCTGCCGCAATCAGACGATGAACGGGTACAAGGTCTACCCGTCGCTGGATCCGCCCGCCTTCCAGCAGCACGGCGGCGCGGTCGCCAGCGGGTTCAAGCTCACGATGTCGAACCCCAACAGCACCGGTTCGATCTACTACACGCTTGACGGGACGGACCCGCGCGTGGCGGGCGGCGCGCGGGCGGGCGCGGCGGCGTCCTACACCGGGCCCGTTTCGCTCTCGCGCACGACGCACGTGAAGGCGCGCGTGTGGAAGAACGACAATACCTGGAGCGCGGCGCATGCGGCGACCTACAACTACACCGCCCACTACGCGAATATCCGGATCACGGAAATCCACTACAACCCGCTCGGCGGGCGTGACTTCGAGTTCATCGAGATCCGGAACACCGGCAGCGCCACGCGCGGGCTCTCGGAGCTGACGGTCAAGGGGCTCGCCTACACCTTCCCGCCCGGCGCGGAGCTCGCCGGCGGCGCGTTCCTGGTGCTCGTGCGCAACGCCGCCGCCTTCGCGGCCCGCTATCCGGGCGTGGCCCCGTTCGGCGTCTACGGCGGCGGGCTGGACAACGGCGGCGAACGGATCGCCCTGCTCGATTCCGACGGGCGCACCGTCACCGCGCTGCGCTACAACGACAAGGCGCCCTGGCCCCCGGCGGCGGACGGCGACGGCTTCTCGCTCGTCGCAACGGACACCGCCGGCGACCAGGACGACCCCGCCAAGTGGCGTGCCTCGAACCTGATCGGCGGCTCGCCCGGCTACGACGACGGCCTGCCTTACCGCGTCGTCATCAACGAAGCGCTCACCCATACGGACCTGCCCGAGGTCGACGCGATCGAGCTCTTCAACGCCGGCGGCGCAAGCGCGGACATCGGCGGGTGGTACCTCAGCGATTCGGTCACCGACTACAAGAAGTTCCGGATCCCCTCCGGCACCACGCTGCCGGCGGGCGGCTACGTCGTGTTCGACGAAACCGATTTCAACACCGACACCAACAATCCCGCCTGCTTCGCCCTGGACTCGCACGGCGACGAAATCTACCTCACGGCCTGGGACGCGAACGGCCATCTGCAGTATCTGGCCGAAGCCCGGTTCGGCGGCGCCGAGAACGGCGTGGCATTCGGCCGGCACGTGAAGACCGACGGCGACGCCGACTTCACGGCCCAGAACACGACCCACACGCTGGGCGCCGCTAACGCCGCCCCGCAGGTTGGCCCCGTCGTCATCAACGAAATCATGTATCATCCGGTCGCAGGCGGCGACGAGTTCATCGAGCTGTACAACATCTCCGACAGCAACGTGGCGCTGTACGACCCCGCCGTGCCGACGAACACGTGGCGGCTCTCGGCCGCCGTCGAGTACGCCTTCCCGGCGGGCAGCACGCTCGGCGCGCGCGACTACGCGCTGGTCGTGGCGACCAACCCGGCCGCCTTCCGCGGCCGGTACGGCATTGCGGCCGAGGTCCAGATCTTCGGCCCCTACGCCGGCGTGCTCAACAACGCCGGCGAGAGCCTCAAACTGTGGCGGCCCGACACCCCCGACCCGGCCGGCACGCCCTGGATTCTGGTCGATCGCGTTCAGTACGACGACAACAGCCCGTGGCCGGAGAACGCCGACGGCGACGGCCCGTCCCTGGAGCGGCAGGATGCGCACGCCTACGGCAACGACCCGGCCAACTGGGCGGCGAGCCGGAGCGCCGGCGGCACGCCCGGCGCCGCGAATTCCGGGGTGCTCGTGCCCGCGACGGCCGGCTGGAAATACCACGACGCCGGCCTGGACCTGGGCACCGCCTGGCGCAGCCCGTCCTATGACGACGGCGGCTGGGCCGACGGCAACGCGCCGCTGGGCTACGGCGACCCCGGCGTGTATCCGGACCTCGACACCGTGGTGGATTACGGGGGCGACCCGGCCAACCGCCACATCACCACCTACTTCCGCAAGACGTTCACCCTGGCCGCCGAGCCGGGCATGGTCACGAACATGGCCTTGCGCGCGCGATACGACGACGGGTTCGTCGCCTGGCTCAACGGCCAGGAACTCCTGCGCGCGGCCTTGCCGGGCGGCACTGTCCTCTACGACACGACCGCCACCAGCCATTCGGCCGCGGATTACGAGAGCTTCGACCTCAGCGCGCAGGCCGGCAAGCTCATGCAGGGCCTGAACGTGCTGGCCGTCGAGCTGCACCAGTCGGGCCCGAGCAGCAGCGACATCTTCATGGATATCGAGCTGACCCATGCGGCGTCGTTCGGCAACCCGCCGGCCGCGCCGCAGAACCTGATCGCGACGGCCCAGTCCGGCAGCCGGATCGATCTGCGCTGGACCGACGCGAGCGACAACGAGACCGGGTTCAAGATCGACCGGCGCCAGAGCGGGTTCTCCGAATGGGTGCGCGTCGCCACGCCGGGCGCGAACCAGACCGCCTACAGCGACACCGGCCTGCCCGCCGGCACGACGTTCTATTACAGGATCAAGGCCTACAACGCGGACGGGAATTCGCCGTACTCGGCTACGGCCGAGTCTACGACGCAGCAGGGCCCGCCCGCCACGCCGCAGAACCTGGCGGCGACCGCGGCCTCCACCTCCCGCATCGGCCTGTCGTGGACGGACATGAGCGGGAACGAGACCGGGTTCAAAATCGAACGCCGGCCCGGCGGCGGGTCGTGGGGCCAGATCGCGACCGTGAGCGTAGACCTCACCGCCCACACCGACACGGGCCTCGCGCCGGCGACCCAGTACGAGTACCGGGTCCGCGCCACCAACGCGATCGGCGACTCGGACTACTCCAATACCGGCTCCGCCACGACCCTGACGCTCACCGTCCAGTTCGCCGCGTCCGCCTCCGACGGCAGCGAGGACGCGAGCCCGGCGAACCTGGCGGTCACACTCAACGACAGCGCGGCACAAACGGTGCGCGTGAACTACGCGGCGACCGGCGGCACCGCGACGGGGTCCGGAACGGACTATGCACTGGCCAACGGCACGCTGACCTTCTCGCCGGGCCAGACGAGCCGGGACATCGCCGTGACGATCGTCGACGACCAGCAGGAGGAAGACGCCGAGACCCTCATCGCCACCTTGAGCAGCCCGTCCAACGCGCAGCTCGGCAGTCGAACCGCGCACACCTACACGATCCGGGACAACGACAGGCTGTTCACCGCCTACAACGACCTGTGCTGGGCCAGCGGGCAGCTCAGTGTCAATATCACCGCCTACGGCGCAGAGCAGGCCGGGAACCTGGTCGATTACAGCTCGGGTGAGGCGACCCCCGCGACGCTGACCGCCACCGGCGGCGGCAATTCCTACCCCGACCAAGGCGCGCCGGCGGCAAGCGGCACGGACGCCTACAGCGTGTTCAACGGTATAGTCGACTGCGCCGGTCTCATCAACTACGGGGCCGAACTGTACCTGCAATTCTCGGGGCTCGACCCGGCCCTGCGCTACGAATTCGTGATCTTCGGCAACAGGGACTATCCCGCCTACACCGACCGGTGGACGACCACCACGCTTTCCGACGTCGATGCGTTCGAGAACCGAAGCACGCCGGGCGCCACCTTCGCCGGCGTCGGCGATTCGGCGACCGTCATCACCAACGGCTGGAACACCCAGAACGGGTATGTCGCCCGGTTCGCCAATATCGCGACGGGTACCGACGGCGACATGTTCGTTACCGTCTCGGACAACGCCAGCAAGTGCTACGTCAATGCGTTCATGCTCAAGGCGAGCCGGCCCGGCCCCACCCTGCCGGCCGTCGCGTTCGCCGCTTCGGCACCGGCCGGCGGGGAGGAGAGTGTTTCGCCGGTGTCGATCGCCGTATCACTCGACGCCGCCTCGGCGGAGGAGGTCCGCGTGGACTTCGCGCCAAGCGGCGGCACCGCCGCGGGCGGCGGCGTCGACTACGCACTGGCCGCCGGCACCCTCACCTTCGCACCCGGCCAGACGCAGCGGACCCTGACGCTGACCGTCGTGGACGATGCGGCGACCGAGTTGGACGAGACCGTTGTGCTCAGCCTCGCCAACCCGGCGAACGCGGTGTTGGGCGCCGGAACGACACACACCTACACCATCACGGACAACGACGCACCCGCGGTCAGCTTCACCGCCTACAACGACCTCTCGTGGGACGCCGGCCAGATCAGCCAGAACATCACCGCCTATTCCGCCTTCCCCAGTAACGGATGGTCGACCAGCGGGCCGCTGGTCGACTACGCCTCCGGCGTCGGGCTCAATGCACACCTCAGCCTGGCGAGCGACGGGCACTGGATGCCGGACCACATGACCCAGGGCGTCGACGCCGCGCCCGGCACCGACGCCCACGAGGCCTTTGCGGGCAAGGTCGACGCGCTGGGCCTCCTGGCCTACGGGACCGCGAAGACGCTGGACTTCACCAGCCTGGACCCCGCTCTGCGCTACACGGTCGTGCTGTTCGGCAACCGCGACGGCGCCGGCTACACCGATCGCACCTCCGTCTTCACCCTTTCCGATGTCGCCGGCTTCGAGAACACAAGTTCGACCGGGATCGGCCCGGACGACACCACGACCCTCGTGTCCGGCTACAACACCGCCAACGGATACGTAGCCAGGTTCACCCATATCGACCCCGGCGCCGACGGCGATTTCCGGGTGACCGTCGGCGGCACGCATGGGTACCTGAACGCCGTCATGCTCCAGGCGCTCAGCAGCGCGCAGACCGCCGTGGTCAAGGTGCCGAAAGGGGCGAGCTGGCACTATCGCCGGGGCACGGCGGAGGCCTCGGCGCCGCCCGCCGCGTGGCGCAGGCTCGCGTTCGACGATGCCGGCTGGACCGCCGGAGTGGCCCCGTTCGGCTACGGCGACGGGCCCTACGGCACGACTCTTGACGATATGCGCTACACCTATTCGTCTCTCTTCCTGCGGTCGGCGTTCAGCATCCCGCATTCCGCGCTCGTCCGCGAACTGCGGCTGTGGACGGTCTGCGACGACGGCTTCATCCTCTGGGTCAACGGCGAAGAGGTCGGCCGCGCCAATATGCCCGGCCAGACCGGTTCCTTCGTGGCCTACGACGGCCTGGCCTCCACCAGTATCGGCCCCACCGAGTGGACCGCGACGTTGGCGGCCGGTCAGCTCCCCGCGCTGTGCACCGGGACCAACGTCCTCGCCGTTCAGGTGTTCAACGCCGAGCTGGTGAGCAGCGACCTCACGTTCGACGCCGAATTGTCCGTCGTCCACAGTCAGTTGCCCGTGGCCGAGGACGCGGATCAGGACGGCATGCCCGATGCGTGGGAGACGGCGCATCTGGCGGATCTGTCCGATCCGGCCGATCGGGCCGACTCCGGCGACCCCGACGGCGACGGGATGTCGAACCTGGACGAGTACGTGGCCGGCACGGACCCGCGAAGCGCCGGCGCGTATTTCGCGGTCGACCTCCAGCCTTCGAACGGCGAACTGGTCGTCGCCTGGCCGACGCTGGAGGCCACGGGCACCGGCTATGCCGGCACGGCGCGCTACTACGCACTCCAGCATGCGGCCGACGGCTCGCCCGGCGGCGCCTGGGCCGACGTGCCCGGCCTCTCCCGAATCCTCGGCGCCGGCCAGACCGCCGCCTATACCAACACCGCCCCGGGCGCCGCCGCCTGCTATCGGGCTCGGGTCTGGCTGGAGTGACCGTCACGACGGCAGGAACAGAGTACCGCGCCCGCGTCTGGCTGGAGTAGACCGTGGTCCGCGAGCCGACCATCCGTTCCCGCAGCTCGACTGGCCCTTGCAACTCCTTACAATCGCTGACGCCCTGCTTGCAACCCCCGCCCCTCGCAAGTGAAAAGCGGGTTCACGTGCGTCATGGTGCTGGTGGCGGCCGAGTGCGTGGCCGCCGCCCAACTCACGGACGAGGAGCGATTCCATGAGGCGCGCCGGCAGCTTCTGACTATTTTATGCACTACTGAAAAATAGTCTTGACTATTTTTTGGCAGATAATAAAATGGTCGCATGCTGGCACGCCGTCCATACGTCGTTATCTGGGGAGAATTGTCACGCGAGAAGAGCATGATGCTCCTGTCCGGGCCAAGGCAGGCCGGCAAGACCACGCTCGCCAAGATGATTGCGGAGGGATACACCAACAACCTGTACTTCAACTGGGACATCGCGACGGACAAGGCGCGACTGATAGAGGATCCCCATTTCTTCCAGAGCGTCCACCGGAAGGACGAGTCGACTCCCTTGATCACGCTGGACGAGATCCACAAGTACAAAGATTGGAAGAACTACCTGAAAGGAATCTACGACGGATTCTCCAAGGAATACCTATTTCTCGTCTCCGGCAGCGGACGGTTGGATCTGCACCAGAAGGGAGGCGATTCCCTTGCCGGCCGCTACTATCCGTTCCGCCTGTGGCCACTGACACTGGCTGAGATACACGGACATGGCCGCACGGTGATAGACTTCTGGGACGACCCACTGCGGATAGGCACGGAGAACACGTCCGAGTACGACGCAACGTGGCAGCGGCTATCGTCGTTCAGTGGTTTCCCCAAGCCGTACCTGGCCGCCAAGAGCACAACCTATCGCCGCTGGTCCACGACTTATCATCGACAGCTCATACGGGAAGACATTCGCGACCTGACGGATGTGAAACACATTGACGACGTGGAAATTCTCTTCTCTCTTCTGCCGCGGAACGTGGGGGCGCCACTCTCGATCCAGAACCTGGCGACGGATCTGAAGGCAGCCTACGTAACGGTGAGCAACTGGCTGCGGATCCTCGAACGCTTCTACCTGGTTTTCACACTCACGCCGTGGGCGGGCGGCGAGATCGCACGTGCGCTGCACAAACAACGTAAGACGTACCTCTTCGACTATGCGGGCATCGAGGATGAGGGGGCGAAATTCGAGAACATGGTTGCGATGGAGCTGCTGCGGGCGGTCAGCAACTGGAACGATCTTGGGCACGGCGATTTCGGCCTGCACTACATCCGCACGAAAGAGGGACGCGAGGTCGACTTCCTCCTCACCGACGCGCGCAAGCCGCTTCTTCTGGTGGAGGCCAAACGCGGTGAGGCCACGCCGTCGCCGAACTTGAAGCGATTCCAATCTGCGCTGCGGGTCCCCGCGCTCCAACTCGCGGAGGTGGGCGAGGGCTTCCGCCGTTTCGACAACGAGGGGAGCCCGCTCGTTGTGGCTCCGGCATCGTGGTGGCTCCCGAATCTGCCCTGAACGCTCACGTCGAAAGGACGGCTCCCCCCGCCGCGTTCGCATGGCCCTGGTGTAGTGCGTCCAACAGCTCTTGACATTGGCAGCGGCGATTCTGGCGGCTGGCAAGGCGTTCGCGAGGGGCAATCCCCGCTGCGGGGATTGGCCCGGAGACGCGCCTTGCGATGGCCCGAATGGCGCTCCCACCAATGTCAAGATCTGTTGGACACACTACACTAGCCTGCCCTCACCGGCCCTGCGCACGCTGGCCCTCGAACTCCGCCACGTCGAGCAGCAGCCGGTTATGGACGAGCAGCCAGCCGGGCTGCCGGCGGAAGTTGACGTGGCAATAGTACAGCGGCACGGGGCAGGCGCTGTACGTGCGCATCAGCCGCTCGAGCAACTGCATCGTCTCGGGGAACTGCTCGGCGCGGACGAGGAGGTCCTCGTTGCCCGGGAAATTGACGGCCGTGCGGGTGGCGAGCATCTCTTCGGTCACGACTGGCGCGAGCGCGGCTTCGAGGAAGGCGGTCAGGTCGCCGGCGAACCGCGCGTGGAGGGCCAGGCTGCCGTCGTCGAAGGCGCGGCCGGCGTCGACATCGCGCGCGAGCTGTGCCCGTTCTTCATCGGAGGCCAGGAAGACGTGGAGCAGCCCGTGGTTGTGCTCCGCCTTGGGCCGGATCCCGCGCGCGGCGAATTCGCGAATGGCTTCCGTCAGAAACCGCGCCGCGCGCGGAACCGGGGGCAGCGCGTGCGGGTCGGGATTCGGGTTCGACACGCCGACGGCGAGCCCGTCGCTGGCGGCCGAGCGCACCTGCTTGATCCGGCCGAACTCGACGTCGGTCAGCCGGCGGCCGGCCGCACCGCCGACCGCCTTCCTGCACGCTTCGATTTCCGCGGGTTCGCCCTGCAGCAGGACCAGCCAGGCGCGGGGTTGGAACAGGTGCCCGAACTCGGCAAGGAACGTGTCGCCGTCGTCGAACAGCCGGTGGACGAGCCCGGAGAAATCCGGGGGCGCATCGCCCATGACCATACACTCGGCCAGCAGCGGCAGGACGCCGCTGGCGCCAATGCCGCGGGCGGCCGCCACGAAATCGTCATAGCCGTGCCCGCTCAGCAGCCAGGTCTCAATGTTGTCGGGCCACGCCGCGAGCGCGACCACCGCCTCCGTGATAATCCCGTAACGGCCCTCGGTCCCGATGAACCGGGCGGCGTCCACGCCCGCTACCGTGGCCGTCCGGCCCGTGGGCCACACAACCGTCAACTCCCGGACCCAGCGGTCGGCCGCGCCCAACTTGCAGCCGACGAGTCCGGAGGCGTTGGCCGCAATGGACCCGCCTACGGTGACGGGCCCGACGGGCGTGCCGAGGTAGGTGTAGCTGTCGGTCGCCCGGCACGCCGACGCCGGCTGAAACGGGAAGAGCCTGCCGGCCTTCGCGGCCGCACGCATCACCTCGGGCAGACTCGCGCCCGCTTCGCAGCGTACGGTATCGCCCTCAAGCGCGAACCCGCGCAGTTGACGGGTTTCGATGCGAACCGCCTCATAGCCCAGCACTCCGCCGGAAAGGCCCGTGTATCCGCCGGCCACGCTCACGGGCAGCCCGTGCTCCCGGCAGACACGCACGGTAGCCGCCACTTCGGCCGTCGTCGCGGGACGCACCACGCACAACGGCGCACTTTTCAACTGCGAGGCATCCTTTGCGGCCGCCGCGCAGGCCTCCGCGGACATATCGCAGCGGATGCCCCGCTCCGTGAGTGCCGCGGCGCAGCGGCCGAGCGCCTGCGATCGGGTGTTCGGCAGCGTTGTGTTCATAGCCGGTTCGTCCGCCGGTCAAAGTCCGGAAATCACCGCGAATTGTCAAGGTGGAACGACCGGCCCCGGCCGGCGGGGAAGCGTTCTTCTTTTCCCGGACCGGGCCGAGCTCGCCCTGACAACCACCGGCCCCACCCCCCACCCGAACGGGGCGAAGGTGTAGTCGTCTGTCCAGGCGCCGGATGGGCGGTCCCGGTTCGCATACCACAGCGGGTACGTTCGGCGGGTCTCGCGCGAGAAGCGCCCGGAAAACGCTTCGCTCCACGTGTCGTCCTCCTGTTCGAGCCCCCGGTGATGCGGGCCAAGCAGGTTGCGCAACGTGTTCGTGAGGGTCACGGCAATTGCGTTCGCCCCTTGTTTGACGTGGTCCGTGATGTCCACCTCGTACGGCGGCCAGGCCGTGGCGCCGCATGCATGGCCGTTCACCGACACGCGCGCCACGCAGGCCCGCAAGCCGGGAATACGGAGCCGCACCGTCTCGTCTACCGGAGCCGCCAGATCCAGCGCGGCACTCAGCTCGATCGAACCGGCAAAGAACGGGTAGCCGTCCGCCACCAGATCGCCCTCCGTTCCGTCAGGTTCGTCCGTGAGGGTGAATGGCGGCCGGTATCGCAACAGTTGCCTTCCCTGCCCGTTCCCGACCGCATCGCCGCGCACCCCGAAGTCCCCGATCAGATAAACCGGCTCGATTTCCGTCCCTCCCACATTCGCATAGAGGCGGGCCAGGATGAACTCCGGTATGCGGACGGCCTTGAACTCCGTCGTCAGATCGATCGTGTTGCGGCCCGCCTTCACCTGTTCCGTGATGTCGACCGGGAGAAAGGCCCGATCGATGAAATACGGCGCGCCCGCATACGATACGGGCATACCGTTCACCGCAAGCGTGCATTGATCGGCGTCCTCCACGACCACGCTCAGCGCGCCCGGCACGGATTCCACCTCGAACTCGAACCGCAGTGTGATGGGCCCCTCGTACGGTTCGTCCTCCTCGAGAATCTGCTGCACGGCCACGACCGGAATCCGGTCTCCGAACTCGCCGCCCCCGGTCCTGAGTCGACAGAAGTCGAGAGTCAGTGCGTTTGGCGCGCGGCGCGTGATCCGCCACGGGCCCTGGATCGGCACGGTGCGCGTTTCCGGCGCCGCCACGGCGCAATCCGCCGGCGCCGCCGCCTGACCGCGGTCGAGCCGTATCAAACGGGACGCGGCGGGCGGGAAAGACAGCGTCGCGACCGTGTGCTCGCCGTCCGTCTCGCAGGCAAGCGGGGAAACCCGTCCCGTCGCACAATCCCATTGCTCGAGCCTGCCGCAACCCTTGATCTTCACCTTCGCCGCGACGTGCTCGGTCCGGCTCGTGTTGGCCAGGAAGACGACCGTATCGCCGTCGATTTCGCGCTCGTGCAGGAACACGGCCTCGCCGTTGCCCGAGACGGACTCAAGCTCGACGTCGGGCGTGCACGCGGTGTCGAGCGCCGCACGCAACGCGTCCTTCGTGTTCTGCACCTTTATCAGCCGCGCATGGAAAGCCGATATCCCGGCGTCCGCCACTCCGTCGATACGCGTCGGCAACTCGCCCGCGGCCAGTACCGTACCGCCCCCCTCCACGAACTGCGTCAGCAACTCCAGCGTCGTGCGCCGCAAGGTGACGAGATCCGGCAAAATCACCACCCGGTAGGACATCTCGCCCACGTGCAACCGGCCGTCGCACACGCGCCCGCATCGGGCCATGATGGATTCGTCGCCGTACTCGAACCCGCGATGGATCATCATGAGCTGCTCGCTCAAACCGAGAACGGAATCGTTCAGCTTCTTCAGCTCCGGCACGACCGCCCGGGAATCGTACAGATCGAATGCGGGCGTCTCGTATCCGCACCAGGCCGATTCCACCGGATGCAGGACCAGTATGTCGGCCTTGAATTGGCCCTGCCTCAGCGCGTAGGACACGCGCGCGCAGTAGTCGGCCAGCAGCCGGTTCTCCGGCCACCACGGCTGCTGGTACGAGAGGTGCGGCACATACACCCGCTTACGCCGCCCGCGCATCGAGTAGAACGTGCCGTGCAGGCACCGCGTGTTGATGCCGAGCACATAGAACCAGTCGGCGATCCATTTGCGGTCCTCGAACGTGATGCCCTGGGTGCTGACCCCGTACATCTCGGCCAGGATCTCCTTCCGGCCAAACTGGTTGGCGGCGCTGGAACACTGCTTGGGCGTCAGTACGAAGCGCCGGCCCTGCTGCCGATGCCAATGCGACCAGTTCAGACTCATGGTCAAATGGTCGATGCCCGGAATGTGCATCTTCTCGTACAGCGGCATGCACGCGCCCGTGTAGGCGATCTGCGCGCGCAGGGTGTCCTCGCCCATCAGGTGCCCGCTGAACGCCACGCCGTGCTCATCGCACCATTCGGACACCTGGTCGAAATATCCGTCGCGCAGCAGGTCCGTGACCGTACGCCAGTAGTGGTAACGAACCTGCGCGTAATCGCCCGTGCGCCGGAACAGGCCGGCGACGTGCGCCTCGACGGAATAGCCCCATTGCGTCTGGAATCGCTCGGTCAAGACCGGCCCCCACGGCAGATGCGGGGGATTGAAATGCGGCTCGTCGACCCAGATCGAACGGATGGTCTTCCCGAACTGGTCCCCGAACCGAGCGAACCACGTGTCCTCATAAGCGCTCTTCAAGTAGTCCCGCACGGCTGCCGGGTTGAACATGTCGAGCACACGCTCGCGCCGGCTCGCCACATACCGGCACGAATCGTCGGCGCCGATAAGCGTCTCGCCCTCCGCGAGCGCGGCGCCGTTGGCCTTCGCGCTCAGCACCGTGTGCGCGTATTCGGGCTTGGGTCGCTCCATCGCGCTCGGCATGTACCCCGCCTGGAAAAAAACGCGCATCTCCAGCTCGTCGGCCAGGTCGGTGATGAGCCGCAGGCGCTCCATCCACTCGTCGCTGAGATACTCGGTACGCAGCCCGTTGAAGGTGCGCGTGATGACGGCCCCAATCCCCGCCTCATGAATCTGGCGGAGCTGGCGTCTCAGCTCTTCGGGTTCCAGCCGGTCATTGAGCATCCACAACGTGACGCCCCGGTACTCGGCGCCGGGATTGGCGAAGACGGTGGTTTGCATGGCTGTCTCTCCCAACTTCCTCGCAAACTTGCTCGGGAACTTGCCCGGAACCCGCTCGATTGCACACGACGTACGGTACGACGCGCAACCGACGACTCGAGACAGTTCTCGAGCAATTTCGCGTCTAACGCTCGTCACCGATACTCATACGGCCCGATATCGGGACCCGCTCCCTGCGGGATAGGCGTGCCGGCCATATCGACACCGATCCCCACATCCCTCCCTGCGTCGATCACCGGACTGCCCGGCTTGGGCCGGTAATCCAGATTGTCGGGATCCACAAAGATGGCTTTGGGGTCCTCGACAATGAATGAGGTCCGCGCGTCCTTCTCATACGCCGCGAACCCCTTCTTGACGTCTTTGAGGCCATTGCCCGTGTAGGCGACATAGACGTTGTTGTCCATGCCGCCCGCCACCCGGTGGTTCACGAAGATGTTGTTGGCCACCTTCACGCCACGCGTGCCCGTCCGCACCATGACCGGCTGTTTCTTGCCCAAGCCGACCACGAGGTTGTTGTAGATCTCGCCGTCGGACCGGTCGTCGGCCAGATGCCCTTTGCCGACCAGGTAGATATAGCCGCTCGGCTCCCTGCCCTTCTTGTCCACATTGATAATCACATTGTGATGGATCTTCGGCGCCGGGATGTTGCCCTCCAGATAGAAGACCGAGGTGGCTGACCCGGACGCCCACAGAACCGTATTGTTGTAGCACTCGAAACCTTCGATCGGGTCGCTCTTGCCGTTTCGTGTGAACGACCAGAGATGGATGGCATTCACATGATAGCCAAATGTCGTGGCGAACTTGTACGCGTCCCGCACGCGGTTATCGTGGAACCGCATGCGATCGGCCCCGCCCATCAAGGCCGCCGTGGTCGCGAAGATATCATTGTGATGAATATCGACATCGCGGCCATACGCGCAAATGGCGAACTCGGCGTCGCCGATCTCACAGTGATCCACCTCGATGTGACGGCCGCTCACATCCATGCAGAACCCGCCCTTGCTCTTGAAACTGCCCTCTTTCATGTTGAAGACCATGTACTGGCGTTGGTCGCCGGCCGGCTTGCCGTCGTACCCTTTCTCCGCCGGCAGCGGCACGTTGCTCTTGGGCCCCGCCCAGCCCGGCTTCGTGAGCTTCGCATCCTGGTAGATTCGGACCGACCCCGGACGGCCCGCCAGGCGTTCTCCGATATAGCCGCAGGCGCGGTTGTAGTCGCTGAGGTGTTTCATGTTCCCGTTGTTCCAGAACATGTGGACCTCATGCGTCGCCTGTTTACCCGGTTGCCCGGCGTATGCGCTGAGATCCGTCTCGGCATCCGAGAACGAGTCTTGGGTGTGTTGGATCCTGCTCGTGTCGGCACGGATATCCAGAATCGGCTTGGCCGGGCGGTTGATCTTGTGCAGCCGACAGTCGGTGATCCTCAGGTTGGCGGCGCGATGCAATGTGACCCCGCGCGGATCACATCCCGGAAAGTCCGGGTAGACGTTGCGCAGGTTGCGCAGTTCGAAATGCCGGATCGTGACGTGCTCGAGCTCTGCTTTGCCCTCGGGGCCCCGAATGCCGTACTGGCGCTCTTGCTCACCCTCGATGATCGCCCGGCCTTCGCCCCAGGACCCATCGCTGTTGCCGTCGTAAATCACGGGCCGGCCCGGCTCGCCCGAAGCCACGATGCGCAAGGTCGCCCGATATTCGACACCGCCCTTGAACAGCACCGTGTCGCCCGGGTTCAGAGCGGTGGCGGCCGCGCGATTGGTCGCTTCCGGATTTCCGGGACAGTGTTTGAAGGCATGGCTGCGCTGCGTTCCCGACGCGCTGTCATGACCCCCGTCGAAATCCACGTAGTAGGTGGCGCCGCGAGCCGGCGCCCCGATTGCGGCGGCCGACATGACACCCAGAATCCTGATCGCATTTCTCATCTTCCGTCCTCCTGTTCGGACTATTGCTCCGGGGAAACAACCACCGATTCAACGCCCAGCATGCCGGCCACACGCTCGATCGCGCGGGCGTGATGGCCGATACCGAGCGCAAAATGATGCGTCGGGCCCTCCGCCACCCAGCGCTTGAGAAACGTGCGCACATCGGGCTTGAACCGCCCGTGCGTGTTCGTGTTGCCCGTCGGCGGGATCGGCCCGCATTCCGATTCTCCCTCGGCCAGCACGAACTTGAACGAGCCGTCCGCCTTCACGCCGATACTCAACATCGTGATCGGGCCCGTCCGTATGCTGAATTCCACGCCGGCACCCGTGCCCGGCTTGCCGTGATAGACCTTCAGACTGCGCAGGACCGGCTTGCGGTCCGCAATGTTCAGGTGGTGCGGGCCGTCGTGCCCCACCAGCACGGTGTCGTTCTCGAAGTCGACGGGATGGAACTCGGCGAAACTGCCGCCGATCCCGAGCCGGTCCATGATCAGCATGGCCACGCAGTTCTTGATGTCGTACTCCCCGCACATCGGGAAGCCCGCAGCGGTCAGCAGCGAGTTGCCCACGATCAGGTTGGTCATCAGCTCCCGCATCGGGCTGCCGGGCATCGCCTCGTAGTAGTAGGCCAGCCCGTCGAGCGCGCGCTCGTCCACGAACCGCTCGAGCGCGACGGCCGCGCGCGACGCCACCTCGAGATGCGCGTCGCTCAGCTTCTCGGTGATCGGATCGGAGCCCGGATCCGGCGTGTCGAAGAAGTCGAGAATGCGTTGTCGCATCGCGCGCACAGCGTCCGCGTCGGGCCGCGGATAGTGCGCGAGAATCTCGTCCGGCTCACATTGCACCGCATGCAGCCCGAACGTGCGGGTCAGCGCGACCGGATCCGTGTGCATGTCGTACATGTTCTCGAGCACGTGGCCCATGTGCCCGATCCGCGCGCGGCGCAGGTCGTGCAGCACACGGGCGACCGCACACCACTCCGCCAACTCCGCGTCGGCCGCCGCGTCCCCTTCCAGCGTGCCGAGCACCAGCGGCGGGATGCGCGCGCCCATGCGCATGGCCACGCCGCAGAATTCGGGGACCGAACAGATGTCGTCGTTGCAGAGCTGCATGCGGGTGGAGGCGCGGGCATAGTCGAGCGCGGCCAACGGCTGCAGCGCCACGAGCACCATCGGGATGTGCACGTGGTGCAGCAGCGGGCCGAACGTTGCCGAGGTGGCGTAGGTCACCTTGTCCACGAAGAGCAGATCCAGATCTGCCGCCTTGAGATTCGGAATGGCCGCGTACGCCGCCTCCGCGCGGTCCAGCAGGCCGAAGTCCGAAACCGTCACCCCGTTGCCTTCAAGCTTGCCCACCAATACGGCGGTCTTGCGCCGCATCTCATCGAGCAGACCGGGAAACTGCGCCCAGTAGGTGTGGTGCCCCATGCTGATCACGCCCACGTGCGCACGGAGCGGCTTCCGGCGTGGTACGTGCAGTTCTGACATCTCGTGGTCTCCTCAGCGCGTCTTTCTGCCCGCGAAAGGCGGTGGTTGCGGGAATCGAGGCTTGCCATGACACCAACCACGCCTTATTCCCTCCGACAGTACTGTGTCATGGCAATCCTTTCGATTCCCGCAACAGATCTGTTCAAGCCAAGGACACACCACGTGGCCCGGCGGTCTGTCCCTTTCTCCTTTTCGCGTCCCTTTCGCGCTCTTTCGCGGGCGCTCCCTCCTCGACGCTCTCATCTGCTCCGAGCGCGGCGCTCATCCGTCCGGCGACCTCGATGAGCCGCCTGCGCACGACGGCGCGTTGCAGCTCGGCAAAACGGACCAGCGGTGCGCTGCAGCCCAGCGCCACGACAATCGCACCGTTCGCGTCGAAGACCGGGGCGGCAACCGCCCCCACCCCGCTGTTCTGCACGTCCAACGCTTCCGCGTAGCCCTGCTCCCGGACCTTCAGGAACTCAGCAAGCAGATCCTCCACCGTCCCCGGCGAATTGGGTTGCAGCTCGCACAGAGGTTCGCCCCCCGCATACCGCCTCCGGAACGCCTCGCCCTGAAAGGCGAGCAGCAGCTTGCCCGTTGCCAGACAATGCGGGTGCTTCATGAATCGACGACCTGCCGTCACCGTCAACGGTCGCTCCGCCTGGCGCCAGTCCACCGTGACCGCTTCGCCCCGAACCCACGCAAGCGCCGCGACCGTCTCTCCAAATTCGGCAAAGACCTGCGCCACGTACGGGTGAACAAAGTCCGCCAGACGAGCCACCGGGTCCACCCGCTCCGCCAGACGCAAAGCGGCAAGACCAATGCGATACCGCCGAAGCCGCTCGTCAAATTCCAGGAAACCCTGAACCTGAAGCGTCTTCAACAGGTTCTGCGCGGTGGGTACCTTCAACCCCGTGGCGCGCGCCAATTCCCGGACGCCGATCCACTCGCCGTGCCCTGCCACGTGATTCAGCAGCGCCAGTGCCCGCTCAACAGATTGAACTGTGTTCATTATTGCTGTACATCGTATCGTATAACTGATCAAATAGTACCAAATTTCGCGAGATTGTCAAGGGGCGCCGATAAGAAGAACGGAAAATCAGGAAACACAAAGAATCTCGGAGGAAAGGGTCCGTCCCCAGCAGATCCTGGCAGTTGCAAAGTGGACCCAAAGAAATGCAAAGACTTTCCGGCCCGCCGCCGCTAGTCTACATGGAGTCCCGGCCGCGCCCGCCGTCGCCCGAACCGGCTTGAGCGGCGGGTGGCCTTGCGGGCGGGGCGGCACGGAGGCACAACGGAGGAGTGGTCATGTCAGAATCGGCTCCGGCGGCTTCCGCGCCGCCGCTCAAGGTCGGCGTGGCGCAGTTCGAGACCCTCTTCGATTTGGACGGCAGCAAGGCGGCTATCCTCAGAAACATCCGCGCGGCCAAAACCGAAGGCTGCCGGCTGGTCGCCATCCCCGAAGGCGCGTTGAACTGGCCGGACGGCACACCCAGGGCGGATATCGACGCCGCCGTGGAAGAGATCCGGGCGCAAGCGGGCCGCACGGGTATTTACGTGTGCCTCGGCGTGACCGACAGGGACAGCGACGACGGTCAGCCCTACCAACGTGGCGTGGTGATCGGGCCGGACGGCGAGTTTCTGCTCAACTACAAAAAGACCCATGACGTACCCGCGTGTTTCGAGGTGGACGGGGTGCGCTGCAACATCGCGGTCTGCTCCGACCGCTGGATGCGCGAGTACGCGGATCTGCCTTGCTTGGTGCAGGGCTCGCGGATCGTCATCGAGCTGTCCGGCGGTCACGGCGGCGACGACGGCCGGCCGGACCTGCGCTGGGTGCGCTACCGCCCCTGGGCGCAGCGCAACGGCGCGTTCCTGGTGCTCTCCAGCGCCGTGCACAACGATGAACCGTCCTGGTGGCAGCAACTCCCGTGGGGCGGGCACAGCGCCATCTTCAATCCTGACGGCACGTTCGCGGCGCAGGCGCACTACGAGCGCGAATGCCTGCTCACCGCGACGCTCGACCCCGCGCTGGCCACGAGGCGAGAGGCCGAGAAGCGCCGGAACCACCCCCTCCTCAAGCCGTTCTGGGACGCCGGCGAGGCCCTGCTCAACGGCGCCCGCCCGCCCGAACTCGACGCACTCGGATCGATCGAATCATTCGAATCGCCCGAAGCCGACGTCAAGATCGCCGCCGCGCAGCTCGCGTGCTCGCGCAGCGTCCCCGCCAACATCCGCGCGATCCGGGAACGGATCGCCGCCGCGGCCGAGCAGGGCGCGGACATCGTCGTCTTCCCGGAACTGGCCGTCACGGGCTCGCTCGACGCGGACATTGCGGCGGCGGGCCCCGCGGCCTTGGCACAGGCGCTGCCGCAGATTGCGGCTGCCGCGCGGGGCGCCGGCATCCATGTCCTGTTCGGCATGCCGCATACCGCGGACGGCGCGCGGACAAACTCCGCGTTCGCCATCGGGCCGGACGGCGGCGTCCTGACGCGCTACGACCAGATCAACGTGACCCGGCCGGATCTGTTCACTCCGGGCCGCAGCACGAAGGCCATGTGGTTCCACGTGAAGGGCGTGCACGCGGTGGTGACGATCGGCGACGACGTGCTGTGGACCGAACTCGGCGAACTGGCCGCGTGGCGCGGCGCGCAGCTCCAGTTTCATGTCGGCTACGCCCCGGACACGAGCAGGGACGGAACGTTGGTCCGGAAGATGCAGTGCATCCAGATGGTCTCGTTCGGCACGTATTCAGCGGTCGTCAACGCGGCCGACCCGTCGGGCCTGTCGAACCCGAGCGGGCCGGCAAACGGCGGCAGCATGATCTGCGAGCACTACGCCGGCGGCCATCACAAGCCCGACCCGGGCGACGTGGAGCTGTACCTGCCCTACCACGCCAACGTCATTCTGAGCGCCGGATCCGGCGACCAGCTCATCGCCGCCACCCGTAAGACGCGGAGCCGGAACACCTACCTGAAGCGGCGCCGGCCCGCCTGGCGCGACTGGTTCGTGACCGGGATGAGGGCGATCGAGAGCGAGATCTAGAAGAGGCGGGGTTGACGTGCCGTAGCCACCCCCTTCTTCTACCCAGTAACCATGTTTCACTGGAGGGCGAGGCTGCGCCGAGCCGCCATACAACCCTATCCTCCCCTTGGAGGGCGAGGCTGCGCCGAGCCGCCCGGGCGGCGCGACAGCGCCGGCCGGATCCGTGCCACGCGCACAGTCGGCGCGCAACACCGACGCGTTCGGCGGAACCGGCGCGCGGGGACGGCTCGGCGCAGCCTCGCCCTCCAATTTGGTTATGAGCCATCCAATTGGGTTATCAGCCATCCAATTGGGTTATCAGCCATCCAATTGGGTTATCAGCCATCCAGGGAGTCCAGGCGTAGTGGTCGATGATGGGTCATTCCAGCCACACGCGTGCCCGGTAGAGCTGCCCGTCGGCGCCGGCCGGGCTGGTGTTGGTGTACACCACCGTCTGGCCGGCGCCGAGGATCCGTTGGCAGCCGGACACGCCCGTCCACGCCGAACCCCCCCCGCCCTTCTCCTGCAGCTCGTAATAGCGCGCCAGCCCCTCGTAGCCCGACCCGGCGGCCGCTCTCGCGGCGAACGAGACCAGGACGCCCGTACCCGCCACGGACAGGTCCACCTCAAACGTCTGACTCGCCTCCGTCGGATCCGTCCCGGCAACGTACTCTTGAAGGTTCGACAGCCCGTCGCCGTCGGGGTCGGCCGAATCGGTCCGATCCGACGGATCGGACAAATCCGACAGACAGGCCGTCTCCCACGCATCGGGCATGCCGTCCTGATCCGCGTCCGCCTCGATTGACAATTGACTATTGACGATTGACACTTGCGCGTCGAATGTGAGGTCGCTGCTATCGAGCGAGCGGTTGAACACCTGAACGGCCACCTCGTTCGTCCCCGTGCGCAGCACGGGCAGGTCGGCGCCACTCACGGCCGCCGACCAGTTCGTTTCCATGTTGGCGGCGGCAAAGCCGTCATACGGACTGAACTCGCCCTTGGCGCCCGGAACATTCACGCGCGCCGTCTCCTCGCCGTTGACCCAGAGAATGAATCCGTCGTCGAATTGCGCCCAGAGGCGCAATTCGACGACCAATGCTGATTGCTGAATGCTGAATGCTGAACGCAGGAACACGGAGGAGTAGCTGTTTCTCATGTCGGGCAGGGTCGTGCCGTAGGGCCCGTCGCCGTATCCGAACGGGGCCGGGCCGGACGACCATGACGAGTCGTCGAAAACGAGGCTCGTCCACGCGTGGACCGGATCGGATGCCTCGGCGGTACCCTTGCGCCACTTCCAGGTCGAGCCCTTGGCCAGAGCGACGACTACCGGGTCTGCCGCACACGTCTTGAGCATGAGCGCGTTCGCGTAGAACCGGCTCGTGTTGTCTGAGACGGTCACCAGAAACGTACCGTCGGGACCGGGATCGATTTGCGTAAAGCGCGCGACATAGCCGGTCAGCGTGTTGTAGCCGTTCGTGATAATCGTGGTATCGTCGGGCACGGCGGTCGTCGTAACCTTGGCGCCGGGTGTGCTCGCGTTGGCGAACCCGGCGGCGCCGGAAATGGTTGCCGTGGAGTACCGGTCCGTGTAGTTGGCGTTGTTGCGGTTCCCGAACAGCACGAATTCATAGCGCGTGCCCGGATCCAGGCCGCTGAGCTGCAGCGTAAGGTTTTCGGACGCGTACTGGATGACGCCCAAACAGTCGACCCGGTTGCTGAACACCTGAGCCGCATCTGTTCCCGGCTGGCTCAGTGCGCCAAAGGGACTGGCGACGTTCGGCTCGCCGCCCGCCACCGTCAGGACGGCGGGAAGCGCATGGCCCGTGCCGTAATCGATCAGCGCGCCGCTCTGCCCACTGGTGTAGGTGGTGATTCGGTAGGTCGTCTGCCCGCTCAGCCACAGCAGGTCGTTGTAAGCCGTGAACCCCGGCGGGGGTGGGCCTTGATCGGTCGTCGCGTCGGCCACGTTGGAGTAGCCGGAGTCTCCGTCGGCGTTATGGGCCTTGACCCTGTAGTAGAACTTCGTCCCGGCCGGAAGGCCCGTGTCGCTGTATGCTTCGACACCCGCTGCAAGCGTCGCCATCCGTGTCCAGGCGCTCCCTCCGCTCTGGCGCCGGTCGACCTTGAAGCCCTGCTCGTTGTTGCTGTTGTCCTGCCAGGCGAGGTTGATGCGACTGGTCGAGACGGCCTGGGCCGTCAATCCGCTCGGCGCGGCCGGCGGATTGGCGGCCTGCGTCGTGTGACGCAATTCCATGTCGATGAACAAGTCACCGCTGGCCGGGCCAGATTGATGCACTTCGACGGCGAGCAGGTTCACGCCCTGGAGCAGCTTGCCGATGTGGGCACCGAGATCGAATGCCTCGTAGCTGCCGGCGCTGTGGCCGGCTGCGGCCGTGTTCCAGCTGATCGTGCCGGTCGGCATGGAGCCGCGTGCGACTTCCTGGCCGTTGAGATAAGCAACGAATCCGTCGTCGTACCTCGCCGCGAGCGTCAGACTGTTCACCTGTCCCGGCTGCACGCCGAGCATGAACCGCGTGCGGAAGTAGGTGGTCATATGCTTGTTGGCCGGATCGTCGCCGTAGGAGACCTCCGTATCGACCTCAAGATGCCCGTAACCGAGCGGCGCGTTGCCGTCGGCCCAGCGGCTGTCGTCGAAGGAGGCAGGGCGCCACGCGGTACCGAGGTCCTCACCCTGGTCGTGGTAACGCCAGGTGCCCGTCTTGGAAACGAGCACCCCGGAATTCGCCTGCCCGGGGGTGCCGCCGGCCGCGCGGCTGGCAGCCCAGTTGGCCGGGTCGTTGCCGTAGAGCGAGGCGGCAAGGCGCTCCAGCGACGGCCCGTCCCCGTCCGGGCTCTCGGGCCAGGGGTCGTTGTCCTGGTAGCTCACCCGGTCGACCTCAATCCACGGGATCCCGTCCGGATCGGGCGAGTCGGGCTTGACCAGCCGCACGCTCTCCCCGCCGTTGCCCAGCCGGCCGGAGTAGGGGCCAAAGACCCGCACGCCGGCCGGCACATCGGGATAGGCGCTGCGCAACGCGCTTTCGTTGGTGGAACACACCAGCAGGTATTCGCCGGGCTCCAGCGTGATCCCCTGCGGGAACACATAGTCCACCGCGTTGGTCAGCCGCCACGTGTTGGCGGGGTTGGCGGAGTCGTAGAGCTTTGCGGATGCCTGGCTGACGTTGAGCAGTTCGATGAATTCGGCGGACAAGTCGGACCCGCCGGACAGGTCGGACGGGTTATACATGATCTCGTTGATAACGACGGGGCCCACTCTTGGATAGGCGTTGGCGCTGCCCAGCGTGTGGCCCACGCTCTGCGCAACGAAATCATCGCCGCCCGTGCTCTTCACGTGCCGGCCGAACGCCACCCCGTTCTCGGCCGCGCCGAAAACGGCGCGGTCCAGATACAGCAGGTTACCGCTGCCGTCCCAGCGGGTGAGATAGATCTGGTCGCCGTGCGAATCGAGCGCGAAACCCAATTGGTTCTCGTCGAAGGTTTTGTAGCCGCCGGCGGCAAGGGTCGTGCCCGAAGGGATCTTGTGGAGCTTGTAGTTGGTGACGGTGTCGCTGAGGTACCACCCGCCGATATCGACGGCGGCATCACCCGCGTTGTACAACTCCAGCACGTCGACTTGCGGCAGGTCCGTGTGGGTGAGCGCCTCGTTGACGACAACCCGGCAGGGCGCTCCGTCATCGTAGCCGGGCGAGCCGCCGATCAGGTTGCTCGCCCGCCACTTGGCCGGGTCGTCCTGCTCGCCCGCGCCGTCGAACACCAGCGAGAAACCGTCCCCGTCGGCTTCTCTGGGCCAGGGGTCTTTGTCGTTGTAGCGCACGGAAGTGACCGTGCGCCCGTCGCTGTCGAGCAGCCGGATCCGCTCCCCGCCGTTGTCGAGCGCGCCCTGGTATTCGCCGAACGGGGCGACGCCGTACCGCGCCTGGAACGCCTGGGCGTTGTTGGCGATGACCAGAAGCGCGCCGCCTGCCAGGTCCGTGCCCGGCGGGAAGGTATAGCGGATTCCCTTGAAACACATGGCGGATAGCCCACGGGTGGCGCTGCCCGTGTTCTTGATTTCGACGAATTCGAAGTCGCCCCCGCCGAGCGGGTTGTACAGGATCTCGGTAATCCGAATGCTGCCGTAGTGACCGGTGTAGTTGAAGGTCGCCTCGTGCACGGCGCTCCAGGTGTGGTTGCTCCTGTAAGACCGCGCCTTGACGTGCGTGGTGCGCGAAAGCGTGACGGGCCCGGTGTAGCGCGTGCCGAGTCTGCTGCCGCCCGCCTTGCGCGGATCGGAACCGTCGCGCGTGTAGTAAATCGTGTGGCCGGCGGAGGTCGACATGGTGAGCTTGAACCCGGCCGCAATCGCCCCGCCGTGCTGTTGGAAGTTCGGCGGATCGATGCTGGGATAGAGCGTGTATCCGTTCATCGCCTTGCTGCGCAGGTAGTTGTTGATGAGGCGCCCCGTATTCCCGTTCATCATCGCCAGCACGTTGTCGCGCGCGCGGTACCAGTGCTGATGCCGGGTGAGCCGGTTCACCGTCTCCACCGCCTGCCCGCTCATGTTGGTGACGGTGAACGGCGTGCTGCTGTCCCCCCACCGCGCCGATTCCAGCACGATCGGGTCCTCAATGAAATCGCACAGCGTCAGCCAGCGCTCGCGCGAACTCGCATCCGTCAGCGCGCCGCCGTTGGCGCAGTGGCGGTAGGTCCGGTCGGCAAACAGGGTGCGGAAATCGCCGTTCCGGACGAGGTTGCGCACCGGGCGCGCAATGTACGTCTGGCCGGGCGACCGTACCGGGTCATAGGGGTACGGCGAGGTGCCTTCCGCGGCGGTGAAGAACTGCGGCTTGATCCAGGCGCCGTCGTGACTGCGGTTGCGGCCCGAGCTGTTCGGATCGCCCCCCATCCAAACGTAATCCTCGTTGTAATCGTACCAGCTCTCCTCGCAGTCCCACACGAACCACTTCATCGGCTGCGGCGACGGCTGCCACAGGTGCCCCAGATACACGTTGTTCACGGAGGTGATCCGGTTCCAGTTCTCCTGCCAGTCCCCGCCGCCGCAGTACCACCAGAGCAGGATGTAGTCACAGAACTGCTCGATGTCCACGTACGCCTTCAGGGTCTCGTAGTTGGCGGCGTTGGCCATGTCCCGAACGGCCTGATCGCCCAGCGTGTTGACGAAGTAGTCGAAACGCGAGGCGTCCCCGTGCTCCTCCGGGGAACCGAACGTGATGTCGCCGTGGTTGGCCCACCACCAATGATCCGGTTCGCCGCCGAGATAGGCGGACAGGAAGCTTTCGTCGGGCCGTTCGGCGGCGTTGTACAGGCCCCAGTACAGCCCGTCGAGGTAGACGTGCATGTAGGTGGAGCGCGAACCGAACCCGCTCATGTCGAGCTGGCTGGCGCGCGCCCATTCGTCGTGCGTGTACGTCGTCGCGAGCGTCCGCGCCGATGCGCCCTTCCACGATTCGTTCCCGCCCGCGCGCATCACGACCCAGTCGAACGCGTCGGCCGCCGAATCCGCATGCAACGGCGCACTCTCGAAGAACGGGTAGTTCAACTTCCCGGGCCCGTAGCGGCTGTGGAACCGCAGCTTGAACGACCGCTTGTGGTTGGCCGCGTGACTGTGCGGCCTGAGCCCGCAGTCGATCTGGAAGCCGCCTTCGTGAACGAGCGGATAACCCGCCGGATAGATCAGTTCCGCGGAACACGCGTGCTCGTAGTTCTCGTTGGGGTCGTTCTGGGAACTCCAGCTCCAGCCGTTCATGAGCCAGCCGCGGCTGCCGAAGATGTCGTCCTTCTTCATGACGATCGACAGCGTCGGAATGCTCGTCAACGCGTCCGTCACCATGGCGGCGTAGCCGTGCGCCGTGTCGTTCACCACGGCAGGGTCCATCTGGTAATCCGCCGCAAACGACTGGGACACCTTCCACCATTTGCTCGGGAAACCCGCCGGCCGCGCGGGCTGCGTGAGCACGTCGTCCAGGAAGATATAGGTGTGCGTGTCCACGTCGGTCGGGTCGTAGCCGCCTTTGAACGCCGCCGCGCGCAGGCACGTGGTGCCCGTGATCGAGATCCGGCCGCCCGCGCCGAGGACCGTGCCCGACGTCGCACTGGGCAGGCTGCCGTCCGTCGTGTATCGGATCGTGGCGCCCGCCGTTGCAGTCGAAATCGTCACGTCGAACGCACGGTCGTAGAAGCCGCGGTCCGCGCTGAACGTCGTGTCCGCCACCCGCTTGAACGTGCTCAGTTCCACGTCGATCTTGCAATCGCCGCTCGATTTCGACGAGTTGAAGACCTGCACCGCGATCACATTCTCGCCGACCTCCAGGTATTCCTCGGGAGCCGGCAACTCGAACGTCTCGAATGCGCCCGCCTCGTGGCTGGCCGACGCCAGGGAGTCGTACAACGGCGAGCCGTCCGGCTCGTTCTTGTCCAGCACCTTCTCGCCGTTGATCCAGATGATGAAGCCGTCGTCGTAATCGACCGCCGCCTTCAGCCGGGTGTCCGCGTCCAGACCGGCGACGGAGAAGAACTCGCGAATGAAGACGCATGAGTAGCTGTTCTGCATGTCGGGGAACGTCGTGTTCAGACCCGCCTCCCCGTAGCCGAACGGCGCGCGGCCGCGCGCCCACGCCGCGTCGGGGAAGTCGGGCGTGCGCCAGGCGCCGCGCGGGTCGGAGGCCTCCCGCGTGCCTTTGGCGTAACGCCAGGAGCTGCCGCGCGCGAGCAGCGTCTCGGCGCGTGCGCCCCCGCACGCGGTGAACAGGACGGCGATCACGGGTGGAAGCACGCGGCGCGCAAGCATGCGCCGCCTCTCCGAGCGGACTGTCTGCATAGCCGTTCCTTTCGATTGATCCGGCACCGGGTGCTTGATTTACGCCGCTAACGGTTGTATCGGAAATGCGCTCCTCCCAGTTTCCGCCATACGGCGTCACAGGCGCTGAGCGTCTCGGCGTCGAGCTCGCCCTGCCAGGCTTTGAGATTCTGCTCCAGATGCTCGATCCGGCTGGCGCCGAGCACGATGGCGTCGACGTGCGGCTGAGCGGCGAGCCACTGGAGGGCCAGCTCGGTCATGCGCTTGCCGGCCTTCTTCGCGATGATCGCCAACTGCGCGATCGCCTCGAAGTTCGACTCGGTCCAGTACCGACCGCGGTACTCCTTGTTGACGGCGAAGCGGGTTCCCGGCGCGGGTTCCCGGTCGCGCGCGTGCTTGCCCGTCAGCAACCCGGCGGCCAGCGGGTTGTAGACGGTGACGCCGATCCGCATCTTCCGGGCGAACGCAACGAACTCCACGTCGAGGCTGCGCGTGAGGAGGTTGTAGGGGACCTGCGCGACGACGGGTGCGCTCCAGTTGCGCCGGTCGCAGATCCAGAGCGCTTCGCACATCTGCCAGGCCGCGAGGTTTGAGAGGCCCACATACATCACCTTGCCCTGGCGCACGAGGAGGTCGAAGGCCGCGAGCGTCTCGTCGATAGGGGTGACGTTGTCCGGCCCGTGCATGTAGCAGATATCCAGACAATCCGTTTTCAGCCGCTGCAGCGACGCTTCGACACCCCTGATGACGTGCCAGCGGTGCACGCCGGAGTCTTTGATCTTGTTCCCGCCCACGAAATTGCGGATTTTGCTCGCCAGTACGACGCCGTCGCGCTTGCCGGTCAGGGCCCCGGCCAGGATTTCCTCGGCTTGGCCTTTGGCGTAGATGTCCGCCGTATCGATGAAGTTCACGCCGGCGTCCAGCGCCATCTCCACCATACGCAGAGAAGTCGCCGCATCGGTCTCGCGCCCGAACGTCATCGTGCCCAGACACACGCGCGAGACGCTGATGCCGGTGCCCGTCAGGACTCTGTATTGCATGCGGTGTGCTCCCCGGCCGTCCGAGGCGTCATTTGCGCCGGCGCCGATACAGCAGGACCCACTCGCCGTTCGGCAGGGCGAACGCCTGCTCGCCGCCCTCCCGCGTACCCAACGGCACGTCCTCGCCCGTACGGGGGTTGACCCGGTTGACATCGAAGCGCCGGTGATTGGGCAGCCGGACGCGGCCGTCCTGGCCGTAGAGCGAGAAGATCAGGTAGACTTCGCCGCTCTTGGCCAGGCAGAAATTGGTGCGCCAGGGCTTGCCCTCGATCTCGATTTCGTTCGGCGACACGGCGTCGTTCTCCGGCTGCATCTCCCAGTAGGGCAGCCGGCTCATGAAATCGTGCAACACCCGCAGGTATTGCGGCGTCACGCTGTTCTGCATGCCGGGCAGCGGATCGTCCAGGCAGTAGGTTTCGAGGCTGCCCCACATGCAGTACGCGCCGGCCATGGCGGCGGTCCAGAAGGTGGGCAGCAGCGACTCGGACGTCTGCGAGTTCCAGGTTTTCGGGGCGATGTTCTTCCGGCGCGGGTTGCCCGGCATGCCCTTCATCTCGTAGCCGGGCTCCTCGTTGATGATCGGAATCCCGAACCGGCGCAGCTCGATCATGAGCCGGTTGTGATTGGCGAATGCGCGCGGGTTGTAGAACCTGGGGAACACGGCGCCGCCCGCCCCTTCCACGGCGCCGGCGTAGCTCTGTTCCGGGACGGAGTCCGAGAACTCCGCCACGCCGCCGAGCGCGCCGACCTGCGCCTGGCGCAGCATGAAATCGGCCCACGGGAACGGCCAGTCGCGAAGCAGGGTATAGAAACTGGGCTCCGTCGCCGTCTGGTTCTCCAGCGGATTGTGGACGGTGACCGGCACGCCGAAGACCGCCTTCCCGGCCAGATACGCGCCCATCTCATTGCCCCACGGATGGTTGCGGGGATCGTACTGGCCGCGGCTGGAATTGGAGTACTTGCCCTCCACCTGGTTCGAGAGGCAGGGCATCACGTTGGCGTAGGCGCCGAACCGTGCCATGCCGTAACGGACGTAGGCCTTGTCCTGTTCGAGCGTCATGCCGCGCTGGTCGCCGTCGTTGAAATAGTAGAAGTACGGCGAGGCCAGGATGTCCGCCCGGCGCAACCTGTCGATGAACGCGTCGATCGCCCGGAACTTCGCCACGTTGTACGTCGAGAAGTCCAGGTCCCCGCCGTACAGCTCGCGGATCGTTCCGGCCACCCCGCCCATGATGAACAGCACGCGATTGATCCGGTTCGCCTGCAGGAAGGCGATCACCGCGTCCAGAACCGCCGGCGGCGCGAACGGACAGCTCAGCCGCGTGCTGATCAGGAACCGGCGCGTGCCGTCCGCGTGCTTGAAGTGCAGGCCGTCGACACACAACGGTCCGTGCAGATAGTTCTTCTTCGGCGCGACGCACTGCAGGCTGCCGTGCCGCTTGTCCAGCCGCGGATCGTTCGATTCGGTGACGTAACGCCATGTACCGAGTTCCGACGGCATGAACCGAACACGCCACGTGTCCGCACCGTCATGGAACCCGTCGACCTGGCATTCCCTGCCGGATGCCTCATGGCCGAACCGTGCCTTGAATTCGACATCCGTGAACGGGTTCGTGTGCCGCGGCGTCGAGCGGAAATCGACGGTATGCGTGTCCCATCGCTCGACGTTGATCTGAGCCGTAGCCATCCTCGCTCCTCCCTGCATGCCCATCCCGAAGGACGAGACAAGCATACCGGCAGGCGCGGGCACGGCGCTTTGCGCTTCTTGCGCTATTCTTTGCAGATCTTGCGGTATTGGAGGGGGGAAACGCCCATTTCCCGCTTGAATACACGGTTGAAGTGGGACAGGTCGTTGAAGCCGGCCTCGAGACTGATGTAGCTCACCTTCAGCTCGGTATCGCGCAGAAGTTCCTTAGCGCGTTCGAGCCGCTTCAACGTGATATAGGTGACCAGCGGCATGCCGGTGACTCGCTTGAACACGCTGCTGAAGTACGTTGACGAGACACCGGCCTCCTCCGCCAGCTTGTCGAGCGAGAGCGCTTCCTGCAGATGCGCGTCGATATACTCCGCCATCGCACGGACCAGCTTGTCCGTCGCCGTGAATACATGCCGGCGCCGGCGCCCGCTGAGGAACGCGCGCCAGACGATCGCGAGGATAGCGGTCATATACCCGGCGCACAGCGTGGACGCCCCGCGTTCGGCCTCGAAATCCGCGTGCCACGCCCGCGCAGTCAGGTAGGCAAAGTCCGCTTTCTCCCCTTCGTCGAGCAGGACCAGATGCGGCTTGCCGCGCGGCCGGTTCACAAAGAGCCGGTCCAGATCCAGCCCCTCGAGCGCGCCGACCTGCGCCACGAAGCCGGGCGCGAACAGGAGCGTGAACCGCTCGATCTTCTCCGTCACGACGCAGTGGATCTCGGTGTCGTTCACCAGAAAGACGTCGCCCGACTTCATCGGGTAGGACGTCTTCTCGATGAAGTAGCGGCCTTCGCCCGAGAGGATATAGCACACTTCCCACCACGGCTCGGGATGATGATGAAAGCCGGGATTGCCCTCGGGCGTCTTGACGATGCTGAACGCGAACTTGCCCTTCAGAAACGCGTTGCGCTTCCGCAATCGCCGCTGCGGCTCTGCGTCGCTTGCGACCATCGTGGGTGCCTCCCCGCCTCCGGACCGGCCGGCCGGCTCGGGCGGGGTCCAGTATAGCGGCCGGCGCCGCATCCGCCAAGCACGGCCTCCCGCCATCCGAAGCCCGACACCTGAAACCCGGACCGCAAGATCCGCAAAGTGCGTGCGAAAAACCGCAAAGATCGGAAACCCGCCGGCCGGTACAATCCAGGCCAGCATGCAAGCCGTCGAAATCGAGAAGGTGGGATGCGCCCGGCTCAAGGAAGTCGACCTGCCGCCTCTCGCGGCAGGCGAAGCGCGGGTCCGGGTTCTGGCCGCAGGCATCTGCGGGTCGGACGTCGCCGCCTACCTCGGCCGGCATCCCTATCGGCTGCCGCCGGTCATTTCCGGGCATGAAGCCGTGGGCGAAGTCGAAGCGCTGGGCGCCGGCGCCAACGGGTTCGCGATCGGAACGCGTGTCGTGATCGAACCTCAAGTCGGGTGCGGCACCTGTTTTCTGTGCGGGGAGGGCCGCTACAATCTCTGCCGGTCCAAGCGCCTGATGGGCACGCCGGGCTGGCCCGGCGCGTTCGCGCAGTACGTGACGGCGCCCGTTTCGTGCCTGCATGCGGTGCCCGGCGGATTCTCGCTCCGTCAGGCGGTGCTCGTCGAGCCGCTCAGTGTCGCCGTGCATTCGGTCGCACGGGCCGGTCCGCTGGCGGGCAGGACGGTGGCCATCCTCGGCTGCGGCGCCATCGGCCTCATGCATCTGATTGTCGCTCGACAAAAGAAACCAGGCATGATTGTCTGTACCGACGTCAGCGCCGACAAGCTCAGGATCGCCCGCTCGCTGGGCGCCACGCACGTCCTGAACCCGAACGAGACGGACGCCGCGGACGCCGTGCTGGCGGCGGAACGCCGGGGCGTGGACCTGTGCTTCGTCGTCTTCCACTCCGATGCGACCGTCCGGACCGGGCTGCGAATGACACGCCCGGGCGGCCGCATCGTGGTCGTGGCGAATTTCGAGAGCGAGCCGGGCCTGGATCTGGCGGATGTGCAACTGCGCGAGAAGGAAATCCTCGGCACGGCCATGTACACGCGACGCGACTACGAGAAAGCAATCCGGCTTGCGGGCGAAGCGGGGGCCGCGCTGGCCCGCCTCGTGACCCATGAGATCGGCTTGGATGAGCTGCCGGCCACGCTGGCCGCATTGAGCGGGGGCCGCATGACGGACGCAATCAGAGTGGTCGTGAATCCCGGATGATGAATTGTCAAGAATGCTATGAAATGTTCGGAAAAGTGTGAAGGACGGGGATCGGTTGACGATAGCGGCGACGAGAGCGGTCAACGAGTAGAGATCGCTCCATCGTCCACCCTTATCGTCGCCGCTATCGTCAACCGGAATGGAGAGGGAGGAATACGGTGAAACCGAAGACAGGCGTTGTCGGATTGGGCATCATGGGCAGGCCGATCGCGGCCAACCTGTTGAAGGCCGGCTATGAGCTCACCGTCTTCAATCGCACCGCCGCCAAGGCCGACGCGTTCGTCGCCGCCGTCGGCGGCCGCAAGGGCCAGACCCCGGCGGAAGTCGCGAGCGCGGCCGACGTCGTCATCACGATGGTCAGCGACAGCGCCGACGTCGAGCAGGTGGTCCTCGGCCCGAACGGCATCATCGAGGGCGCACGCGCCGGCCAGGTGCTCATCGACATGAGCACCATCTCGCCCGCCGTCACCAGGGCGATCGGCGCCAGGCTGCTCGAGAAGGGCGTGGAGATGCTCGATGCACCGGTCAGCGGCGGGGAGAAGGGCGCCGTCGCCGGCACACTGACGATCATGGTCGGCGGCAAGCCCGCCGTGTTCGAGACATGCCGGCCGATATTCGAGGCGCTCGGCAAGACGATCACCCATATGGGCCAGGCCGGCGCCGGGCAGCTCACGAAGCTGTGTAACCAGATCATCTGCTCCAATACCCTGCTCGCCGTCTGCGAAGGGCTCGTGTTCGCGCGCAACGCCGGGCTCGATGCCGAAAAGGCGATCGCCGCACTCTCCGGCGGGGCGGCGCAGTCCTGGATGCTCACCCACCAGGCCCCCAAGATGCTGCAGCGCGATTTCAGGCCCGGCTTCTTCGTCATGCACGAACAGAAAGACCTGCGGCTCGTACTCGAGACGGCACGCGAGGTGGGGGTCGCCCTGCCCGGCACCCGCCTGATCCATCAGTTGTATCACGCCATCGAAGCCGAAGACGGCGGCGAGAAACTGGGGCATATCTCCCTGATCAAGGCCATCGAGAAACTCGCCAATCGCGTTCCGCCCGGCGCCGAGTAAGCTGCACGGGGATTGCATGGCGCGCGGTAAACGACTATGATGTGCGCTCGGTCCCGGGCCGGCGGCGGCATGCGAAACCCCGCAGGGCCCGGTGCGGGAGGAGCGCGCCCATGAAACAGCCGTACGCGGTGCTGATTGCCGACGATTCGCAGACCATCCGGCGGGTCGTCAAGAAATACCTTCGCGATACGGAATTCAACGTCGTGGCGGAGGCCGAGAACGGCTCCCAGGCCGTCGACCTGTACAAGGCGCACCACCCGGACCTGGTTGTGCTCGACATCATCATGCCGGAAACCGACGGCATCTACGCCTTGTCCAAAATCCTGCAAGCCGATCCGAACGCCGTCGTGATGATGCTCTCGTCGCAGGGCAAGGAGGAAGTCATCCTCCGCGCGCTGGAGCGGGGCGCCAAGTCCTACATGCAGAAACCTTTCGACAAGGACCTGCTCGTGGCGGGTCTGCGCAGAGTGGTGGAGCGGACCCGGGACGAAGGGACGCGGCCATGACGACCAAGCTGTTCGGCCAGTTCCTGCTGGCGACGGCCAGAGCCAAAGCCGGCAAACCGCCGCCGCTTTCCGTGTTCCGTTAGATCGACTTGTCGTGCTTCGCGTCGCGAACCCCCAGCAGACTCCGCCGCTGGTAGGCAAGATGCATGGCCACACCCGCCGTGATCAGCACAGCGAACCCCAGTACGGCGCCGGGTCCCATGTTCCACATCGACCACAGCCCGTAGCCCAGTGCAGACGCCACGAGAAACCAGAGCGCGTTCGCCTTGAGGTGCTTCGCCAACAGCATGAGCCGGCCGGGCGGAACGAAAGCCGCCGCTTTGCCCGCGTCCAACACGGCGGCATATCCGGCAACCCATCCCCGCGGATAGGCGTACTCGAACGGCTCAAGGGGAAGCCCGAATGCGTCGAGATACTCGCGCCGGGCCGCGTCGAGGTAGCGAAGCCGCACCGCAGCCGGCGTGGCGCCCGCCCGGCGCACGTGCCGGACAAACCGCTGCGGCACGCTGTTCAACACAAACCCATTGTAGAAGACCAGCCCGAAGCCGCAGGCCCGGGCGTAGTCCTCGATCGCACGCCGGATCGTCTCCGGGCTGACCGCCGCCGAGCCCTCAACGCCGTCGACGAACAATACGGCCGCAGCCCGGCCGTCGGCCCGCGCGGCACGCGCCGCCGCGATTCGGGCGCGGACCAGCCGCCCGCGCCGCGTACGGAAGTCAAGAGCGGAGATGCTCCGGTTGCGCAGATAGCCGAACGTGCCGAGGCGGCCCTTCGTGCCGCGCCCGATCAGCTTGACCCCGCGCAGCGAGGCCGAGCTGTAAAACTCGTCCTGATGCGTCAGGTCCACCCACGGATCGCGCCGCCATACTCGCGCTTCAGTCAATCCCGTCGTCAGACCGTCACCCCGCTCGACCGCCTCGATACAATCGCCGAGCCGCTCCGCACCCGCCGAATGCGGGGTCACGTACCGGTCGCGCAGCTCCCGCAGCAGCAGCAACCCCTCTTCGAGGGGGAGATCGCCCTGCCGGCTCCGCGCAAGCTGCGCGGCATGCGCGTTCACAAACTCCGTCACCGTCGCCTTCTGCCGCAACAGATGCGGCGTGTGCCTGCCCGGCTGCCATTTCCGCCGTTCGGCGTCCTTGTGCCCGAGAAACTCGGCCAGAACCCGGTGGATCAGCGCCCGGCAGTCTTCGCGCGGCCGCACCGCGCACGCCGGTCCGTAGACCACGCGGTAATCCGGATTGTCCCAGTTCGCGTTGATGCCCAAGACTGCCAGCTCGGACATCACCGCCTTTGACTCCGCGGTCCCCTCGAACCAGCGCCGGTAATCCCGCTTGCGCAGCATCCCCGCCAAATCCAATGCCATGAGCCGGTTCATGGGGTGTAGGCCATAGCGCTGAACCAGCACGACAGCCTGCCAGAATACGAAGACGAGATTCAGGGCGGCAGCGGCTCCCATGAGGCCTTGAATCCATGTCCCTCCCGGCGGAAAAGCAGTCAGAACGATTTTCCGGAAGTAGAAGAGCACCCCCGCTACCACGAACGCCGTGACCCATACCATGGCCAACGGATGCGAAATCAACCCGCCCGTGTGCGCACGGCGTGCGACCGCCAGCCGCTCCTCATCGATGCTCGCCAGTTCCACGCCGAGCCGCTTGAAACGAGCCCACAGCACGGCCATCTCCGGAAACCCGTCCCGGCTCATACGCGCATCGACTTCGGCAATTGTGAGATCCTCACCCATGCGCTGACTCCGCTTCCCGCAGCTTAGCACGTCCGCTCGCCTGCTTGAATGGTGAATCCGGTCGGCAGCACGTTCGAAGCGAGACGAAGCGGACACGACCAGGGCAGAAGGCTCAGTCCGCACGAGATTCTCAGTTTTGAGAAATTGAGAAGATGCGACCGCGAGGTGAAAGGAGTAAGAATCGACAAGAAAACGGCGAGAAAGGCGGCAATTTGAACCGATGACGAGGGACGGGCGCGGGTGGGTTTTGGCGGCTGGCACGAATCCTGCTCTGGGTATTGGCAGGTTTACTTGCGCGCATCTGAACCCTCGTTTGCCGCTCAGGCCCGCTCGGCCGCCTGTGGCGGCGGACCTGTCGATTCCGGGCCGGGCATTCTGTCCCAACGGCGGAGCCGCACTGCGATCTGAAGCGATTCCGATCCGCCCGTGGTGTTTCCGGCGGTGCATGCGGCTCCGCGAATGAGGTGGTTGGATTCGAGAATCCGGCTACCCTACGGTGTCGTGCCCGGCACGGGTCTCTCCCTTGCCGTGCAAAGAGACTGATCGGGCACGACACCAAGGAGGTCTCACATGTATTCCCTGGAATGCGCTTCGGACGGCAGTTCCGATCTTCAACGGCGGTGGCGCGAACTGCTCCAGTACTGGTTCGTTCGGTACAATCCTCTGTACTTCTTTAGCGCGCTCTGCGTTCTGGGGGGTGTCTTCCTGATGTCACGGGGAATCGATCTGGCGGGGGTCGCGCACGGCCCCCTGATGCTGGCCGGAGTCATGGAAGTCTACCAGTTTCTGATTCTGGCCGGCGCGGCGCTGCTGTATTGGCGGACGCCTCAGAAGCGGCCGGCAGTGATTCTGGGCGTGATGCAGGTCTTCTTCCTGTTCGACTGCACGTTTCAGACTGAAGCGCTGGGCGCCTGCGGGCTGCCCGGCGCCATGGCCTCAGCCGTCTGGGCACTCCTGTTCGGGGTGAAGCTGTTCGCATTGATTCTCATTTTCGGCCTGGTCCCGTCCGGGCCGGCTTTCTTCCTTCCGTTGCTGGCCGGTCTGGGCGTGGCGGCGGCGCCGCACCTGCTGAGTCTGCCGCTGGTCGACAAGGGCGCCGTGCACCTGGCCCTGATGTGGCTCGGTGTCGGGCTACTCACCGTTTGGCGCCTTGCCAAGCCGAAGGTGCAGCCGCGGGATCCGCTCGACGACTGGGGTACGATCGTTCTGCGCAGGGCGGTGAACGGCGCCTGGAGCATGTGGGGTTTGTTCTACCTCATCCACCTCGTGGCGTGGGTGCTGCAGTTCAACATTGCCCTGACCCGCGCGCACGCGGTTTCGCTGGTGATTCTGGCGGCTGTGTTTGCCAGGCGGGAGCGTTGGGTGTGGGCGGGTGCGATGGCCACGGTCCTCTTCGGCCTGCTGTACCCGTCCTCACTCTTCTGCGCCACGGCAGGCCTGGTTGCCGCCGTGCTGGCCGCCCAGGCGTGGGCGTTGCGCAACGGCCGGCTCTGGGTCGGTGCCGCGCTCGCCCTCCACCTCGCCGGCTGGACTGTCGGATGGGCCGGCGGGCCGTTGGCCTGTCCTCCCCTGTGGCTGACGGTGGCGACAATGACGGTCCTGCTCGGACTGGCTGTGTGGTGGCGCAAGTGGTTCCCGTTCTGCTGCGCCTGTCTGGTCGTGCTCCCGTCTGTGCTCAAATTCCTGCCCCGCAACGTGTTCGAGTGGGGAATCGCCGTCACCTTCCTCGGGTTCATCGCCCTGGTCGTGGGGGTGGCCATCAACTGGGACCTGAGGCGCAGCCAGTAGAGAACGAGAGTAGCGGATCGCGAGGTCGGAAGACTGGAAGGTTGGAACCGGGCGTGCCGCATCGCGTCCGCCCATTCTTCCAGCCTTCCGTTCCTCCGTTCGTGCTTAGTACCGTGTGTACCAGAGGCCTGTGAGGTCGGTATCGGCCATGGCCTCTTGGCGGAGTTTGCCGTCGAGAGAGAAGGCTCTCGTCAGAAGGTCCCGCGTTCTGTCGAGATTCCCGAGCAGGCACTCGTAGCAGGCCAGGTTGTAGGCTAGCAGGGGCTGGTCGGGGAACATCTCCACTCCCTTGTCTGCCACGCGCCGGGCAAGTTCCACCTGCTGCAGTTCGCGCGCGGCGTAGGCGTAGGAGACCCAGGATTCCGGCTCGTCGGGCGCCAAAGCACAGAGCTTCCGGCCCACGTCCAGCGCCTCGGACCAGTTCTGCTCCGCAAAGGTCAGCCGGTGCCGCAGCCAGAGATAGTCCGGCACGTCCCGGTACTCGACCGGAATCGAATCGAGTTCCTTCCTGGCCTCGTCAAACATCTTGATGTCCATGTAGCCGTCTGCGGCCAGAAGCCGGCTGGCGATCCGAATGGGAAAAGCCTTCGTCATGGCCCAATTGTAGCGATATTCGGGCCAAAAATACAATCCGTCTGGCGCTGAATTCCGGTGGTGGGCGCTCTTGTGCCCCGGAACGACCGCCGGTCCGGTTCGTTCGTCTCCTGAGCGGCGAACCCGGCGATTCAGTCCTCGGATCTGCGAACGCTCCGGTGCAGGCTCCGCCGGGTTTCCGCGGGCAAGCCGGACGACTCGATCCAGCGCTGCGCGGCGTCCGGATCGCGCCGGGCCCACCGCTCGATAATGAAACCCAGCGTACCGACGTAGGACGCTTCCAGCGTCCGTTCGATCTGGCGCCGGGCTTCGTCCGGCGCGGCGGCGTAGTCTGCGAGCAGCTGTTTCTCGACGAACGTGTCCGCGAACTTGCCGGCGTCGCGGATCCGGCGCACCCAGGCGGCAGCGGCGGCGGGGTCCCGATCCGCCCAATTGTGCACGGCGATTTCATGAATGTGGAACCGTTCGACCTTCGCCAGCCGCTCGATCACGGCTGCCGCGGCAGCCGGGTCGTGCGGTGCGGCACGCTCGGCGATGGACGCCAGCACTTCGTCCCGCGTGCGCCCGTCGGTCAGCTCGTCCGCCAGCCCGAGGGCCGAGCGCACGTCGGAGCCGGCGAGTTCTGCGGCCAGCCGCCGGATGGCCGCCCCGCGCAGAGGTTGCTCGAGCGTGCGTGCCCAGGCGCAGGCGGCGGCCGGATCGGTAGCGGCCCAGGCCGCGGCCACCTCGCCGGCGATCCCGGTTCGCCACTTCTCGTCCATCTCGCTCGGCAGACCTCGGGCAAAGCCGGCCGCCTGCGCCGGCGCCTGAAACGTCCAGGTCCTGACGACCTTCAGCCACGTCGTCAGCGGGACGGTCATCTTGCCGTGCAGACTCATCATGAAATGCATGGCGTCGTAAGGGCTGCGTTCGCTCCAGCCTGCCACGCACTCCGACAAAGCCGCGTCCTGTTCGGCGGCGTTCAGCGAGTCGAGCAGCCAGAGAAGACACGCGCGCGGGTCCGTCTTCCCCCACTGGAACGTCACCTGGCGCACGCCGACGGTGCGCTCATAACCCTCGGGCAGGGCGGCCACCAGTCGCGCGGCGGCTGCCGGGGCGCGCGGCGCGAGTTCGCGGAGCACGGCGTAGCGCGCGCGTGCGGCATCGGACTCACGTAGAAGCCCGCCTGCCAGCTCCCACGCCAGGGCCGGTCGCGTCCGGGCCACGGCCGACACGATCGCGTCGAGCAGTTCCCGGCGCTGCGTGCCGGGCGGCAGCGCAGCGGCCAGTTTGAGCGCGGCCGCCGGATCGGCTTCCGCCAGGGCGCGAACGAGGACCTGAAGCCCCTCTTCGCGGTCGGCCTGACTGTTCAGCGCGAAGACCCATTGCAGGGCGGCGTACAGATCCTCGCGCACCATCGCGCCGACCAGTTGGGCCAGAGCGCGGCGGCGGGATTCTCCGCGCGGCAGGCGCAGGACTTCGGTGGCCGCCAACTGCGGGTCCGTTCGCGCACGCAGACACAGCAGGAGGCGGTCTCGTGTCGGGCCGTCGGGCAGGCCGGCGGCGAAAGCGGCGGCGGCCGACGAGTCGGTTTCCGCCCACGCCAACGCAACGTCCACAGTCAACTCGCTCAGATCGCGGCCGTCGGGCGGCAGCCGCGCCGCCCACTCGGCCGCCGCCCGCGGGTCGGCGGCCGCCCAACGAGCGAGCACGGCATCCGACAGCGCGTCGGTGTCGAACGGCGCCACGGCTTGCGTCGCCTCGCGATAAGCCGCCTCGTCAATCGTTATCCCCAGGCTGTGCAGGGCGCGGAGCCGGGCGCCGTCGTCCGCTATGAGCAAGGCGGCCTGCAGCGCGGCCTGAAACTGGGACATCGATCGGTACGGCCACGAACGCGGTGGCGTTGAACCCGCCCGGTCGGAAGCCGGATCGGGCGGCGCGGCACGGGCGTCCGGCGCGGCGGAGCCGTCCGCCCGCGCCGCCGGTTGCCGGCCGTCTTCCTGCCTCCGGCTATCCGCGGCGGCCGGGCCATCCGAACCCGCAGGCACACGCGGCGGCGGCGCTTCAGAGCCAGACAGGAAGGACCGGATCACCCAGCAGGCGACGCCGGCTGCGGCCGCGAGGATTGCCGTCGCCACAAGGTGCTTCTTCACGACAGCCAGTGTCGAACGTCGGGTGGCGTGTGTCAAGAGTGCGTGCGAATGACGTCGTGCCCCAAACGCCGGCCGTAGACCGCGCCCGGCCGGCGCGTCCTACGGCGGATCGACGAACGTCGAGCCGTCGTGCGAGACCCAGATCGTGTAGTAGTTCGTCGCGCCGGGGGTCAAGCCGGTGTCCTCATGGACCTGGCTGGTACCGGTGTAGACGGCGGCCCCGTCGTTGGTGTGCGCCGGGTAGGTGTCGGGCCGCCACCGAACATGCACGGTGGGGTTTGAGACGCCGCAGGCCATCGGATCGTGCCACCGCAGGATCACATTGTTGGTCAAACCGATGGCCCGCATCCAGAAGTTGGCGGTGGGAAGCGGCCCTTCTGTGACGCCACCGGTCACAGCCAGGGCGAACGGTTGAGGCCCGCTTGGAACACTCGTGGCCGAGATCTGAGCGAAATACACACCGCGAGCCGGCGCATCGAGATACACGCACTCATCGTTGTTCAAGGTGTCTGCTGTCCCGCCAGCAATGCTGGCGCCGTTGGAGAACACGTTCCCCTTGTAGGTCATACCGTCCGGCGCGATCAGGCTCAAATCCAGATCGTTGACCAGCGTCGGGTTCGCGCCGGGCACAGCCGGATAGTCCGTCCAGACCAGCGTCGCACGGAGCTGCTCCGTGGCGTTGGTCACAAAAAACATGTAGTTGGTCGTTTCCCCGGTCGAAAGACCCGCCGTCTCGTCGTGCACGATCAGGCCCCTGGCATCCCCGTCGAAATACAGCACCGTGTCGAGCGTGACTCGGCCCCAGCCCTGCGAGTTGTCGGGGATCGGGGCGAGCACATTGTTGCCGCCGTACAAGTCTTTGCCCGATCCGATCAGCATCGCCTTCAACAGCGCGGCGGTCGGCACCAGGCTGTTCGACGACGTCGCGATACCACTCGGATAATAGCCGCCAACGAAGTACTGACGCACGAGTGCGGCGCAGCCGGCGACGACGGGCGTGGACATGCTCGTGCCCTGCAGGTACTGCAACCCGGTGTTGATGTTGGTGCCCGCCGTGTCGTTGTTGCCCATGGCCGAATAGACGTACTGGCCCGGCGCCATCACGTGCGGGCGATGCCGCCCGTCTTCCGTCGGGCCGCGGCTGCTGAACGACGCGCGGTGGATGTCGCCAGACCCGTCGGTGTTGCTGCCCGAGCCCGTCGCCCCCACCACGAGGACATTCTTGGCGTTGACCTGGCGGCCCAGGCTGCCGGCGCCCTCCACGCCCCGGTTCCCCGCGGAGAAGACGACGAGCAATCGCTTGTCCGCGTTGTTCCACAGCCACGAATCGATCGTCTGCGAGGTGGCGGTGTACTCGTTGGAACCGCCGCCCCAGGAATCGGAATGGACGTACGCACCGTTGCCGACCGCATTGGAGAAGATGTCATTGAAGCTGTCGAACACGATGAGCACCTGCTGATAGTACTCGCTCTCGGAATTCGTCTCATAGTAGCCGGCGTCGTTGATGATCAGCTTGGCGTCGTGCGCCATGCCGTAGTAGGTGGAACTGGCCGTATCTTTCCCCGCCACGCTGCCCGCGGTGTGCGTGCCGTGCGTATCGACCCAGGGATCGTAGTCCCAGGGATTGGTCGATTCGTAGACGTTGTTCGTGTAGTAGGCGATGATCTTGCGCTGGTTCGCGTTCGGGGTGTTCTGAGCGATCAGCCCTTCGGACGCGTCCCAGTAGAAGCGATGGTCGGCATCGCACCCGGTGTCGGTCACACAGATGGCCTGGCCCTGCCCGGTAATGCCGTAGCTCCATACGTTGGTCTGCGGATCGATCCCCGTCTGGACGACCCAGGCCGCGTCGTCGTTCTGCGGGGTGAGAGTCGCCGGTTCCTCCACCCACGCCACGTCCACCCGCGCGGCCAGTTGCGGCAGGAACTGGTTGATGCGGGCCGCGGTGTCCGTGATGGCAACGAGTTCGGCGGGCACATGGACGGCCGGGTCCACAGGGAAACCGGCGGCCGCGAGCGCCGCGCGGTCGGGTGTGCGGCCCTCAACGCCGCCCACCACGATGGTCAGCCGCTGGGCCGGGTCGGCGGCTTCGACCCGCCGAAGCAGCGCCGGGCTCACGCCGAGGAGAGGCGGCCGCTGGACAACGGCCTCGATACCGTCGAGGGTCTCAATCGCAGCGGCTGCGGCGGGGGCGGCGCGAACCAACAGGATGCCGCCCCAGTAGTGGCCCACCCCTTCCCCGCCGGCGGCGGAAATCGCCTGCTTCAGGCCCTTCGGCACGGGGCGCCGGGCCTGGACCAGATACAGCGCCGGCGCACCGGCGGCCGGCACGACGGCGCGGTAACCGGCCCGTACCCCGCCAAACGGATCGGCAGCCTTTAAGTCGAACTCGCCGTGCGCAGTCCCCAGGCGCCGCGGCGGATCCGCGTCCTGAGCCAGAACCGGCGCAAGACCGCCCCCCCACAACCAGATGAACAGACAGGCCGCCCCCACCGCCGCGCACGGCTTGACCGATCCGGAGCGCATTTCCTGCCGCTTCTCCCCTCCGCCCATACTACATGTGGGCACAGATCGCCTTACAGGCTACGGGTAGCACAGCGCATGCCACATGATTCGCGCGCACGCCCCGGGCGGACGCCCGAATCATCAGAACTCGAAGTTGGCCCAGGGGTTGGCGTTCGTGAACTGGGCCGGGAGCGATTGGGCTTTGAGTACTTCGCCGTACCGGCTGTCGCCGGAGATGTCGAACGCCTCGACCACGCAGCCGAAAGCGCTGTTACGGATGACGAGGTTGTTGGTGCCGTCCACCAGGATTCCGGTCTGGTCCTGGTTCAGGGTGTTGGATTCGATCCGGTTCCCGTCGCCCGTCGCGTGGATGCCGGCCCCGGTTCCACCGGTCCCGTTCTTGGCGCAGTTGTTCCCCTCGATGCGATTACGCCGCTCGCCCACGATCCCGTCGGCCGTGTTGTCGGTCACCATGCACCCCTTCACCATACAGTGCTCAGCGGCATAGATGCCCGCCACGGCGTTGCCGTAGACCTTGCAGTCCAGGATCGTGCATTCATACTCGCCGCGGATTCCGGCGGCGCCGCTGTTCAGCACGGAGCAGTCGCGCAGCGTGCAGAACGCATAGGCGTATATGCCGTTGCTCCCGGCTGAATACGAGGTGCAGGCCGTGATGAGCCAGCCCTTTCCCACCACGATATCACTGTAGTCCGTGTCGCCGTTGTCGTAGGAGAGCACATTCTGCAGTTGCCCGTCGTAGACCGGATTGGCCGCGATGCCGCCCTCGTCCCAGTCCTTGAGCACACCGTTGCGGATCGCGATGTTGCGCAGATCGGCGTCCGCCCGGATGGCGACTCCCCTGTGATTCCCGCCCAGCAGCGAGAAGCCTTTCATATCGATCAGGACATCGTTGGTATGGATCGTGATACCGTCCGCGTCCGATGTCATCGCCAAGTGCCCCGTCATGTAGTAGGAGCCCGGGTTGGTGATGGCGAACGGCAGCGCGGTGATCACCGTGCGCGGTTCGACCTGGTCGAGCGTCTTCATCACCGCCGCGTCCGTGCCCGGGGGGCCGGTCGGAGACCAGTAGTCTGCCGCCCGCACACGCGGCAGCACCGCGACGATGGCCGCCGCGAAGAACACCGGAATAGACAAAGGAACGAGCATCTTCTTCATGGCGCACTCCTGCCGGTGTTGTCGATTGCCGAACGTGGGCGTTGAGGTTCGGCGAGCTGCGAGCCGTAACCTCCGACGCCTGGTTCGACTTCCTCTTTTCAGCCGCAAGAGAAC
>JAFGHX010000286.1 GCA_016929905.1 Kiritimatiellia bacterium
AGGCGATGCCAAAGCATCGTTGTCGCATTTCGCGGCCGTCGTGCGCCGGAAGACCCCCGCCCGCAGCGGGTTGGCCTCTTTCGGCGCCGTCGCGGCGCGGCGAGCCGAGCACAGACCTGCCAGGTATGCATGCGCCGCGCCGCGCCGCCCCTGCATCCGAAATAGGCCAATCTAATGCAAGCCTATTGGCGAGACAGGACACTAGCCCGACTCTTTCGGCTGGGCCGGTTTGTCGGCGGCCTGTTTGAAGGTCAGTTCCTCGTCTTTGGCGCCGATATCCACCTTGCCGGGCGCGCTGATGCGCCCCTTGAGGATTTCCTCGGCGAGCGGGTCTTCGAGGTAGCGTTCGATCGCGCGCCGCAACGGGCGCGCGCCCATCGTCGGGTCGTAGCCCTTCTCGACGAGAAACTCCCGCGCCTTAGGCTCGACGGTAATCTCAAACCCTTTGGCCCGGAGCCGTTCTTCGACCTTCGCGATCTCCAGATCGACGATACGGAGCACATCCTCCTTGCCAAGCTGCCGGAAGACGATGACATCGTCGATCCGATTGATGAATTCGGGCTTGAACAGCCGTTTGGCCTCATCGAGCATGCGGCTCTTAAGCCCCTCGTAGTCGGTCTTCGCGTCGGAATCCGTGAATCCGAGCGTACCGCCCTTGCGGACGAGCTCGCCGCCGAGGTTGGAGGTGAGGATGATGACGGTATTGCGGAAGTCGACGCGGCGGCCGAGGCTGTCGGTCAACTTGCCTTCTTCCAGGATCTGAAGCAGCATGTGCATGACGTCGGGATGCGCCTTCTCGACCTCGTCGAACAGCACGACGGAATAGGGCCGGCGCCTGACCTTCTCGGTCAGTTGCCCGCCCTCGTCGTACCCGACATAGCCGGGCGGGGAGCCGACGAGGCGGGAGACGGTGAACTTCTCCATGTACTCGGACATATCGACCTGGATGAGCGCGTCGGCGTCGTCGAACATGAATTCGGCGAGCGACTTGGCCAGCAGCGTCTTGCCGACCCCGGTCGGCCCGAGCAGGATGAAGGAACCGATCGGGCGGCGCGGGTCTTTGAGGTCGGCGCGCGAGCGGCGCAGGGCCTTGGAGATGGCGGCAACGGCCTCGCTCTGGCCGATGACGTGCCTCTCGATTTCCTCTTCCATGTTCAACAGCCGGCTCATCTCGTGCTCGCCCATGCGGGTGAGGGGCACGCCGGTCCACTTGGAGATGACGTGCATGACGGTGTCGGTCGTCACGACGACGGTCTTTTCGCCGTGCGTCTTGCGCCAGTTCTCCACGATATCGTGCAGTTCTTCCCGTTCGGAGCGCTCCCGGTCGCGCAGCTGGGCGGCCTCTTCGAAGCGCTGTTCCTTGATCGCCTCCTCCTTGGCCTGCCGCAGCTTCTCGATTTCCATCTCGCGTTGTTTCACGTCGGGCGGGCGGGTCATGCTGGCGATGCGGGCGCGGGCGCCGGCCTCGTCGATGACGTCGATCGCCTTATCGGGCAGGAAGCGGTCGGGTATGTAGCGTGCGGCCAGCCGCGCGGCGGCTTCGATGGACTCGTCGGTGATCTGGGCGTGGTGATGCTCTTCGTAGCGGGAACGAATGCCGCGCAGGATCGCGATGGTTTCGTCGACCGTCGGCTCGTCGACCATCACCGACTGGAACCGGCGTTCCAGGGCAGCGTCGCGTTCGATGAACTTGCGGTATTCGTCCAGGGTGGTAGCCCCGATGCACTGCAGGTCGCCGCGCGCCAGAGCGGGCTTGATGATGTTGGCCGCGTCCATGGCCCCCTCGGCGGAGCCGGCGCCCACGATGGAATGCAGCTCGTCGATGAAGAGCAGCACGTCGCGGGAGCGAATAATCTCGTCGATGACGGCCTTGATCCGCTCCTCGAACTGCCCCCTGTACTTCGTCCCGGCCACCATGAGCGCCAGGTCCAGCGTAAACACGCGCTTGTTGCGGATGATCTCGGGCACGTCGTGCTCGACGATGGACTGGGCGAGCCCCTCGACGATTGCCGTCTTGCCGACGCCGGCCTCGCCGAGCAGGACGGGGTTGTTCTTGGTGCGCCGGCACAGGATCTGAATGACCCGTTCCAGTTCGTCCTTGCGGCCGATCACGGGGTCGAGCTGGTTCTTCCTGGCCAGTTCCGTGAGGTCGCGCCCGAACGCGTTCAGGGCCGGGGTCTTCACCTTCCCCGCCTTCTGGGCCTGGGACGGGTGCGGCTCGTCGTGGGCGGGATCTTCGCCGCCCTCGAAGCTCGGGTCGAGCATCTTGAGGATCTCGTTACGCGTGGTGTCGAGGTCGACGCTCAGGTTGCGCAGCACATTGGCGGCCACGCCCTCCCCTTCCCGCAGCAGGCCGAGCAGGACGTGCTCGGTGCCCACGTAGGTATGGTTCAACGCGCGCGCCTCGCTGCTGGCCAGCATGAGCACCTTCTTGGCGCGCGGGGTGAGCGGCACGTTGCCCACGGTCTTGGTCTCGGGCCCCTGCCCCACGGCCTTCTCCACTTCCATCCGCACGCTGTCCAGATCGATCCCCATCTTCTCCAGCACGCTGACGGCGACGCCCTGGCCCAGCGCGATGAGGCCGAGCAGGATGTGCTCCGTCCCCACGTACGGATGATTGAACCGGTCGGCCTCCTTGCGGGCCAACTGGATCACTTGTTGGGCTCTCGGCGTGAAATTGCTGAAATTGTTCATGTCAACCCCTCGATATTCTGACCCCTTTGAGCTTGCGCCGCACGACCCACGCGCGCACCTCGTCGCGTTCCTGCGGCGTCAGCGTCTTCTTCTCAATCTTCTGGAGATGCCCGGGCTGGGCCAGAAGCATGATTTCGTTGATGAGTTCGTCCTCCAAATTGGCGATCATACCAAGTTCGCTACCCAAGCGCAAACCCGATAATAGGTAGAGCGCCTCCTTGGAGGAAAGGACGTGGGCGTAGGAGAGCACGCCGAAGGCGCGCCCGACGTAGTCCAGAACGGTCTTCTCGCGCCCTTCCAGCAGGCGCATACGGGCGTTCTTCTCGTGTTCGATGATTTCGGCGACGATCTTGGTCAGCCTTGAAATGATGGCCAGCTCGGTCTCGCCGAGTGTGGTCTGATTGGAGATCTGGAAGATGTTGCCCGACGCCTCGGTCCCCTCGCCCCAGAGCCCGCGCACGGCGAGCCCGATCTTGTTCAGGCCCTTGACGATGGGGTCCATTTCGCTCATGAGCACGAGCCCGGGCAGGTGGAGCATGACGCTGGCGCGCAAGCCGGTCCCGACGTTGGTGGGGCAGGCGGTGAGGTACCCGAGCTGTGGCGAGAAGGCGTAGGGCAGCACGGATTCGAGCGCGGAATCGAGCGCGTCGACACGCTGCCAGGCGGCTTCGAGGTCGACGCCGGGGCTCAGCGTCTGCATGCGGAGATGGTCCTCCTCGTTCACCATGACGGAGATGACCTCATCGCGCCTGAGTACGACGCCGCTGCCCTTGCCCTTGCCGGTGAGTTCCAGGCTGATCAGGTGCCGTTCGCGCAGGATCTGCTTGTCGACGCTGTCCAAGCCGGCCATTTCGAACGAGAGCGGTTCGCGCAGGGCGTCGACGGACTCGAGTACCGGGCGGACCCGCGCCCAGACCTCGCAACACCTGTGTTCGCCGGCCCAACCGGGAAACTCGACGTCGGCGAGATTGCGGGCCAGCCGCACGCGGCTGCTGATCGCAACCCCTTCATCCCGCCCCTTGGCCAGCCAGGCCGCGGGCGAGGCCAACAGGTCATCAACCGTCACGCTCGCCAGTCTCCCGTGCAGATCGCTTGTCCGGCTCCTCCTGCGCGCGGCGGATGCTGTCGCGCAGCCTGGCCGCCTCCTCGTACCGCTCGGAGGCGACCGCGGAGAGCAGCTCTTTTCGCAGAGCGGCCAGCCGCGTGGTTTTCGCCTGTTTGGCGGCCTCCTTGGCCGGAATCTTCCCCACGTGCTGTTTGCCGCGGTGCATGGCCTCCAGCAGGGAGTCGAGTTCCGAGCCGAAGACGTCGTAGCACTTCGGGCAGCCGAGCCGGGAGGTGTTCTTGAAGTCGTGGCGGCTCATCCCGCAGGCGGGGCACTTCTTGCCGGGCTTGCCCTCCGCGGCGTCCGGCTGGTCGTTCAAGCCGAGCAGGATCTCGCTCAGGTTCACGGGGCCCTGCCCGCTGTTCACGTCTAAGCCGCTCTGTTCGGCACAGGCTTCGCACAGGTGCAGCTTGGTGACGTTGCCGTCGACGACCTGCGTCACATAGATCGAGGCTTCCCGTTCGCCGCAAGATTCACAAAGCATGGCGCATTCCTTATCCCCAATCACAACCGGAAAGACCGGGGCGGGCCATCACAGGATCGGCACGCCGGTGCTCCTGGCCAGAGCCCGGAATGCGTTGGCCAGCCTGCGCGTGACGGGGCCGGGCGCCCCCTTCCCGACGATTCGCCGGTCGATTTCCACCACGCCGATGATCTCGGCCGCCGTTCCGGTGAGAAACACCTCGTCCGCCGTGTACAGATCGTAGCGCGTGAGTGTCTCTTCGCGCACGTCGTACCCCTGTTCCGCGGCCAGGCCCATCACCACGTTGCGCGTGATTCCCTCCAGCGCGCCGGCCCAGATCGGCGGCGTCCTGAGCCGGTCGCCCTTGACGACGAAGATGTTGTCGCCCGTCGCCTCGGCCACAAAGCCCTGCGGGTTCAGCATGATGGCTTCCATCACGCCGGCGTTGATGGCCTCGATCTTGGCCATGATGTTGTTCAGGTAGTTCAGGCTCTTGATGTTCGGGCTGACGGACTCCGTGTGGTTGCGCAGGGTGCCCACCGTCACCAGTTTGAGCCCGTCCTCATAGAGCTTCTTCGGATAGAGTTGGATATTGGCCGCAATAATGATGACCTGCGGCTTGCTGCAGACGAACGGGTTGAGCCCCAGGGTTCCGACGCCGCGCGTGACGACAAGCCGCACATATCCGTTCAGCGTTCTGTTCGCTTTGCAGGTCCGCACAACGGCCTTGGACATCCCATCCTTCTCCAGCGGTATGTTCAGCGTGATCGCCTTCGCCGAACGGTACAACCGGTGGAGATGTTCCTCGAGCATGAAGACGCGGCCGTTGTAGGTCCGAATCCCCTCGAACACGCCGTCCCCGTACAACAACCCATGGTCGAACACCGAGATCTTCGCGTCCTTTTCGGCAAACAGCCGGCCGTTGATGTAAATCTTCATCCGCGCATGGTCTCCTTGCTTTTGGTCATTCTAACAAGCGCGCGCGCGGCGGTCACTAACAAAAAAGAAAGGTCTTGATAAGCCTGCGCGAAAACGCCAGAATACGGTTCAATCCGTTGTCACTTCTGCGCGACCGGTTTTTCCGGAAAGGAGTAAGGAGAGATGGGCGTGGCCCTATTCGCTCAACCCGGATGGCAGGAGCTGGTTCTCATCCTGGTAATCGTTCTCCTGCTTTTCGGCGCGAAGAAGTTGCCCGATCTGGCCCGCTCGCTTGGCAAAAGCCTGAGCGAGTTCAAGCGGGGCCGAGAAGAGGGAGCGAAGCCCGACAACGCCGAAACGCCCGCGAAGCGCGACGACGCAGACCCGGACGCCACGTCGGGCACCGCTTGAACGCAGGAGCGGCGCCCGGTGTGCGCGACAGCATCTGAACGGCGCTCGTGCGACGACGGCTCCCCAAGCTGACGGCCCGGCCCTTCCTCGAAGTCGTTGCCCTGCCCGCGGCCGTCTGAGCCGATGCCCGCCGTTTGACCCCAGAGAGGCGCCCGAGACACTCGGCTCGGGTTGCCCCGTTCACGGATTCGGTTGGGGTTCGACCTCGGCCGGTGCCGCGGCCGGAGCCGGTTCCGGCGCGGCGGGTGCAGGCACGGCCGGCGCCGGCGCCGATCCGGGGGCGCTTGGCGCGGCGGCCGGTACGGGGGCAGGGCTCAGCGGCGCCTCGGGCGCGTCGCCTCTGAGCAAGGCGTCGAAGCCGGAGATATCCACCTCTGCGGAGGACTCGCCGGCCTGCGGGGCGGCCCCGGGCGCCGGCGTTCTCTGTGCGCGGCGTTCCGCCGCCTTGAGCCGGGCCAATTCCTGTTCGAACTCACGGGACCAACCGTCCTCTTCCGGCTTGGCGGAGACATAGTCCTCGTACACGGCCCGCGCTTCGTCCCAGCGGCCGAGCCGGGCCAGGCAGCGGCCGCGCCCCAGGACGGCCTGCGCCAGCAGGAAGGGATCCGACTGCTCCCGGCAAAACGACTCGAGCCCCGCCAGAGCGGCCTCCGTCTGGCCGTCCGCCTCGAGACAATGCAGCTTCCCCAGTTCGGCGACGCCCCGCATTTCATGCTGCGGGTGTTCCGTCAGGAACCGTTCGTAGGTACTGCGCGCGAGCGAGAACTGCGATTCGTCGTAGTAGGCTCTGGCCAGCTTCAGCAGGGCCATGGCCGACGCGCGAGCCGACGGGTACTGGCCGAGCAGCTCGTTGAGCTGCTGGGGGCTCCGCGCCGAGGTCAGCATGTCGCTCGCCTGCCGGTTCTCGGTCCGCTTCTGGTTCCGGAACAGCGTCACGACGATGGCCACAATCGCGACGGCCACGACCACGATGACGGTGTGTTTCCCGTATTGGCGCGCAAACTCGTTCAGATCCTGAAGCTCGTCGCCCTCAGGCCGCGCCTGCGGCGCGGCCGCGACGGCCCCCGTTGGTTTCGTCTTCTTCTTGGCCATGACTTCTCCCTTCTGGCGCCGTACGGCGCTTCGCGCGCCGCCTCAGAACACTCTGCGATTACCGAACAAGATAAATCAGCTTCTCCGCCTTGCCTTCCCGTTCCACCTCCAAGACGAACGCATTCACGCGATCCGCGGCGAATTCTCTTATGAAGTATTCGGCGCGGCGCCGATTGGTCATCGGCATCGAATTGACCTTCCGGATGACGTCGCCCTGGCGCAGGCCCGTGGCCGCGAAGAAGTTCTCTTCGCCCTCGATATCGAGATGATAGCCCGTGATCCGGTTCTCGTCGTAAAGCGGCTTCATCGAAGAGAACAGCGCGGCGAGCCGGCCGGGGTCTTCAAGCACTTCCTGATAGTAGCCGGTGAGGCTGTCCCTCCGGAACACCCAGCGGTTCTCGGCGACGCGCTTGCCGAACGGGTTCGGCTCCGCCGGCCCGGTGCCGGCGTCCTGCGCCTGTCCGTCCCCCTCGCCGGCGGCGGATTCGGCGGGCGCGAAACTGAGCCACACGACCTGTTCCCGGCCCTGTTCCCGAAGCACGACCCGGTTGTGGAAGATGCTGACCACACGGGTCGGTCCCACACGGGCCCCTTCGCGAACGAGAAACTGCTCGCGGGTCTGCAGCTCGTCGAGAATCGCCATGCGTCCCGCTTCGCGGCCCTCGCCGTACTCAAAGAACGTCCCAGCCAGACGGAACCGGCCGGCCGACGGGCCGGCCTGCGCCGCCGGTTCCGTCTGGAAGACGGTCCAGCCTTCGGCCGGCAGCGGCGGGCTCTCGGACCGGCTGACGCCGGCGGGGCGCGCCTCGTGCGGCGTTTGGGCAGCACGGAACGAGACGCCGGCGCCAAGCACGAGGGCAGACAGGGCCGCGGACGCGGCCAGCATGCCCCAGCCGACTCTGCGCGCGAACATGTTGGATGGAATGGCGGGAACCATAAGCCGGATTCTGTTCGTAAACGACGGTCATTTATCTAGCCCTTTGCAGGGCTTGGCTGCGATCAACCCGAAACCGTTCCCGCGGCGTCGGCGTGCCGGGCCAGAGGCCCGGACCGCCTGCCGGCCGGGAAGAGACGGGCCGCCTCAACGGTCTCCTATTCGATCTTGCTCCGAATGGGGTTTGCCGTGCGGCCTCCATTGCTGTCGGCCCGGTGGTCTCTTACACCACCTTTTCACCCTTACCCTGAACGCGTCAGGCTTCCGCCCGACGCGTCCGGGGCGGTATGTTTTCTGTGGCACTTTCCGTCCCTTCCGCTTCAGCGAAAGGTCTCCCCGCGCGCCTCCAGGCGCCCTGCCCCGTGCAGGGCCGCCTGAAAAGGCGGCGAGGACATCCTGCCCTGTGGAGTCCGGACTTTCCTCCCCGAGCCGCGGCTGACCGCTTTCGCAAGCGGCGCCGCGCCCGGAGCGACCGTACGTCCCCGCCATTCCAAAACGGCAGTCGCCCCCTCCCAGAAGGCCGCGCCGATCCGCGCGCGGCGCATTCAACCGTCCTTGGTGTACAGGATCCGCCCGCAGAAATCGCAGGTCACGATCCCGTCCGCCTTCTTGACATCCTGAATCACGTGCGGGGGCAGCTTCATGTGACAGCCTCCGCACACACGATGTTCAATCCCCACTATCGCATAATCGCCTTTGTTCCGGAAGATCCGGTCGTAGCGCGAAAGCCAGGCGGGATCGATCTCCCCGGCCAGCGTTTCCCGGCTGTCCTTGGCCCGCGCCACTTCGTCCAGAATCGTTTGCAGCCGGCCGTCCAGCACCGTCAGATCGCCGCCGATCCGGGCTTCCTCCGTCTTCAGCTGTACGCGCCGTTCGGCGATTTCGGTTTCGATCTCCTCCACTTTCTCCATCAGTTCGATCGCCCGATCCTCGGCGGCCTTGATCTGGCTGCCCAACCCCAGCACCTCGCCCTCCATCGCCTGGAATTCCTTGTTGGTCTTCAATTCCAGCTGCTGCTGGCGCAGCTTGGCGACCTTCTCGCGCAGGGTATTGATCTCCAGTTCGACGGCTTTGATCGACGCCTGATTCGCCTTGAGTTTCTCCTGCGCCTGACCCAACCCGTCCTTGTACTTCTCGAGTTCGGACTCGATCACCTGTTTCTTCTTGGGGATATCCTCCGACTCCCGGATGCCGTGCAGGATCTGGCGATCCCGGTCCTGCAATTCTAGCAGTTTCTCCACCATGCTCGCCACATATCACCTCGGCTGTCTCTTCGGCTGCTCATCGTATATTCCAGTCCGACAGGCTATCACCCTCGGCGCGACAAGTCAAGCGGCGGGAATGGTCGATGGTCGATGGTCGATGGTTCTGAGCGGGGCGCCATCCAGTCTTCACAGAGCGAAGTCAGCCTGATCCCTTCATCGACTTCTGGTACGAGCGCGGATAGGACGACATCTCAAGGGTCTGCCGGTGCGGGCGGCACGTCGTCGGGCTTTTCCGGCTTCTCGGGTTTGTCCGGCTTCTCGGGCTTGGGTTTGCCGGGCATGATCGCGGGCGACCAGTGCGGAGCCTTCAGCGTGCCACCCAGGTCGAACTCCAGCAGCTTGCTGACGGGCAGCGTGACCCACTTCATGACTTTTCCCACGAGCGTGTATTCCTTGAGCAGTTGGATGCGGATGTCGAAATCGAGCCGTTCGTCGAAGGCGTAGGTGCCGTCGCCGGCCACGTTGAGCACAGCACCTTCGACCCGTGCATTCGAGGCATGCAGCTTGCCGTCCCGAATGGTGAACTTGGCGCTCGCGTCGGTCTGCTCGACCAGCAACCGGAAACCGGGAATGGCTTTGGTGAGGAACCCTGTAAGGCCGCCGAACAGGGGGATTTCGAACAGGCGCCCGTCCTTGATCCGCACGCGGCCTTCCCCGCCCGCGGACGGCCCCTGCCCTTCCCCCCACAACCCCTCCACAGCCAGGGTGGCGGACAGGAGCCCTTCGTACAGGTCCACTTCCTCCTCCTTGAGCGCGCTGACGACCGACATGAAATCGACCTCGCCCATCTCACCGCGGATCCGGTACCGGAAATTGGTGGAACCGGAATCCGGGGTGAACAGGGCGGAGCCTTTGAAGCGGCCCCCGTAGAGGCTGCCCTGGATGTCGGAGATCTCGGCGGTGTTGCCCCTGAGGTGCAGCCTGGCGGAGCAGGCGTCGGCGACAAACCAGAGCAGGCCCATATCCTGGGCTTTACCCTGCAGTTGGAAATCGGTCGTGCCTTCCGCGCCGTAGGCCACGGCGCCCTTGGCCTGGAACGCGACAGGCCCGTGAAAGGCGAAGCTGGCAAGCCGTTCTTCGACGTAGGGGCCGACCATGCGCGCGACGGCTTTCGGATTCATGGTGGAGACCATGCTGGCCAGGTCCACCGTCTGCGCCTTGAAATCCTGGGTGAACGACGCCTCCAGCTTGCCCTCGGGCCGCACGGCCACAATCGGGTCGAGCTGGACGCGCAGCGTCTCGTCGGACAACTCGGCGGCGAAGGTGGCGTTTACGGAAGAATTGGTCACGCCGCGATACCCGCACGCCGAGCCCTTGACATACCCGTTGACGGCGTAGTAACGGTCCGGTTCCCAGCGCCCGCTGACATGCATGTCCGCTTCGGGCGGGGCCCCGGCGAAGAGCAGATCGGCGATGAACTCGGCGACGGGCGTCCGTTCCGCTCTGCAGAAGGGCAGAAAGACGTCGGGGAAGCACCGGGTTTTCGCCTCCGCCTGGAAAGTCTGGCTCGCGTGCTCGTAGCTGAACGAGCCCGACAGGGTTCCCGAACGCCCTTCGCGCGCGACGAGACATTCCGCCTCTTCGATCCGGGTCGTGTGCTCGTCATGGCGGACCAGGCAGGCGAGGCGCGGTATCCGCGTGCGGTCCAATGTGCAGCCCTCAAGGCTTGCCCGGCCGGTGAGGGTAAGGCCCTTCATGTCGCCGTCGAATCGCCATGTGCCGACCTGCAGTTCCATGTAGGTGCCGTTGCGCCCTTGCGCCCGAATGTGGACATCGGTCCGGTCCTGATCGACGAAGTCCAGCAGGAAGGTGACCTCGGCTTCCGCCTCCGGCCCCCAACGGGTGCGGTCCAGATACCGGGCCCAACGCAACACGTTGCGGGCGAACCGGGCGCCCAGTTCGCGCCGCCTGGGCCCCATCGCGCGCCCGGCGAAGACCAGGGCGCCGCGCCCGGAGAGGGGCAACCCGCGAAGGCGGGCCCGCATCTCATTGATGCGCAGAACGCCGCGTTCCGCCATGTCCCAGCCAAGCGTCGCGCGCTCGATGTCCAGGTCGACCGGCCGGCTGAACGCCTCGTCAGCCGCCTGCAGGCTCTCGACCATGTACGGGCGCAGTTTTCCGTTGCGGACGGTGATCGAGAATGGGCGCGGGTTGCGGCGGACCAGGTCGAGCAGGCTGCAGGCGAGCACGACCTCGTCGGACTCGATGAAGGGCGGGCCCAGCACCTCTTTGCGGAAGATGCGGCAGCGCTTGCCGACGAGTCCCTCGAAGACGCTGAGGCGGGCGTCGTCGACGATCAACGCGAACGAGCCGGCGTTGAGCCGGCTGAGCAGGCGTGTCTTCAAAGGCTGCGGGAAGCCGAGGACACTGAGGAGAACGGCCAGGACAAGGAGGAGCGCTCCGACCAGAACGACCGTCCACAGGACGAACCGCGCCAAACCGCGTAAGGCTCTTCGCTTCACCTCGTGCGCCCCGGCGGAATCCTCATGGTTTCAGCACGATGTCTCTGTTCAGGGATTCCGCCACCTCCCCGCTCAGGACAAAGATCACGTCCAGCCCCCGGATCGTCGCGTGGCAACCGCCGTCGGTCGGCGTGCCGACAACCAGCGTCTTCTGAATGCCTTCCGCCCCGCTCAATCCGAACGTCACGCTGAGCCGGCCGCCGTCGGCCACGCCGAAGGCGGCCGGCTCCTCGCCGGCCGACCGTTCGAACCGGACGGCGCGCAGCGATTCCACCCGTGCCAGGAGTTCGCCGACGACGTTGGAGGCCACCGTCCCTTCGGCCGGCGAGACGGGCCGCCAGTCCGCCGACTCCGTTCTCTCCACCGTCTGCTCGATTCCCTCACGCTGCAGGGAAATGCGCCTGACGCTGGCGCCGGCCAGGCTCAGAACGGTACGGTCCCTGAACCGGAGCGGATCGACGGAAACGCGGTCCCGGAGGCCGGCGGCCACCTCCAGCACCGCGGGCTGACCCTCGATGTTCGCATAGACCCGTTTGCGGTCGAGCACGTCGCCGCCGACCCGCAACAGAAGCGTCTTCGGCTGCACACCGGCGGAAGCCGGGCTGTCCTCCGCCAGTTGCACCACCTGGCCCGGCGGGTCGAGTCCGTAAAGCGCGAGATTCGTGCCGGGCTCATCGATGAACTGCTCGACGCCAAAGGCGGTGAGGTCCCGCAGGAAGTGATCGACCGCCCCGCGCTCGGCCTTCCATTGGCCGGGTTCGGTGATGAACCACTGCGGTCCTTCCTTCTTGCGCAGTTCCAGGTTGTGCTCGCCCTGCGCCAATCGGACGAAAGCCACATATTCGGGCGCGACGGGCAGAAGCGCCCGGTCGCGCAGGGCGTCGACGCTCACGCCGAGCGCATCGAGTACGGCTCGGTCAACGGTAAAGAGCGAGTCCGACTCGCCGCGCCTGGCATACACCTCCTCGCGGCCCGGCTCTTCCACCGCCCTGCCGATCAGGATCTTCTTGCCGCGCTCCTCGCCGTGACGCCAGAGCGTGACCTCGACGGCGGCCTGGCCCTCGCTCAACGGATGGGTGTGCCGCATGAGGTCCGGCACGAACTGGCACACGCGCAGCGCAAACAGGGCCTCGAGCAGCCGGGCCACTTTCGCCCGCTGCGCCCGGCCGACCACGGGATGCTGAATCCGCCACTCGCCCTCGACACGGGCAAGCCGGATCAGCGCGTCGGCCCGCTTGATTTCGAGCCGGTCCACGCTGACGGGCGGCCCGCGCAGGATCGTGCGGTCCCGCCATTCTTCGACACTGTCGGGAATCGCGGCGAGCACGTCCGGCGCGGTGACGACGACGGACTCGCTGCCTTCCAGCCGCACGTAGAGCGAGTCGCCCAACGGGGAGCGAACGCCGATCAGGATCGAGCGCCGGCCCGCCGTCTCGCCGAACCCGATCCGGACCCGCGGCTTGAGCAGCCCGTAGTCTTCAAGCGTCAATCCCCGCTCGGCCCGCTCTTGAGCCGTGATACGCTCCTTGCAGGGCAGTTCCTCCAGAATCGTCAGGACCCGCTCGATCTTCTCCTCGTTCGCCCGCGCACGCAGCGGTTGGCGCAGAAACCAGCCGTCGCGTTCCCGGCTCAGTTCCAGAGCGAACTTCTCCGTCTCCACGAACAGAGCCGTCACACGGCCCGGAATCACGCGCAAGACTCTCCGATCACGCTCCATCCGTTCCTGGGTCGACTCGCGCGGCTGCTCCACCACCGCGATGAACACGGCCACGATGCACACGAGAATCGTGAGGCACGCCACAGTGCGGGTTTTCATCGTTACCGATGCTACCCCCCGGCCAGCGGCCAAGTCAAGGCATTGGGTATTGCCACCTCGTCCTTTTTTTCGTATGCTTGCGGCCAACCCAGAAAGGAGTGTTTCGCATGCAGACCCTTCGCCCAACGTTCACGTGCCTCGCCCTGCTCGCCGTGCTCCCGCTGGCTTTCAGCGGGTGCGCCGCTTTCCGCACGAGGGTCGCGGAAGTCGACCCCGAGAAGAAGCTGCACATGGAAGCGGACTACGACTACACCGACGCCAAGCAGTTGGCCCGGAGCGTTGCCGATCAGCTCATCGCCGAATTCCTGGCGCCGCAGCAGGAGACGCCGGTGCTGATCGCCTATACCATACAGCCGCGAACCAAGACGTTTGTCGAGACGAAGAACCTCACCGACAAGATTCGGACGGAACTCATCCGCTCCGGAAAGGCGCGGTTCGTCAACCGATCGAGGCGTGACGATCTGCTCCAGGAACAGAACTACCAGGCCCTCCACAGCACACCCGAAACGCGGGCCGCCGTCGGGAAGCAATTGGGTGCGAAGTACATGCTGACCGGCACGCTTGTCGAGATGTCCCAGAAGACCGGCCGCCAGGTGCGGGTTTCGGAAACGGAAGTCATCTACTACTCGCTCACCATGGAAGTGACGGACCTCGAGACGGGCGAAATCGCCTGGACGACGGAGCGGGAAATCGCGCGCGCCGAGCGCCGGCCGCTCATCGGGTGGTAGACCGCCGGCCGCACCGGCCCGGCACGAGCGAAAGCCGCCTCCGCGGCGTCGGCTGCAGCCGCCTGCCTGGAGACAACGCGTGAAAATTGCCGACTGGCTTTCTGGCCCGGCGCGCCGCCAGGCCGCCCTCTGCTGCGCGGCGGCCGCGCTCGCCGGCCTGGTGTCCGGCTGCGCGACCCCGCCCCTGAGCGCGGCGCGCGCCAATTTCTACATGGGGCGCCTGGCGCAGGCGGAGGAGAACCTCGCCGCACTGCCCGAGACCGACAAGGACAAGGTGCTCTACCTCATGGAACGCGGCACGGTCCGGCAGGCGCTCGGCCGCTACGAAGAGAGCGCCACCGACTGGCGCGAAGCGGGCGAACTCGACAAGCGGTTGGAGACCTACAGCGTCAGCCGCGGCGCCTCCAGCCTCGTGGTCAACGACCGCACACTCTCCTTCCGCGGCGCGCCGTTCGAACGCGTGCTGCTCTACGCGTTCCTGGCCAAGAGCTACCTCGCCGTCTCCAACTGGGACTTCGCCGCCGTCGCCGCGCGCAATATCATCGCCAAGCTCGAGAAACTCGACGGCTTTCCCGACGACCCCTACAGCCGATATCTCGCCGGGTTCTGCATGGAAATGATCGACGACCGCGACAACGCCGCCATTCTCTACCGGCAGGCTGCCGAGCTGCTGCCCGATCTCGTTATCGACGAGAGCACGGGGCGCATTCAGACCGCCGCGCCCGCCCCGGACCCGGGCCGGGCGCCGGGCCCGGCCCGCACGGGTGCGGAGCTGGTGTGCTTCGTCGCCATGGGCCGCTCCCCCTCCGAACGCGACCTCATGCAGGATTTCATTCAGTCCGGCCCGGAAGGGTATGCGGAGTTCTACGTCGGCGGCGAGTACCTCGGGCGCAGCTACTCGCTCGCCAACGTGGCCCGCCTGGTGCAGGCCACCGAGAACCGGCTCGCCGCCATGCGCCTGGCCAAGACCATGACCCGGGTCGTGATCAAAGATACCGTGGCAACGGCCGTGGAGGAGGAGCACCCGTTCTGGGGCGCGCTCGTCAGGATCATCCTCTTCTCCCTGGAAACACCCGATACGCGCCGGTGGGAAACGCTGCCCATGTGGCTGCAGGTCGCCAGGTTCGACTGCCCGCCCGAACTCGATGCCTACGAGGTCGTCTTCAAGGGGGTCGGCGGCCAGGTCCTGCAACAACGGACCGTCTCCCTCCCGCTCAGCCGGCGCGGACGCGTCTTCTTCTCCTACTGCCGCGATCTGCCCCAGCCGCCCCCGCCGCCTCAGCCCGAACCCGCGCCCTGAAGCCCGCCGGGCACTTTCGGAACCCGCTCGATCGCCCGGAACGCTCTTGGCGAACAGCCGGCTCGCCTGCGGAAGAAGCGCGAGAAGTAACTGGCGTCGGCAAAGCCCAGCTCCGCGGCGATATGCGAGACAGGCTGATCGGTATCGCGCAGCAACCCCTTGATGCGCTCCATGCGCAGCACGTTCACGTACTGCAGCGGCGACAGGCCGTGCACCTGCCGAAAGAGCCGCTCGAGATGCGGATAGCCCGGGCCCAGTTCGCGAAGCGCCGCCTTCACCGGCGTCGCGCGCGAAAGCGGCTCGTCGGCCAGCCTGCTCAGCCGGTCCCGGCACTTGTCCGCCCACACGATTTCCAGGCTCCCGGCCGGCAGCCTGGTCTCCTCCGGCAGGAGCAGTTCCAACAGCTCCTCCAGAAAAATCGCGCGCGACAGCCTGCGCGCACGCGCGTCCTGGCGCCCGTACAAACGAGCCGCCCGGCCGTGCAGCTCGTACACCCGCGCACGGCGCACCGTTCCGTGAAAAATCTGCCGCGGTACGTAGTCCGGCGCCGGCCGGAACGTGCGCGCATCCGGCACCTCCGGCATGTACGTCACGATACGGCCCGCACCCCGCGTGCCGACCGGCTCCCAGTTGAAATGCGCCCAGTGCACCATGACCGGTTCCGCCGATTCCACGTACGAAATGTGCGCGACGCCCGGCGGTACAATCACGAACGAATCGCACGCACATGCGTACGCCTGCCCCGCGATGACCATCCGCGCATCGCCCGGCCCGAACAGGAACAGCTCATGGTTCGCAATCACCCGCAAGGGGTTGATCACCGGCCCCTCGAACAGTCGCGCCCCCGCCGACCCATCAATCTGCGGCGCAATCCGATCCAGCCAGTTCATATCATCTTAGTCCTATTTATTGGCAAGAAAGTACAATTGATTACGGGCAAGATACACGACTATCCTGTGAATAGTATAGCATAATCATCCTGTTTTTAAAAGTCGGCAACGGCCGGATGGCGCGACAGCAATTCTCATTATGACGTTGCGCCCGTTTGTAGTGTCGAAGATCTGACTGTGGTGGAAGCCCCGTGAGGGGCGTTTCCGGGGCAAGAGGCGTGTACGGACAGCCCTTACGGGCTTGACTACGAACGGATTTCACCGGGGCGCCGCCATAATGAGAATGGCTGGGCCGGATGGAGGCATGAACCATGGCGACTGCGGTCAAATCGGTGCAGATCGAGCCCATCGTCGGCGAAGACCGCTCTTATCTGCGCGATCTGGCCTGCCGCGTGGCGGAGGCGGCGAACCGGCCGGAGCAGGCGGAGCGAGCGTCACTGTGGCGGCGGCACAACGGGCTCGAGCGTGTCCGGCCCCTGGTCCTGGTCTTCCCGGAAGGCGCCTGGCGCGAGTTGTGGGCGCAGGAGCCGCCGATGCGCACGCGGGGCAACCGCGCGCGGCAGATCGAACGGGACCTGCGGGTTCGCCTGTACTACGCCGAGCATCTCCGGGACGACAACGTCATCGAGCCGGTCCTCGCCTCTCCGATCGTGACCCACCAGACGGGCTGGGGTCTCGAACCGCGCAAGACGAAGCCCGCCACGCCTCACGGCGCGGCGCATTTCGAGCCGGTCCTGCTCGACGACGCGGATGCCGACAAGCTCACGCTGCCCGAGGTCACGGTCGACTGGGCCGCGACCGAGGCGCTCCATGCGCAGACCTGCGAGCTGTTGGGCGATATCCTGGCGATCGAGAAACAGGGCCCGTGCCGCGGCGGGTTCGCACCGCTCGATCACTACCTCCAACTGCGCGGGATCGACCGGCTGTTCCTGGATCTGTGCGACAGACCGGACCTGGTCCACCGCGTGATCGGCACGCTGACCGACGGCCAGATCCGGATCATGCAGGCGCTCGAGCGGCAGGGCGCGCTGACACTCGGGAACCGGAACCACTACGTGGGCTCCGGCGGCACGGGCTACACCGACGCGCTGCCCGGGCCCGACTTTGACGGCGAACACGTCCGCACGAAGGATCTCTGGGGCTTTGCGACCGCGCAGATCTTCTCGGAGGTCTCGCCGGCCATGCATGAAGAGTTCGCACTCCGGCACGAGAAACGCTTCCTCGACCTGTTCGGGCTGAATTGCTACGGCTGCTGCGAGCCGCTGCATCTGAAGCTGGACGCCGTCCTGCGGCATGTGCCGCGCCTGCGCCGGCTGTCGATTTCGCCATGGGCCGACGTCGCGATCTGCGCCGAACGGCTCGGGCGAAACTGCATCTTTTCGTGGAAGCCGAACCCGGCGATCCTGGCGGGCGAGACGTGGGACCCCGACGCCGCGCGCCGCCAGCTTCGCGCATTCTGCGAAGCCACGCGCGGCAACGTCGTGGAGATCGTCATGAAAGACACGCACACGATCCGCGGCCAGCCGCACCGCATGTGGGAATGGGTCCGGATCGCGAAAGAAGTGGCCCTGGACTACTGATCCGGGTTTCAGCCTGGACGGCTCCGCTGCCGTGCGCCTCCCGCGCGATGATCTCGTCCTGGACTGCCGGGTCCAGCAGCGTGAAGAACTGGCTGAACCCGGCGACCCGCACGACGAGATCGCGGTAGGCCTCGGGGTTCGCCTGCGCCGCGCGCAGTACCGAGCAGTCCACGCAATTGACCTGCAGTTCCTGGCCGCCCTGTCCGAAGTAGGCGTTCAGCATCGTGCGCACCTTCTCCCGTTCGGCGGGGTCGGCCAGCATGTGGTGCTGGAACCGGATATTGGCGTTGTAGCCGCACTGCCAGCTCTTGATCGGGTGCATCATGAGGATGGAGTTCAGCAGCGCGGTCGGCCCCTGTTTCTCCGTTCCGGTCGCGGCCGCCACGGAGCTGGCCAGTGGCGTTCCAGCCAGGCGTCCGTCCGGGGTGGCGCCGGTGCGGCGCCCCCCGGAGACGTGGCCGGAGGCGGTGATGTGCACGTTGCCGTACGGAGTCCCATCGCGCGGGTCGCGGCAGTAGCGCTTCACGGGTTCGTCGCGCATGCGTTCGACGCGTGCAACCAGATCGCGCAAGGCTTCGTGGTCGTTCCCGTGTTTCGGCGCCGCCAACAGCCTGGCGCGCAGCGGTTCATGGCCTTCGAAATTCGCCGCGCACGCGGCGGCGACCTCCGCCAGGGACGCCGCCCCTTGCTCATAGACCACCGCGCGCAATGCGGCCAGGCAGTCCACCATATTGGCGAACGCGCTGCCGCCGCAGGACATGATGTTGTATTTCGTCCGCTCGCTCATGTCGCGGCCGCGCTGGATGCAGCCGTCGAACAGGCACGACGTGAACGGCGTCTGCGCCCAGCGCATCTGGCTCGTGAGCACCTGGATCCCGTGCTCGTAGGAAGCCTTGACCTGCCGGCGGATCAGATCGGCCGTGGCGCGGGCAAGCGCGTCGAACGTGCTCAGTTCGCCCGGCGCCGGGATCGACGGATCCGCCTCGCGCTCGCCGGCGTACCCCCTGCCCTGCGTCAGCGCGCGCTCCAGCGCGCCGAGATACCCGCAGTCCGCACCCGGGTTGAAATACGCCTTGCCCGGGATCGCCAGCTCGTTGCAGCCGGCCGGCACATAGTCGAAGGCGTCCTCCGGGCTGACGCCCAGTTCCATGAACATGAACGGCACGGCCGTGTCGCTCATGAACAGCGGGAAGCACGTGCGCCCCGCCAGCGTCTGCAGGCAGAAGTCGAAGAAGTCCTGGTCGATCCCCGGATGCCAGCGGACCCAGACCAGCGGTTCCGGCAACGCCATGTTTTCGGCCGCCGCCACGAAGAGCCAGGACAGTTCGTTGGTCTGGTCGTCCCCGCGCGGGGTCGACCCCGCCAGGCAGACGCCCTGCGTCAGGTTGTGCTGGCCCCAGACGGTGTTGTCGCGCATCTTCAACAGAAGATTCTCGCACAAGGTCAGCGCGTCGCCGTCGGTCAACAGGCCCGCCTGCCGGTCACGCAGGTAGAAGGGGTAGAGAATCTGGTCGATCCGATGCGGGGTACAGGAGTAGCCGTGCCCCTCGATATGAATGGCCTGGTGACACAGCCAGACGAGCTGCATGGCTTCCCGGAAGTGGTCCGGCGGCTCGTGCGCGATCTTCGCGCAAATCCGCGCCATCTCGCGCAGCTCCCGCGCGCGCGGGGGGTCCGGGACCTCGCCGGCAAGCGCGCTCAACCGTTCGCCGTAGCGACGGCTCCATTCGGACACGCCCAGAACCGACTGCTCCGCCGCGGTCAGAAATTCGAGCACGTCCGGCTCCGACTCCCCGCTGCGCCGTTCGCGAATCTTACGCAGGATCCCGTCCAGCCCGATCTGAAGCAGCTCCCGATACGACGGGCTGAGATGCCCCTGGCACGAACAGAACTTGTAGCCTTGCGGCGCCGAGGCCGCCGCGCCGGTCGCCACGCCCACGAACGCGCGATGCCGCCCCTGCATGTTCCGGTCCGTCCAGTACTCCCGCAAGTCCGACGGGATGCGGGTCAGGCACTCGGCGAACCCGTCCGTGGTTCCGCGCCGGCCCGGATAGCCCGGTGCCGGAAAACCGATCTCCGCATGGATCGGCGAACCGCCCGGCCGCTCCGTAAGGCTGCCGGCCAACTTGTCATGCTCGCGAATGAACAGCGGCACCGTCCGCAAGTGCTCTCGAAACGCCAGCCCCTTCTTCACGATCCAGGCCGCCCCCTCGTTCGCCTCGAAGACCCGCCTGTACGTGTAGGCCTTGTGCAGCCCGAGCGTCGTGGGCGAATCCAGAATGTCGCGGCGCAACGCCGCCATGGCTCCCGTCTCGTGATCAGCCGGCAACACGAATTTCATGCCCCTGCCTCCCCCGTGCCCTTCCACGCAGCTCGCCCGGCACAAACCGGGCTGGTCCGCCCGCCCTGAAACAATACGGAGTCGACCAACAAGTTCATCCCACAAACATGCGGTTATTGCCACTAAATGCAATAATAGCTTAGCATTCCCCCGGTTGACAAGACGACGGACCCGTGTAAAACTTATACTTATCCGGTTATCAAACGGCAACAGGGAGGTCTGTCCGTCATGTCTGCTGAACGCGACCCACGAAGCCGGCACGGGAGTCAGGGCGCGGCGCCCGGGAGGTTGGCCGTACTGGAGGCGGACGGTTTCGCGGACAGGATTCAGGGCGGATCGACCAGACTTCGGTTCGACCCGTACTTCCACAGTATCAGCCCGCTTTCGAACTGGCGGTCGGGGCGGCGGGTTCTGGACACGCACCTGCTCAATTTCGTACCGCAAGGCGAAGGGTGGGTGGAGTGCGAAGGGCGGACTCATCCGTTCCGCGCGGGCGCTTTCATCTGGTTCAGTCCGGGCGCGGCGCACGAGGTGGTGTTCAATCCCGCGATGCGTCACTACATGAAGTTCGCGCTGTGGAGCGGCGCGAGCCAGTATCGGCTGCGCGACGATTTCGTGATTGTGGAGAACGCGTGGGAACTGGCCTACTTCTCGGAGCAGATCCTGCGCGAGCTGAACCAGGAATTGCCGTTGCGCGACCTGCGTTGCCGGGCCATGCTGACGATGCTGTTCACCTCCATGCAGCGCAAGCGCCGGCAGGCGGCGCGCGGGGCCCGGCTCCTGAACCGGGCCCAGCAGCGCCGCCTGCGCCGGTTCGTCAGCCGCAACGTGCACCGCGGTCTGAGTGCCGCGGATCTGGCGGGGGCAGTGGAGCTGTCGCTGGACTACTTCTCCCGCGTATTCAAGCAGACCTACGGGCTCTCGCCCCGGGAGTGGCTGCTACGCGAGCGCATGCGGCTGGCGGTCGGCAGGATGGCCACCACGGACCACACGCTCCAGCAGATCGCCTTCCAATTGGGCTACCACTACCCGTACCTGTTCAGCCGGCAGTTCAAGCAGGTCTTCGGCATGAGCCCGCGCGCCTACCGCCGGCAACACGCGGAACTCGCGCGGTGACGCCGAACGGCAGAGCTGCCCGCAAAAGGACGCGAAAGAACCGCGAAAAGGAGAGAGCAAGGGCCTTGCGTCTGCGCCCCGGGCACTTGGCTGGGGTGGAGTTGTTGCGGGAATCGAAAGGCTTGCCACGACGCGGCGCGTCGCAGGAGGCAACACGGTGTGGCAGGCGTCGTGGCAAGCCTCGATTCCCGCAACGAGCGCCTTCGGAACGGAAAAGAAATCTGGTTTCGCGAAGCGAAACGAAGCCGAATGGCGGACTTGGGAGTTCCGCTCCCGCCATTCGGCTACGCCGAGCCGACGTTCAGCGGTTTGTAACCGCTGTCGGGGTCGTTGCCGGCGGCTTCGAGCCGGCCGCGGATCCCGTAGCTATGCCCGAGTTCCTGCCCGCTGGAGGCTGCGAGCCCGGCCGGCAGCGTGACCTGGCCCTCGACGGCTTTCGTTTCGTTTGCGCCCAGCACAAACGCATCGCACAGCCGGAAGGATTCGTGGAAGATGATCTCCGTGTTCAGGGCCGGCCGGTCCAGGTCGCCGTCGTCCTCGACGTCCCCGGCCGCGTCCTCCGAAAGCTCTGCCGGCTCGTCCGAAGCGTCCCCCTTCATCGTGTCTTCGGGCGCCGATTCCTCGACGGGCACCACCACGGTCTTGTGCCCGAGGAAGTCCACAAAGACGCCGTCCGATTTCACGGCCCGCCCCGTCGATTTCGCCACAACCTTCACCTCAAACGCCTGCCCCGGTATGACGGGGTCCGGCGCCCACTCGACCGTGACCTCCGCCGCCCCGCCGGTCAACGCGTCCGCCGCCTGCTTCAACTTGTCGAAAATGCCCATGGCGTACCTCCCCGCAGCCTGCCGCGGCGGGGACCCCTCCCGCAGCCGCGTGCGCTTCCATGCCTGCCTCCTCCAAATAGCATTTTGTGCCGCCTGCGGCCAGCCCGAAATGGTCCTGATAAAATAATCCACCACAACGAGCAGACAGTCCATTCGGGACGCGCGCACGCTGCTTCATACTTTGGGCGTAGCTACGTGCACGCAGGAAAGGATTCGCATCGAGCGGAAGAGAGGGCATCATGGCAGAGCAAGCGGTCAAGGCAGGCATCATCGGTTGCGGCGCGATCAGCGGTATTTACCTGACGAACGCGAAGCGATTCGCGGCGTTCGACATCACGGCGGTGGCTGACACGCGGCTGGAGGCCGCGAAGGCGCGGGCCGAAGAGCACCAGGTGCCGAAGGCCTGCGGCGTGGAAGAGCTGCTGGCGGATCCGGAGATCGAGATCGTGATCAATCTGACCCCGCACCGGTTCCACGGCCCGGTCGGGCTCCAGGCGGTGCAGGCGGGCAAGAGCGTTTACAACGAGAAACCGTTTGCCGTCCGGCGCGAGGAAGGCCAACGGATGATCGAGTCGGCCGCCCAGAAAGGCGTACGCACGGGCGCGGCGCCCGACACGTTCTTCGGGGGTGTGTGGCAGACGGCGCGCAAGCTGATCGACGACGGCGCCATCGGCCGGCCGGTCGGTGCGTTTGCCTGCCTGCACGCGTTCAAGGCGCCGCCGCCCGCGCCGCCGAAAGCCGAGTCGGGCGAGTACCTCAGCTTCTACAAGACCGACTTCTTCACGTTCGGCGTCACGTGGAGTTTCGACCGCGGCCCGTACTACCTGCACGCGCTGATCCACCTGCTCGGCCCGGTCCGGCGCGTGACGGGCTCGACGGCGAAGGTCTGGCCGCAGGTCGAGGTGCAGACGCATTTCGCGGGTGTGCTCGACTTCGCGAACGGGGCGGTCGGCACCCTGGTCATCACCTCCGACGTGCACGCGACCGGCCTGCCGCACATCGAGATCTACGGCACGGAAGGCTCCCTGCGCTGCATCGACCCGAACGGCTTCGGCGGCCCTCCCCTGCTGTTGCGCCGGGCGCAGGACAAGGAGCTGACGCCGGTCGAGTGCCCGTTCGGCTACAACGGGAACAGCCGCGGGGTGGGCATCGCGGACATGGCCGCTGCCATTCGCAGCGGCCGCCCGCATCGCGCGAGCGGGGAGATGGGCTATCACGTCATCGACATCATCCACGCCCTGCACGAGGCATCGGCCGAAGGACGCCACGTCGAACTCGAGAGCACCTGTCCCCAGCCCGCACCGTTGCCCCCGGGGCTGGCGGAGTGGACAATCGACTGAGGCGGCCCAGGCTGTGGACGTAGATCGTCCCCGCCCCCTTCTGCCCGCGAAAACGCGCGAAAGCGGCCCGCCTTCGCCCGGAGGCTACGGCGCGGCACAGCGCGAAAGGGTCGGTCGGCTTGCACCGCGTCGTGGCATAGACCTGCCGCAACTTTGAACTGTGTTCGCCAAGCAACCCGGGCTACGTTGCGGGAATCGAGGATTGCCACGACGCCCAACAGCACGGGTTCACTCTTGGCGTCTGCGTCGTGGCAATCCTTTCGATTCCCGCAACAACTGTACGCAGGCCCGACAGCTAGCGCCTTGGCCCAAGGCCTTTGCCCCTCTCCTTTTCGCGCTTCTTTCGCGCCCTTTCGCGGGCAGCACTGCTTCCTGGCAGTCTTGAAAAACTGAGCCGAATCGGCTATCCCTTGATTCTGGTTGAACACCGAACAAGGGGGCACACCATGCGAATCGTAGACTGTCACATTCACGCCGTTGGGGAAACGAATCCGAACGATCTGCTCAGGCAGATGGACGAGACCGGGATCGACCGGGTCCTGATCCTGTCGAAACACCACCGCACGTCGCTGGAAGAGACGCGCGCAAACCTGCTGGAGACGAAGAAGCTGTTCGACGCCGCGCCCGACCGGATCGGCGGACTCGCCTACGTGAACCCCACGATCCCCGGCGTGACGGCTCTCACCCGGGACGCTCTCTCGGAGATGGGGTACACGGGCGTGAAGATCATTCCCGATCACTGGTTCGCCTATGAGGAACGGCTCGAACCGTTCTGGGAGAAGATGAACGAACTGGGGGCGAGCATCCTGTTCCATACCGGGATCCTGTACGGGAACGACGACGGCTCGCGCTTCTGCCAACCCGTCTATCTGGAGAAGCTGCTCTGGTACCCGCGGATCCGGTTCGGCATGGCGCACATCTCCTGGCCCTGGTGCGAGGAATGCCTGGCCGTCATGGGCCGCATGCGCGCCGCGGCCGGAAAAGGTCATCACGAATGGCAAAGCTACATCGACCTCACGCCGGGCACCCCGCCCCACATCCGCAAGCAGGCCGTCGCCAACGCGATCAGCTTCTGCGGCCCGGAGCGCATCATGTGGGGATCCGACGGCTGCGTACCCGACCGGCTGGGCGGGCAGCGCCGAATCCTGGAATCCGACCTGAAGATCTTCGACGAACTCGGACTGGACGAGAAGCAGAAGGAGCAAATCCTGTCCGGCACCGCGGATAGCGTCTTCCCGGCGGGGGCCTGAGCGTCTTCGCCCCGTGTTCCCTATGACTCGATGACTCCGTGACTTGATGACGCCAGATCGTCGGACACCCGGCGTCACGGCGTCAGGACGTCACGGAGTCAGAAACCCTCATTCTTCGGCAACCGTCGACCCCCAACACCCAATTGCTACGGCTCCAAATGCGGCTGTCGATGTCGGAACTGCCCCGGCGTCGCGCCGGTCAAGCGCTTGAACGTTTTCGAGAGATGGTAGGCGTCGTAGAAGCCGGTGCGGGAAGCGATGGCGGCGAGCGTCAAGTCCGTTCGGGAGAGCAGGTCCTGGCAGGCCGCGATCCGTTTCCACAGCACGTAGCGATGCGGCGCCATGCCGTAGAGCCGGGAGAAGAGCGTGGAGAAGTAGGCCTCTTCGAGCGCGGCCATGCGCGCCAGCTCCGGCACAGGGAGCGGCTCGGCGTAATGGCGCTCAATGTGGCCCACCACACGGCTGAACCGGGCGGCCAACTCTTCGCGAACGGCGGGGCCGGCCGTGTCGGCTTCCACGAGAAAGTGGCTGAGCAGCTGCAAGACCAGTCCGGTCGTCTCCCACGCGCGGTCCGGCCGCGCCTCAACGGTGCGGAACACGCGTTCCAGCCGCCGCATCATGGGGAGGATCCGGCGCCGCTGCGCACGCCTCGTCATGACGCACGGGCGCCGGCCCGGGAAATCGGGCCCGTACCCCTCGCGCACCACCAGATGCGTCCAGAATATCGTGATCTCGCAATAGCAGCCGAAACTCGCCTCGGTGAACGCGGGGATCAGGTACAGCCTGCCCGGCGTCAGCTCCAGAGACTGCCCGCGCTCACGCAGCCAGCCGCGCCCGTTCTCGATGTAGTAGACCCGCGTGTAGGGATCACACGTGTTGGTCAACCCCCAGCGCGTGCTGAGGATGGAACGGTTGACGGTGAGGACACGGATCTCCAAGGGTGCCGGAAAACGCATGGCCGCCTCCTCCTCGTGACGATCCTGCCGTCGGCCGGAGCGGCGGGCGTGGAAGCCCGCCCTCCATCGTCTTGGCCCGACGCACGCTGCTGGACCCTGTCGTTTCCTCTGGAGGGCGCGCGCCTGCCCGCCGAAGCCTTGGCGCAGGCGGGTCCTCGCAAGCCGCGGCTACCCAGCGGCTTTCGACCCGACTTCGCCCTCGCGTGCCCCGCGAAGCCAGGAACCGCGAGCCGACCTTTGACCTTTGACCTTTGACCAAGAATTATACATTCCCAACAAAGGTTTGTACATTGTATTTTCCTTTGTATTGCGTGATTCTAGCACAGAATCATACATTTACAAGGGAGAACGCATGATGCAAGACATAGGCCAGCACGACCGAGAGGTACTGCGCGGCCTCGCCACGCAGATCGCCGAGATCGCCGCACAGCCCGTTCAGCGCGAGACGGCCGCCCAATGGCGCGCTCTGAATGACCTGCGCCCGGTTCGCCCCATGGTCTACGTCTACCAGATCCCCTGGCACGAGATGGACGTGGACGGCGAACTCGCGCTTCAGGCGACCGACGAGTTCTGCCGGGGGATCGAGTGGGGCATGCGCCGCGCCCTCTATCAGTGGAACCACATGCGGGTCGACCAGGTCGTGGACCCGGTCTTCGCCTGCAGCCCTGTCGTCCGCAGTACGGGCTACGGCCTGAGGATCGAAGAGAACACGATCGCCCAGGACACCTCGGGCGGCATCCGCGCGCATCACTACCACAACCAGATCCAGAGCGAATCGGACGTGGACAAGATCAAGACACCGGTCGTCACGCTGGACACCCAGGCAACGGAGGCTCGGCGCGAGACGCTGGCGAATCTGTTCGGCGACATTCTTCCCGTTCGCGTGCAGGGCAGAACGAACATAAGATTCTCGCCTTGGGACCGGCTCACCACCTGGTGGAACCCGCAGCAGGTCCTGATGGACCTCATCCTCAACCCGGCGCTGGTCCACAAGGCGATGGACCGGCTCACCACGGCTATGATGAGCGAGCTGGATCAGATCGAACAACTCGGCCTGCTTTCAATCGGGAACGGCAACCTCATCACCGGTGAGGGCGGGCTGGGTTTCACCGCCGATCTGCCGCGCGCCGATCCGCCCATCAACGGTGCGCGAGCGATCGACCTCTGGGGCAGCACGATGGCGCAGATCTTCTCGGAAGTCTCCCCACAGATGCACGAAGAGTTCGCGCTGCAGTATGAGAAACGGCTCATGGCCCGATGCGGGTTGTGCTACTACGGCTGCTGCGAGCCGCTGCACCGCAAGATCGAGATATCGGCCAAGCACCTCCCCCGCATGCGCAAGATCTCCATGAGCCCCTGGGTCGACCCCCACGTCGGCGCCGAGACGATCGGGAACCGATTCGTCTTCTCGTTCAAGCCGAACCCGGCCTTTCTGGCGACCGACGGCCGCTGGGACCGCGCGAGTGCGCGGCGCGAAATCGAAGCGGTCATCGCGATCACCCAACGCCACAACTGCCCGCTCGAGATCATCCTCAAAGACATCAGCACCGTGCGCCACGAACCCCGCCGTCTGTGGGAATGGACGGAGCTGGTGATGGAACTGGTGGGGTGCGAAAGACTGGCGATGGTCTAGTGTCCTGTCTCGCAAATAGGCTTGCATTAGATTGGCCTATTTGCGAGACAGGACACTAGAACTTGCTACGGAACGGGCGTATTGAAGCGCCAAGAACACGGACAAGCACGGACACACACGGACGCTGGGCACTGATCACCGATGAGTGATCACCAGTCGCTCCGCCCGGCTGGAACGGCCGACCGGGGACGCTCGGGCAGCGGGGCCAGCCCGAAATACTCGCGGTACCCTTCAACCAGCGCGTCGTAGTTCTCCACTTTCACGTCCTCGTGCACCGAGTGGCTCAGGTGCAGAATGTGGCCGCCGGGTGTCCGGCGTCCGAAATCGAGACACTCCCGCGTTTCCCGTTTCGCGTCTTCGGTCGAGCCCAGGCACATGGTGTGGCGCGCGTCCATGTTGCCGATGATGCAGACCTTCTCGGCAATCCCCTCCGCGATCAGCCGCTCAAAGGTCATGCCGGCCGCCTTGTCCACTTCTTTGTAGCCGTCGATGTTTGTGCTGAAGAAGAAGTCGTCCTTGATCGCCCAGTGGTTGCCGTCGGAGGTGTAGACGGCCAGCTTGCCGGCCTCGTGGATGCGCGCGACCTGCTCCTGCATGTTCGGCAGGATGAACTCGCGGTAGTGGGCCGGCGAGATGAACGGGCCGTTGTCACTGCTCACGTCGCCGCCGATCGCGAAGATGTCGAAGTCGGCCTCGAATCCCGCCTCCATCCCCGCGAACCCCTCGGCTTTCTTCTTGTCGAGCCAGCGCCTGAACAGACCGGGTTCCAGGATGATCCACATCAGCAGCCACGGCGGATAGAAGGCGGCGCCCGTGCCCGTGCTGCACCCCTCCCACATGTAGACCCAATCGATGCCGTCCGCCTCGGCCAGTTCGCGGACCCGGCGGTAGACAGCCAGCCGGTCCCGGTCGAACTTGGGCACCGTGCCGTCCCACGCCTCGAGTTCCCTACGCGTCGCCTCTTCGCCCTGCCGTCTCTGCGTGTGCGACTGCGCCGCGCCCGGGTTGGCCAAAACCACGCGTTTGGTCTTCTCGTCGAACACGTACTTCGCGCCCTTCGACTCCCATTCCTTCGGCCCCGTCTTGGTCGGCCGCGAGAAATGGCGCCCGCTATTGCTGTACAGGTGGCAGATGTCGACCTCGAAGAACTTGTTGATCGTGAACCGCGCCTGCGCCTCGGCCTCGACCAACTCTTCCCAGGACACGCCGTCGGATTTGGCGTCCCAATGCATGGCGGCATCCGTCACGAAATTCCGGCCGCAGACGTCCCAGTAGATGGGCTGGAACAACTGGAATATCTCCATCAACGGCGTGCGGTCCGGCGCCTCATGCGCAAACGCCTTCTGAACTCTCTCTCTTGATCCTTCCATCCTTCCATCCTTCCATTCTTGCACTCTTCCACTCTTCCATTCTTGCACTCTTGCACTCTTCCATTCTTCCACTCTTCCATTCTTCCATATCTTCCGCGCATCCGCTCCGCCTCATAGTACCGCACGCCCCCAGCCCCTGTCTTTGTCCGGCCCGATCAAGGCGTACCCGAATCGCTTCGACGGCCGTATCGTTGCGTTTCCGGAGGGCCCGGCAGTGTCGGGGCCGAGCGCAGGGCTCGCGGTCCGACAGGATCAGGCTAGAAACGGTTTGCTCATGCCACGGAGATCTGGCATGTTCGGAGCAGGCGGCGCCAGCGACCGGACGAGGCATGCGGATACCTGTCGGGCCCTGTGCCGCAGGCTCTGGTGCTCGCTGCTGAGCGGCCCGCGCGGATGGGCGCGCGCCGGCGGCTCTGTGCGGTTCGGGACAAGGCTCCGGACGCGGTCCCCGGGCCGGTTGTCGAGCGGGTTCCCGATTAAGTTCTCGAGGGAGTTGGGATGTGACCTGGCTACTCCAACGCACGGTGTCGTTTTTCGTCGACAACTTCCCGCCGTGGAAGACGGTATGGGTCGGCGGGCCCGTTGCCTTTGCCTGGGCCCTGGCCTGCCTGGCCTTCGCGGGTTGGCTCAAGCGGCGCAAGGGTCTGCGCACGGGCTACACGCGCAAGGTGTTTCATTTCCTGATCTTCTTCAGTGTCGCCCTGATCCAGTGGCTGTGGGGCACACCAATCGTGTGCCTGTTCGGCGGCATGACCACGCTGGTCGTGTTCCTGGCCGTATTTCTCGGGGCCGGCAATCTGCTGTACGAGGCGATGGCCCGCGAGAAGGACACGCCGCACCGCACGTACTACATCATCGTGCCCTATTTCGCCACGCTGATCGGCGGGCTGGCCGGCAACATTTTGTTCGGCCCGGCTGCGCTGGTCGGGTATCTCGTGACCGGGCTGGGCGACGCGGTCGGCGAGCCGGTCGGCACGAAGTTTGGCAAGCACACCTACCGCGTGCCGTCGCTGACATCGGTGAAAGCCATCCGCAGCTGGGAAGGGTCGGCGGCCGTACTGGCGATGTGCGTGGTGGCGATCACGCTTGCGATCGCGCTGTCGCCGCAACTCAGCTTCGGCTGGCGCTCCCTGTTCGCCGTCCCGGCCCTTGCTCTGCTGTGTGCCGGCGTGGAAGCCGTGTCGCCGCACGGCTGGGACAACACGACGATGCAGGTGGTGCCGGCTCTTGTTGCGACGCTGGCGTTGTAGGCGAAACGAGAAGCCGTCCTGGCTGCACCGCTGCGAACAGTGTCTGGCCTGCCTGCACTGGTGCCCGCAGGAAGCGATCCAGGTCGGCAAGAAGACGGTCGGCCGAGCGCGCTACCACCATCCGGACGTGCGGGCCAGGGACCTCATGTAGGCGACTGCTCGCCCTGACGTCGAGCGCCGTAAGGATGCGTTCCGCGTTCGTCATGCGCCCGATCTCCAGGCCACGGCATGCACCGTCCGTCCCCGTGCGCGGGTTCCGGCAGCCGAGTCCGGTGCAACAACGAATTCCGGATCGCAAAGCCGCTAAGAAGCTCCCGGCCACGGTCGTCTATAGAGGTAGACGCATTCACACATCAGAACACGGATCGGAGCACGTATGACGAGACGCGTGCGAGACGCGCTCGAACATCTTACGGGACCGGTCGGTTCGGTCGTGCTGCACCTGCTCATCGTGTTCGCGCTGGCGCACGGCGTGGTGGTGCGCCTGCAGCGGCGCGAACCCGAGCTGCGGGTCAAGTTCGACGTGACCGTCGAGCCGCCGGACGTCGATCGGATGCCGGAGCCGTTGCCCCGACTGAAGCCGGTCGACGACGCTATTCGCGTCGTGGCGGCCGCCCCGCTCGTGGATTTCACGGACGTGCTGCCGGAGCCGCTGCGTGAAACGCTGAGCATCCTGGACGGCCCGTCGCCCGCAGTCATCAACCTCGGCCTGTACAAAACGCGCGCGGCGGACGCCCGGCCCCGGCTTGCCGCCGAGCGGGCGGGGCGCTGGGCGCCCGACGCGGAGCGGGCGGTGTGCAAGGCGCTGCAGTGGCTGAAAGCGCGGCAGAGCGCCGACGGGTCGTGGAACGAAGCGGGCCGGCCGGACTACGCGCCGGGCGTTACCGGCCTGGCCTTGCTCACCTTCCTCGCGCACGGCGAAACCACCGCTTCCGCCGAGTTCGGCGGCACGGTCCGCCTGGCGGTTGAATTCCTGCTGAAGGCGCAACGCGAGGACGGCGCGTTTTTCGGCGATGCCCGACAACCCGCCGCGGAGACCGGGACGCCGTACGGCGAGAACATGTACGCGCCGTACTGGCACGCGATGGCCGCCTACGCCCTGAGCGAGGCGTACGGATTGATGCGCATACCGGAGCTGAAGCCGGCCATGCAGAAGGCCGTCCAGGTGATCATCGACGGCCAGCAGCCGGGCGGCGGCTGGAACTACGCCTACGCGAAGACCGCGCGGCGCGACACCTCGATCGCCGGCTGGCAGATTCAGGCGCTGAAGGCCGCCGCGATCGCCGGCGCCGAGAATCCCGGTTTGACCGCCGCCTTGCAGCGGGCGGCGGACGAGGTGCGCTCGCACCGCATCCCTGCAACCGGCCTCTTCTGCTACGAGAACCGGGACCGCGACGCGGAGCGGGACCTGCCCAGGCCGCGCCTGCAGATCAACACGGGCATCGGCGTGCTGGCGCTGCAGCTGCTCGGCCTCGGCGCGAGCCGGGAGGCGAAGGACGGGCTCGAGGCGCTGCGGTCCGCGCGCTGCGCGTGGAGCAACCCGGCCAACACGCAGTCTGTCTTCTGGCTCTACGGCTGGTACTACATCACCCAGGCCAGGTTCCACCAGGGCGGCGCCGAATGGCCCGCCTGGAACGACGCCTTCGCCGCGACGCTTACCCGCAACCAGCAGGATGACGGCCACTGGGATGCGCCCCGGGCATCGGGTCAGCCCTGCATCGAAGACCGGTTCGGCCCCGTCTATTGCACCAGCCTCGCGGCGCTTACCCTGCAGGTCTATTACCGCTGCCTGCCGACCTTCAAGGCCGAGGCCGTGCAGGCCGCCGCATCCGCCGCCGAGCGGGCGCCCGACGACGTCCTTATCGAGTTTTGAGCAGCTTCTTCAGCTTGCGCAGTTTCGGCGTGATCACGACCCGGCAGTACGGCGCACTCGAATTGTTCTCGTAGTAATCCTGGTGATAGCCCTCCGCCTTGTAGAAGTCCGACGCCGGCACGATCTCCGTGACGATCGGCGCCGCGTACAGACCCTCCTTCTCCGCGGCGGCGCGGGACGCTTCCGCCGCGCCGCGCTGCGCTTCGGAGTGGTAGAAGATCGCCGACCGGTACTGCGTTCCGATGTCCGCCCCTTGCCGGTTCAGCGCCGTCGGGTCGTGCACCCGCCAGAAGATGGCGAGCAACTCGCCGTACGACACCACGGCCGGGTCGAACTCGATTTGCACCGCCTCCGCATGGCCCGTCCGGCCGGAACACACCTGCTTGTAGGTCGGGCTCGGGACGTGTCCGCCCGTGTAGCCCGAGACCACCGACCTCACGCCCGGCACCTGCTCGAATACCGCCTCCACGCACCAGAAGCAGCCGGCTCCGAATGTCGCGGTCTCCGTCATGGTCTTGCCTTTCGTGTCGGCCGCCGCCAAGTTCGTCGCCACCAGCGCCGCCCCGGCAGCGGCTATCCAGTTCGCCTTCATGATTTAGGCCTCCTTCCCGTTTAGTCGCCGCCGCCGCCGCGGCCTTGCACCCGGTTTGGCGCCGCCTCGGACGGGTATGTCAACACGGACGGGAGGGGTGCGTGCGTGGACGATTCGGTGTGGGCTGGCGGCAAGCGGCGACAAGACGGAGGCAAGAAGACGCAGGAGGCGGTGAACGACGCGCCTCAATAATCGTCGATGATTCAGGCGTCTGCCCCGGGCATCGTGTCGACCACCCCGGGAGAAGGTTATTCCTCCCAATATTCCTTCGGGACGCGGACATTCCTGATGTTGTGCACGCGGCCGAGCATATCGGCGACGGGGAGTCCTGCGTAGATGCCCTTGAGTCGGCGGAAGTTGCTCATCCGGTCACATGCTGCCTTCGTCGCCTCTTCGAGGCTGTCATACGGTCCGCCGACGAAGGCTTTTTCGAGGATCACGTGCGGATCGATCCCTCCGCCGGGGTAGCTGGAGCTCCGCTCGTCTTTCTTGTACCGGGCCTGGGTCGTCACGTAGACCGGTTGCCAGCCGATCTTCTCGGCGTACCAGATCACCCACTTGTCGTCTGGAATCCTCTGGATCTCCTCTTTACTCCTAACGCACTTGCGAACGACGTTGGCGCTGAAGCCGTGGCAGTTCCAACGCTTCTTCTCGCTATCGTACTCGCGGTCCATACCCACCATTTCCGAAAGCAGCCCGAGGTCGATAACGGCTCCTTCAGGGGGCTGCCAGGTTTCGAGCAGTTCGTATTCGCCCTTGTTGGGTTTCGGGTTCTTCTTGGGAGGCAGGAGTTCGGACACGAACTTGGATCCGCCGGGCTTGTGGCCCATTTCAATCTGTTGCCCCGGACACACCACAACGGACGAATGCGCAACTTCTCCGCCTCTTCCCCATATCTGGACTGAGCCCGGGGGCGCGTCAGGAGTGGCCGGGCGCTGGGTGTAGCCATACGCCTTCAGGATCTCGGCGAGTTGGAAGTCTTCGCCCGGCTTGGGCGGCTCGATCCAGCGAGGCGGTGCATCCGCCGCCGCCACGAGTCGCGGCTTCCCAGCCAGCATCGCGATGGTGAGAACAAGTCCATAAGCAACAATCCTGCGCATACTCTCCTGCCTCCAACGCAAGGTTCTCGACAGAGTTCTCGACGAGATTTCCTTTCTATGATGTCTTTCGATCGCGTCCCGAACGCCCGGCGTCAGGATTTGCCGCGACAGCGGCAATATCCTGCACGCCGATGTTGGGGCTCTCCGTCTTGTTCCGTCACAGCTTGAACTCCGGCTCCCCGCGCTCTGCAATGGGAGTGTCGATCGTCTTCTCAATATGCTCGCGCAGAACGCGGATCTTCTTCTTGAACTCCGTGATGTCAGTCTGCTCAAGCAGGTTCCACCAGTCGAGATAGTCCTCGGGATCTTCCTCAATCTCCTTCACGTCGGCGAGGATGCCGGCCAGGTATGCGTCCTCACCACGGTATTGACTGCACGCGGCACCGATCTCCGACTTGAGGACGTCGGTCGCGTCATCGGCTAGGCGGATGCAGTCGTACGCCATGGGTGTGAGGTAGTCGGTGTCCATTTCTGTCTCTGCCCGAACGTCATGGGTGAGGATTCGGCGCGTCAGCGGCGATATCCTCGACCCGGTTGTTGGCATCTGCTTCTGCTGCCTCAACAATCAGACGCTTGAGCGTATCGTTCTCGAACGTTGCCAGTATCCATCCGCCACGCGGACGACTGGTTACATCGAGCAAAACCGATGGTCCATCGGCACCATGAATCGTGCCGTAACTTTCGCCGTCAGCTGAAGTGACAGTAATGAAACATCGCCATTTGGTCACGGGATGATTGGGCTGTGTCGATACGCTCTGACGCAGGCTTTCGGCAAATGCAGTGAGAATCTCGGCATTGGTAACAACGATGTCGTCCTTGAAGAGTGACGGCGGCGTTTCGGAAGCGTCGAGTTCGATTCGCATAGGTGCCGATGTGCGACGAACCACGCGTGAAACGTCCTGTCGATGAACGGCACGCGTCATCCACCACAACAGAAGCGTCCCTACCGGGATACCGACGCCGAGGAGAACCAGGACGGCAAAAACCCGCGGCTTGTTCTCAAAGGGATTCTGCATCTTCTCTCATGCCAACGATCAAGCTGAGGATCTGGCGCGGCTAGCGCCAGTATCCTCCAGCGCTTGGTTCGAATCTTCCTTGTGCAATCTGGTTCTGA
>JAFGHX010000287.1 GCA_016929905.1 Kiritimatiellia bacterium
GTAGAAGAGCCGTCCCTGGCTCGCCATAGCCCGCAGGGCGACGGCGGCTCGGCTCTTCCCCCCCGGCTGCACTCCGTGCAGCCGGGGGCCCGGGCCTGCGGCCCGCGGAAAGCGGCGAGACGCCGCTTCTACTTTCATGTTTCAGGCTCGCCGGGTGTAGTCGTCCCGAGGCGCGTAGCGCACTCGGGATGGTGACCGAATTCATTAGGAAACTCGGGGAAGTTTCAGAGGTCGCGCAGTTTGAATGGGCGCTCGATTTCCTCGGGCGTCACGCGCGTGCCGTCGACGAATACGGCAACCGGCTTGCCCATCTCCAGCGGCGATTTGTCCCAGACCACGATGTCGGCGTCGCGGCCGCGCGCAAGCGCGCCGACTCGCCTGTCGATCCCCATGATCTCGGCCGGCCAGGCCGTAATAGCCCGCAGCCCGTCATCGGCCGCCAGCCCGCTGCGCACGGCCAGCGCGGCGGAAATGGGCAGGTACCAACACGGCTCCACGCCGTGGTCGGTCATGATCGCGATCCGCACGCCGGCCTCACGCAGCTTGCGCGCCGTACTGAACCCTTTGTAAAGCGTCTCGTTCTTGGTTGGCACCCCGTAATTGGGGCCCACGAAGCAGGGAATGTCGCGCTCGGCCAGTTCCGCGGCGACCAGGTAGCTCTCGGAGGCGTGGTCGATGCAGAGCGGGAAGCCGAATTCGTCCGCGATCCGGAGCCCCGTCATGATGTCGTCGGCGCGGTGGCAGTGCAGCCGGGCGGGCAGCTTCCCGTCCAGCATGGCGAGCACGTTTTCCAATCCCGCGTCCCGCGCGTCCTGCCGGCCCGTGCGTTTGCGCCGCTTGGCCCGGTAATCCAGCGCGCGCTGGAACGTCTTGCGCATCAGGTAGGCGTTGCCCATCCGCGTGGACGGCAGCTTGCCTTTGCTCCCGTAGGCCCGCTTCGGGTTCTGGCCCAGCGCCATCTTCATCCCGACGGGGTCTCGCAGGACCATATCCTGCAGCCGGCGCCCGCGCGTCTTCATCACCAGCGCGAGCCCGCCGAATATGTTCGTGCTGCCCGGCGCGACCATCGCGGTGGTAATGCCGTTCATCAGCGCATAGCAGAAATCCGCGCTGAGCGGGTTGATCGCATCTGCCGCGCGCAGGTAAGGGCAGACCGGGTCGCTCGTCTCGTTCACGTCGCCGTCGCCCACCTCGGAGAGGCCCAGATGCGTATGCCCGTCTACCAGGCCGGGCGTGACGGGGGCGCCGCACGCGTCGAACACCGGCACGCCCTTTGCGGGCCTCAGGTCTTTCCGCGCCCGCACGATCTTTGCGCCGCGGACGGCGATTCCGACTCCGCGCACGAATCCTTCGTTCGGCAGGAACGCGCGGCAGTCCTTCAGAAACAGGGTGACGTTCTGCATTGTAGGCAACAAGCCGGCTAGCTCAGACGTCTGACGCGCAGGTCGGAGAACCAGCCGAGATCCGTGAGCCCCTCGATTTCGTGCTTCAACTGCTGGGCCAGCCCCAGGAAGGACTCGTCGTCGATGCCGAGCCGTTCCTGGCTGGCGTAGAGCGCTTCCGAATACGACTCGGAGAAATCGCAGTAGCCGAACTGCATTTCGAAGCAGAGCAACTCGGACAGCCGGGTGACGTGGATGAGCCGCTGCTCCTCCACGCTTGCCGCGTCGGTGCTGTGATGATGGCCGAGCACCGCCACGAGATGCTCGGGGAAGTTCCAGCGCTTTGCGATCTGGCGCCCCACCTCCTCGTGCGTGAGGCCCAGATATTTCTCCTCCTCCGCCACGAGCAGGGACTGGTTCTCCTGCCGCTTGGTGATGGCCTCCGGGAACCCGTCGTAGAACAGGAACTGGTGCTCGATCGAGATTCCCACGTCGTGCAGCAGCCCGGCGACGAAGGGGTCCAGCTTAGACTCCCCGAACCGCTGCGCGTAGATGAGGCGGTTGGCCACACCGACAAACATGCTGTGCTTCCACAGCAGCGTGGAGGAGTAGTCGGCGATCACCTTGTTGGCCCGGAACAGGTTGCAGACGGCGGCCGACATGATGATTTCCTGCGTGGTCCGGAACCCGATCCTGACGATGGCCTCGCGGATGCTGCCGACCCGGTTCTGGTTGCGGGTGGAGTAGTAGGCCGAATTGGCGGCGCGCAGAATCCTGGCGCTGGAGGACTTGTCCAGTTCGCAGACCTGAGCGAGGTCAACGGCCTGGGCCTTGGCGTCCTGGCTGACGTTCACGATCCGCTGCAGGACCGCCGGAATGGTGGACAGGTCCTGGTGCTGGAGCCCCGCCATCACCTTTTCGAGATTGCGTTCGCGTGTCTTCATCCCCTCGTCCCCGCTGCCTGCGCGTGCGGACTGGCCTTCCGTCATAGCATAGGGCCTGCCGAAGCGGAGGGCAACGATAATTTTTCCGACGCGCGCGGAGCGGGGCGAGCCGGTCACGGCGTCGCCAGCAGCGGCTTGAGCCGTTCGCGCAGGCCGGGCGCCGGCAGCTCGCGCGCGGCGCGGCGCAGCGCCTGGGCGCGCAGCGTCGGCAGCGGGGGCAGCCCGGCGCGTTCGCGCGCGTCGGCCGGGAGACCGCGCATGTACTCCGTCCAGATCAACACCGCAAGCTGTTCGTAGCCGCCGGCCCGGTCTTCACGGCCGACCGCCAGCCAGAAGTAGCTCTGGTAGTAATGCCCTTCCACGAGGGCCGCCGTCTCCGCCGCCGGCGCGTCGCGCAGCGCCTCTTTCAGGGCGGCGTAGACGAAGCGTTCGAATATGTCGGTGCGCGCCGTGTCGGGGAACCGAGTCCGGAGCCGCTCGAACAGTTCGCGCGCCTGCCGCGGCCGATTGAACGAGAACACGACAAGCACGGCCTGCTGCAGGAAGTTCGCGTAGGCCGTTCGGACGGCGGGCGTGTCGTGCTCGCGAAGCGCCTCTTCATACGCCTTCAGCGTGTTGGGCAGAATGTCGATGTTCGGCAGGGTCACGAACAGGTTGCGTTCGCGGTCGAAGACCAGTGCGCCGCGCAGGAACGACTCCGACATCGCCTGGAAGATCATACGCCGGCACGCCAGTGCGTCTCCGGCGCGGGCCAGCCGCTGCCCGCGCCATGCCCAGTAGACGGCATGGGCCTGGGGCAGCCGCCAGTCCAGCGGGCCGTAGAGCCGGTCGGCTTCCCGCATGATCGCCACGCGCAATCTGTACCGTGTGCGCAGTTGCTCCGCCGCGGGCGACGCCGCCAGGGCGTCCCAGTCCGGCCGTTCGTTCCCGAGCAGTTCGGCCATCTCTTCCGCCCAGCGGCGCTGGTAGAACGGGGCCGCGTCGTCGGTGATGCCGCCGACCTTGTGTTGGAAGAACCAGCCCAACTCCCAATACAGGGCCGGGTCGCCCGGGTTGGCCCGGATGCCTTCATCGCGCAGCAACCGGATGCCGTTCATGACCCAGCGCCACCGGTCCGCGTGATCGGGAAACATGACGCTGATGTTGTAGGACATGTTCCAGGCATGAAACGCCCATACCGGCGTGAAACGCGGCTCGAGCTTGGTGATCCAGTCGGCGAGCTGCACGATTTCGAAGTATTTCCCTTCGTCTTGAAGACGAGCGGCGCGGACCCACAGCGCGTCGGCCAGCAGGCCCCGGAATCCGCCGAGTGCGACGGTCGTGAAGGCGACCATCGGCGGCGAGCTTTCCAGCGGGTCCGCCGCGCTCAGCCCGTAGCCTGCCCGCGTCTGGAGCAGGCCGCGGTTCAAGCGGCCCGCCCCGCCAAGGCACGCGAGCCCGGCACACAGGATCAGGGCTGAAACCGTTTTGCTCACATCCGTTCACTCCGCGCCATGCCGGCGCAACATCTCCGCAAGGCCGCAACGCTCGCACCGCGACCGGTCGATCAGGCAAAAGTCGTGAAAGATCTGGAGCAACCCCTGCTGCCGCAGCCCCGTCCGGTAGAGAGCGGGGTTGTGATCGGGCCCGAGTAGCCGCTTCGCCGTCAGCCGGATCAGCGCGTTGTCCGCCTCAGCCGGCAGATGGCGAAGCGTCTCGGCGTCGGGCGCCGGTTTGCGGTCGACCGCCGCGAGAAAGGGGACGACGACATTGGAGACAATGGCGGCTGCACGCATCCGCCCGACCAGCGCCACCGGTTTGGCCCGTCGTTCGCCCGAGAAGCTGAGGCGGTGGTGCCAGTAGGTGTGCGGCGGCGGCCCGGCCGCGCCCCGGCCGCGCCGGTTCAGGGGCGGGGCTATTCGGCGCGCCGCATCGCCCATCCAGTCGGGGGTCCGTTCGCGGGCGCCGGCGCGCACGCCGTCCAGCAGCGGCGGGTCCCGGACAAAGAGGCAGGCAGCGGCCATCAGGCGGCGTTCGGGCCGGTTCTGCGGGCGCAAACCGCAGAGCGTCCAGTCCGCCGCGCGCAGGACGTGCCGGCGCCAGCGCGACTGCACCTTCCACCAGGTGTCCCACAACCGCCGGACGAACAGGCGCGTCTCGCTGTCCCAGCGGGCCGCGCTGCCGCGCGGCATCAGCCCGGCCACGCCGAGCAGCACGGCGTAGCCGGTCGCGACGTCGCCCGCGGCCGCCTCGCGCAGGCGAAGCAGGGGCACGCGTTCCGCGAGCCGGCGGAACGGTTTCCTGTTGTGCTTGTAGCCGAGCGCGGCCATGACCTCTTCGTAGAAGACCTGCTCGCGGCTTTCTTCGCGCAGGCGAAGGGCGAGCCGCTCGGTCCGGAGCCTGACGCGCTGTTCGCCGGCGGCCTCGAGCAGGCCGGCAACGGCCTCCATCGGGCGGGCGGCCAGCAACGGCGCGCACGGGGTCTGCCGGCTGCGCCTGGCGTGCGGGTAGGTGGTCACGTCGATACTTTCGAAGGAGAAGTACGGATCGCGGGCCAGGGGTTCCTTGAGGGAGAGTTGGACGGCGCCTGCCGGCAGATCGCCCTCCGGCAGTGCGCCGGGCGCGTAGGTGACGTGCGCCATGACCGCCGCGTAACGCGGGTCGTGCGCGTGGCCGTGAGCATGCCAGTCGGAGGCGCGCAGGTGCAGCTCGACGTCGCCGCGCAGGCGGCGCTGGTCCGGGCCGATCCGAAGGGTGGCCCCCAGAAAATCCGGGCCCGCCTCCAGGTTCCAGCGCCCGGCGTCTTCAACCGCGACCGCCTCGCCGTCGTGCGTGTGAAGGACCGGCGGGCGCAGCGCGTCGTCGAACCATACGCACTGCAGGTGCCGTTCCGTGCACAGCGTGTACCCTTCAGGGTGCCGCTCCCGCACGGCATGCTGCAGCGCGCGGCGCAGGCCGCCGCTCGGCCGGCTGGATTCCCCGCTCGCGGGCGCGTAGCTTGGCATTGTCGCGGTCGTGCGCATTCCCAGTTACTATTTTACATCAGGTGGCCTCTGGTGTACGATCCGTCCATTATGGTCAATGTTCAGCACTTGAGCAAGCGCTTCGGACGCACCGTGGCGCTGGCGGACGTTTGTTTTGAGGTCGGCCCCGGCGAGATTGTCGGGTTGCTCGGCCCCAACGGGGCCGGCAAGACGACCACCATGCGGATTCTTTCGTGCTTCGTCCCGCCGAGCGGCGGCACGGTGACGATCGCCGACCTGGACGTGATTGAGGACTCGCTCGAGATTCGCGGGCGTATCGGCTACCTGCCCGAGACGGTGGCCCTGTACCCCGAGATGCGCGTGCGAGAGTACCTGCGCTTCCGGGCCGGGCTCAAGGGGGTTCGTGCACGCGCGCTGAAGGCGCGGGTGAACGACGTCATCGCGCTGTGCGGATTGAAGGGAGCGGAACACCGTATTATCGGCCAGCTGTCCAGAGGGTATCGCAAACGCGTGATGCTGGCCGACTGCCTGGTGCATGACCCCGCCCTTTTGATTCTCGACGAGCCGACGCTGGGGTTGGACCCGAACCACGCGCGCGACGTCCGGGAATTGATCAAGACCCTGGCCGAGAACCACACGATCATCCTCTCCTCGGGCAATCTTGCGGAGGTGGAGGCCGTCTGCCGGCGCATGCTGATCCTCGACAACGGCACGATCATCGCCGCGGATGCGCCGGGCGCGTTGTCCGCCCGGGTGTCGGCCGGCACGCAGGTCGTGATGGACATCCGCGCTCCCGCCCGGGCCGTGCTCGTTGAACTGGAGGAGATTCCCGAGATCGTCCAGATCTCGTGGGAGTCGGAGGAGGAGTGGACGTCCTTTCTGCTTGAGTGCGAGAAAGGCGCCGACATTCGCCCGCGGCTCTTTCGCATGGCGGCCGAGCAGAACTGGCCCGTGCGCGAACTGTCGGTGAAACGGACGACGCTGGAGGAGGCCTTCATGGCGCTCACCGCCGGGGGCGGGTCGGGGGGGCGCCGCGTCCCGGAGTCGGAGGCGCCGACGCAGCGGGTGACGCCCATCAACGGAGGAAGCGCGCCATGAAGCGTTTTCTCGTGCTCTGGCGCCGGGAGTTGGCCGCCTGCTTCGTGTCGCCCGTCGCCTACGTCATCCAGGCCTTCTTCCTGACGTTCATGGGGTTCAGCTTCTGGATGCTCGTCGCGCTCCGCACCTCGGGCCCGGTCGACGTCAACATGGTGAAAGACTTCTTCACCTCGATCTCGTTCTGGGTCGGGATCCTGGTCAGTGTGCCCATCATCACCATGCGGCTGGTGGCGGAGGAGAAACGCGTCGGCACGATCGAGACGCTGATGACCGCGCCCGTGCGGGAAACGGAAGTGGTGCTGGCCAAGTATTTCGGGGCCGTGCTGTTCTTCGTCGCGCTGTGGACGCCGACGATCGGCTATTTCTTTGTCCTGCGCCTGTTCATCGCCGGTTCGGCTTCGTTCGGGTTCGGCATGGTGCTCACCGCCTACTTCGGTACGTTTCTGATCGGCGCGTTCTATATCTCGCTCGGCCTGCTGGCCTCGGCCCTGTCTCGCAACCAGGTGGTGGCCGGTATGATGAGCTTCTCGCTCATCTGTCTGTGCTTCTTCACCGGGTTCCTGTCCTCCGCGCTGGGGGACAACCTGCTGGGCCGGATCGTCACCTATGGCTCGTCGGTCGAACACATGCTCGACTTCTCCCGGGGCATCATCGACACACGCCCGATCGTCTTCTATGCGTCTGGCGCGTGCGCCGGACTGCTCGCGACGGTCCGTTGCGTGCAGACGGGAAAATGGCGGTGAGGCCTGAGGCCGCGGAGCACGCACCCATGCACACGGATGACGAAGCAGACAGACCCACCCGCCTCGAGCGGCGCAGGCGGATGGGCGCCGCCCTGAATTTCTGGGTCGGCTTCCTGCTGATCGGGGCGCTGTTGATCATGCTCAACTACCTGGCCTCTCGCCACTACCTGCGCGCCGACTGGAGCCGGCCGCGGCGCGCGGCGCTGTCGGCCAAGACCCGGAAACTGCTGCGCGCGCTGGACGCCGACCTGCACGTACTCGTCTTCTACCGGCCCAATCATCCGGCGTACCCGCACGTGCGCAATCTGCTCAAGGAATACATGCACCTCTGCCCGCGGCTGCGCGTAGAGTACGTGGACCCGGACCGCGATCTGTCGCGCGTGAAGGAGCTGGCGCTCGCCTACGGGCTGACGGGCGCAAACGTGGTCGTATTCGAGTGCGACGAGCGCCGCAAGATCGTGGCGGCCGAGGACATACTGGAGATTGCGGAAGTCGACGCGGCGCCCGCGCTGGGGCGGGCCGCCGGGCGGCGATACACCTTTCGCGGCGAGCAGGCGTTTTCGTCCGCCGTCCTCAGCGTGATGCAGGGCACCCGGCGTGTCGTTTGTTTCCTCGACGGACACGGCGAGAAGGACGTCGACAGCTACGATCAGTACGCCGGCTACTCGCGGATCGCCAAGATCATGCGCGATGACCACATCGAAACGCGCAAGATCGTGCTCGAGCGGCAGCCGTATATCCCCGCGGACGCCTCTGCCGTGGTGATTGCCGGCCCGAAGAAACCGTTCTCGCGCGAAGAACTGGAGATCGTGCGCCGGTACCTGGACGGGAACGGCAAGATCATGTTTCTGCTCGATCTGGGGTTCCGGTCGGGGCTCGAGACGCTCCTCGCCGACTGGGGTGTGCGCGTCACGCACGAGCGCGTCGTGGAGCCGGCCAGGATTCCGGCGCTGTCGCCCGCGCACCGGGGCGTGGCGGTCACGCAGTACGGCCGGCATCCGGTCACCGATGGGCTCGGCGACATGGTCGTGAAATTCTACGTGCCGTGCGTCGTGGAGCCGGTCGCCGCCGCGCCCGCCGCGGCGGACCAGGCCGACAAGCCGTCCGTCGCCGTATTGGCCCAGTCCTCGCCCGACGCCTGGGCCGAGGCCGACCTCCTGCAGGAGCCCGCCCGTTTCGATGCCGGCTACGACCGCAAGGGGCCGCTCCCGATCGCGCTCGCCGTCGAGAAGGGCCCGATCCCCGGCATAGCCGTGGAAATCCGGCCGACCCGCATCGTCGTCATCGGCGATTCCGAGATGATCTCCAATAACGCGCTGTCCGGGGCCAACGTGGATTTCTTCATGAACGCGCTCAACTGGCTCGTCGAACGCGAGACCCTGATCGCCGTGACCCCGAAGAGTTGGGAAGAGTACCGGCTGGAAATGAATCGCAACGCGTTGTACGCCCTGTTCGGACTGCTGGTCCTGGCGTTTCCCGCCGCCGCCGCTACGGTCAGTCTCCTGCTCTGGCTCCGGCGGCGGAACTGAAACCGCGAATCGACGCGAATGAACGCGAATGACCGCGAGTTCACCCCGCGCCGTGCGGAGTCGACAACGCCCTTGTCCGTTTGTTTCGGCGCAATCAGGCGGTCCGTATGACCCAGACTCTGAACATCGCTGTCGCGTGCGGGGGGACCGGCGGGCACGTCTTCCCGGGGATGGCCGCAGCCGAAGCGCTGGCCGGGCGCGGCCACCGCGTCAAGCTCTGGCTGACCGGACGCGACATCGAGCAACACGCGTGCCGGGACTGGGAGGGCTCAACCGTATGCGTGCCGGTCGGTACGCATCGCCGCTGCGGCTGGCTCCGGCTGCCCGGATACGGCTTGCGCCTGCTCAAGGCGTTGCGGCAGGCCCGTCAGCTCCTGAACGAGCCGCGTCCCGATGCCATGCTGGCCATGGGCAGTTACGCCTCCGTCGCGCCCGTTCTTGCCGCCCGCTGCGGGCATGTCCCCGTCGTGCTGCATGAAGCGAACGCCGTGCCCGGGCGCGCCGCGTCCCTCCTGGCCCGGTTCGCGGCCGTCGTCGCCGTCAACTTCCCGGAAACGGTCCGGTGCTTCGGGCGCCGCCGCGTTGTGCGCGTCGGATTTCCGCTCCGCCGGGACCTGACGACCGCCGATCGGGCGGCGGCGGTCCCTCTCTTCTCCGGTGCCGGGTTCACCCTTCTGGTTGCCGGCGGCAGCCAGGGCGCGCATCGGCTCAACGAGATCGTACCGTGCGCCGTTTGCCGCTTGTACGCGCAGGGGCACGCGTTGCGCGTCGTGCACCTTGCCGGCGCCGCCGACGAACGTGCGGTGAAACGCGCGTACGAAACCGCCGGCGTGCCGCATGCCGTCTTTGCCTTCTGCACGAACATGTCCCAGGCGTACGCCGGCGCGGACCTGGCCGTGTCCCGAGCCGGGGCCGCCTCCTGCGCGGAACTCCTGGCGTGCGGGGTTCCCGCCCTGTTGGTGCCGCTCCCGACCGCCGTGCGCGATCACCAGACGGCAAATGCCATGGCGGTCAAACGGCTCGGGGCTGCCGAGGTGGTGGCGCAGCGCGATCTCTCGGCGGACTTTCTTGCCGACTACCTGGCGCAATGCGTGGCCCGGCCGGAGAGCCTGGCGCGTATGCGCGCCGCGGCGCTGGCGGCCGCCACGTGCAACGCCGCCGAAGCGCTCGCCGATGTCGTCGAGCGTACGGCGCGCGCAGGCTCCAGCCTGTGGATGAACGGGGAGGGGTGAGCGGGAAGGGAAGGGTGGGGGATTGGAAGGGTGGGGACAACACAGACTACCAAGAGAATCAGGACAGGAACCATCCGGTAAGCCGCGCGGCGGCCGTTCCGCGAAAAGAGTTGATGGCGGGTGCGCCGATCGCCTACAATCGCCGGCGGCGTACAGGCGCTTGCGCCAGGAGAGGGTGTGCCGCTTTCGGAGAACAGAATATGACAGCGATGGGTGCGCGAGGCGAAAGGGCGCCCGGTTCCGCGCGGGGCGCGGCACTGCCCGGCGATGCGGAGGAGCAGGCGCTCGGCGTCGAACTGTTCGGGCTGATCGCCAAAGCCGTGAGCCTGCTGCCCGGCGACGCCGGCGCTTCGGAGATACCGGGCGTTATCCGGGCGTTGAAGGCGCAGCTGGAATCGGAGACCGACGTGCTGCGCAAGCAGCACCTGACGAGCTCCGTGAACGATCTGCGGGCGTACTTCTTTGCGCCGTCGCATCAGGCGCTGGAGACCGGGCCCGGCCAGGTTCTGGTCGCCGTCTCGCTGGACGAAGCGCGCGCCGTACTCACCGTGACCCCGCCGCGCGGCGAGGGGTCGATGCCGACGCTGAACAAGGTGCGCGTTGCGCTCGACAAAGCGCGCGTGCGGCATGGCGTGGACATGAGCGCCGTTGAGAGCGCGCTGCGGATCGTGCGCGAGGAACGCGATGTCGTCTGGCGCTTGACCGTCGCCAGCGGCGAGCCGCCCATCCCGGGCCGGCCCCGCCGTATCGAGTACCAGGCCCGGATGATTGAGAAGGACCGGTTCCGCACCGCGCTGCAGGAGATGCCCGCCGTGTTCGCCGGGCTGGGCAATCCGGTCGCCGTCGGCGACACCGTCGGGCGGATCCTGCCGGCCGAAGCGGGGATTGCCGGCACGAACGTGCGCGGGGAGCCGCTCGTGCCGCCGCGCCAGTCGGGCGGCTCGTTCGATCTGGGCGAGGACGTCCAACTGGCCAAGGACACCCTGGTGGCACGCGCCCAGGGGCACGTCGTCGTGGACGGAACACGTATCGACGTGATCCCGTTCTATGTCGTGCGCGATCCGGCGCCCGGCGCGACCGCGGATCTCAAGTTCCCGGGCGCCGTCCTCGTGCTGGGTAACCTGCAGGGGCCGGGCGCTGTCGAGTGCGAAGACCTCTACGTGGTCGGCAACTGCGAACAGATGGCGCTTTCCGCGCGCGGGGACGTCTTCATCTCCGGCGGCGTCGTCGGCCACCACAAGAGCACCATCGATGCGGACGGCGCCGTGTATGCGTCGTTCGTCAGCGAAGCCGACGTGACCGCGCTCGGCCCCGTCATCGTCACCAACGCGATCATCAACAGCCATATCACCAGCAACGATTCCGTGCGGGTGACCTCCGAGAAGGGCATTATCACCGGCGGCACCGTCCAGGCCCTCAAGGAGATCGTCGCCCGTACCGTCGGCTCCGAGTTCGGCATGCTGACCGAGACCGTCGTGGGCAAGGATTTCCTTACCGCCAAGCGGCTGGCCCAGATCCACGAAACGATCGTGATGCACGAGGAGAATCTCCGGCGGATCCAGGGCCTGAAGGTGCAGATGGCCAAGGCGCGCGTGAATATTGACGAGCTGCCGCCGGACAAGCAGGAAATCTACATCGGCGTGCTGCGCAAGGAATCGCAATCGCAGGCGGACCTCCACAGCCTCGAGCGGCGCAAGAAGCGGCTCAACGCCAGCCTCAACGAGTTTCTCTCGGCCAGCGTCCAGGTGCTCGACAGCCTCTACCCGCCCGTGCGAATCCAGATTGTCGACAATATCCGGGAGATCAAGAGGAAGCTTAACGCGGTGACGCTGAAGTACGACGCCGATCTGGGGATTGTCAGCACGTTCGAAGAAGAACAGGGAGGGCCGAAATGAACAAAGCGCAGAGGCGACGCAGGCGGCGGGTCTGGCAGGTCACTCTGGCCGCCGGCCTCCTCGTCGAGGTCGGGTTCGTCGTGTTCGCCACCGTCTCCATCTTCAGGGGCGGCGAATGGGCCGTTCCCGTCTGGCAACTCATTGCCTTTGCCGCCATCCTTGTCTGGATCTACGTCGCCTATCTCAAACAACGCAGCATCGATATCTCCGGGTTCGTCGTCGACGAGAAGATCAAGACCCATTCTCTGGTGCAGCAGCTTCGCGAGGGGATTATCCTGCTCGACCCGGAGAACCACGTGCTGCTGATCAACACGAAAGCGGCCCAGCTTACCGGGCTGTCGGAAATCGGGGCGTTGGGCAAGGATTTCGCCGGCGAAGTGGAGGAGGATGTGGCGCAGATGCTGAGGGCGAACCTCGCCGGCGAGATCGAGGGCAAGCTCGAGCACACCGGGCTGGCGGCCCGCTTTCACATTACGCTGCTGGAGACCCGCGGCGGAGAGGATTCGCCCAAGCTGCTCTATGTCCGGACGGCCGAGAACGCCACGGCCGCCGCGCCACCGGCGGACACGGGGCCCGGGTGGCAGGCGCCCGCCGCGGAAACCCTGAAGCTGCTCGCCCGTCGGCTCGCCGACTCCGCCCGGGCACAGCCGGACGGGGCGCAGCGCGAGGAATCGGCGCGCATCGCCTTGCGCGGCCTGGCCCTGGGCAGCGCGCTGGAGGACCTCGAGACCGCCGCGAAAGTCGAATGCCGGCTCCTGGCCGCCGATCTGGCGAAAGTCCGCGTCCCCCTGCAGGATGTCGTCGGCGAGATCGTCGAGGAACACTCCGAATTCGCCTCGGCGCTCAACGTACAGATTGACGCCGGCGGCGCCAGGCAGGCCTATGCCGTCGCGGGCGACGCCGCGCTGCTGGGCAAGACGGTGCGCGACGTCTTCTGCCACGCGCTGCTCCATACACCGGCGGGCGGAGTCGTTCGAATTCGAACCGCGGAAATGGGCGAGAATATCGGCTTGTCCGTCAACGACGGCGGCCCGGCCGTGGACCGCGGCGACGTGGCCCAGTTGTTCGAGAAAGCGTATGCCGGCGTCAAGGACGAGAACGGAAACGTCACCCGCGAGATGGGCGTGGGCCTCTATCTCGCGCGCGGCATCGTGGAGGCGCACGGCGGCTCGCTTTGGGCCGAAAGCCCCGAAGAGGGCGGCTTGCGCGTCGTGCTCATGGTGCCCAGGGCGTAGGTGGCGTGCGCACCGGCGACACGCGGCCGCCGGGGGCTCGCTGATCTGAGACATGGCCGTTCTCGCACAGCCCTTTTCTGCCCGCGAAAGCAACTCAAAGTTGCTGCGTCCGCACCTCTCTTCCCCTCTGGAGGCGCTCGTTGCGGGAATCGAGGATTGCCACGCCGCTGACCACGTCGTATTCCCTCGGACAGCGTTGCGGCGCGGCAATCCTTTCGATTCCCGCAACAACCGTATGCTCGCCAACACAGCCCTACTGCAGGGCGAACACTCCTCTGCGCCCTCCGCGCCTCGAGCGAGTCTGCGAGCCCTTCGCTTCGCTCAGGACAGGCGGGCGAGAGCCATTCCCGCCTTTCGCGCCCCTTTCGCGAGCTTTCGCGGGCAGGTCGGCCGGCTACCGCAGCTCCGCCGGAATCACGCACACCGGGATGGGTTGCATCTTGTGCAGGTTCGCCCGGCGGAACCGGCGGAAGATCGCCAGCACGTCCTTCTGCCGCGCGTCGAGCCCGGCCTCGTCGCGCTCCGCGGCCATGTGGGTCATGGCCCACTCCAACTCCGCGTAGCTGGCGCCGATTTGGCTCTCGTCGGTGCGGCCGTCGGCCCACAGGCCGTCGGTCGGCGCCACGGTCAGGATCGCTTCATCGATCTCCAGCTCGCGGGCCACGGTATAGACCTCCGATTTCATCAGATCCGCGATCGGGGAAAGGTCCACGCCGCCGTCGCCGTACTTCGTGAAGAAGCCCACTCCGAAATCTTCCACCTTGTTGCCCGTCCCGGCGACCAACAGCCGGTGATGCGAGGCGAACGCGTAGAGCGTCAGCATCCGTAAGCGCGCGCGGGTGTTGGCCATCGCCAGCCCGTCCTGGATTTCCGAAGGAAGACAACCCTCAAGCGCGGCAAAGGCCGGCGTCAGGTCCACCTCGACACCCGTGACGTTGTCGTGCCGATCCGTCAACCACGCGATCTGCCGCCCGGCGAGTGCAGACTGGTCCCGCGCTTGCCGGATCGGCATGTTCAGCACGCGCACCGGTTTCCCGGTTCTCGCGCAAAGCGCGGAGGTCACCGCCGAGTCGATCCCGCCCGATACCCCCACCACAAACCCCGCCATGCCGGACTCCTCGCAGTAGTCCTGCAACCATGCCACGATATGATGGATCACCCCTTGCGTCTGCATATTCCGCGCGTCCTTTCATTGAGGAACGGGGACCCGACGACGCCCATTCAAGCATGCGCGGAACCGGAATGCAAGGGCGCCGCGCCCCTTCCCCCAAGCTTCCCCGCCTGTCAGGCCGATTGGCGGCAGTCTGACCGCGGATCGGGGGCCCCCGCAGGGTTTTTGTTTGCACCAAAGGCGAAGTTATGGCAATCAATCGGGCGCCATGGATGAAGCGGACCTGATAGCCGCGTTGAAAGAAGGCCGGTCGGAGGCCATCGACGAACTGGTTTCGGCCTATGGCAACCGGCTGCTGCGTTCCGCCTATCTGCTGGGCGGAAGCGGGGCAGACGCCGAGGACCTCGTGCAGGACACCTTTGTCCAGGCCATCCGGTCGATCAGGCGGTTCCGGGGCGACTCGGCGCTGTATAGCTGGCTGTACGGGATTCTGCTGAACCTGTCGCGGCATTACCACCGGCGGCGAAAACGACTCGTCCTCCTCGACGAGCCGCCGGAAACGGCCCAAGACGCGGAGCGGACGGCCGCTGAGGCCGGCGCCGGCCTGAACGGCAGCCTGGCGCGACAGACCCTCTTCGTCGCCATCCAGACCCTTTCGCCCGAACATCGTGAAATCGTGGTGCTGCGGTACTATGAAGACCGGAAAATCGAGGAAATTGCCTCAATTCTCGGGGTGGCAAAGGGCACCGTCAAATCGCGGCTGCATTATGCCCTGGACGCTTTACGCAAGAAAATTCCGCAGGAATTGAACCTTTTCGGGCCCTGATGGCACATAGTGGCAGAATGGTCAATGGTCGAGGGTCAATGGCTGATGGTCGATGGTCGATGGTTGATGGTTGATGGGCGGTGATTCCGAATAACCTTGGATACACCATGCATTGCGAGCAAGTCAGCGACAGGCTGCACGAGTACCTCGATGGCGCTTTGGGCCCGGGCGAGTGTGCGGCTTTCGAGGCGCATGTGCGCGACTGCTCGGCGTGCCGGCAGGCACTCGCCGTCGAACGGGCGATTTCGGAGAATTTCCGCCGTCTGCTGACGGCGCAGGCGGCCACTGTGACACTGGGTACCAGCCAGATGGCGGCCCGCGTCCGTGCCGAGTTGGCGAGTGACACCCTGCCGGAATATCGGGAGCCCGTGGCACTCCCTCCTTCAACGCGCACACGGGCTCCCGAACGCGCCGGCCGTTTTGCGGCGCCCGCACTTCCGACCCGGTCGCGGGGATGGTGGCTGACAGCGGCGGCCGCGGTGCTGCTGGCGGCGCTCGGCCTCTACGTGAGCCATCGGCTGGGCGGCTTGTCCCTGGCGCCGAGCGTTACGGTTTCCACCGTGGCCTGCATCGAGGTGACGTACGGCGATGTACGCGTCGTCTCGCCCGCGTATCGGGGGACCGCCGCGCCGGGTCAGTCCCTGACGCAGGCGGACAGCGTGGAAACCATGGGGCTCGGCAGTTACGCACGCCTTCGCTGCAGCGACGGCTCCGTCATTGAACTCGATCGCCAGACCCAGGTCGGATTTCGTGTCGATGCGGCCGCCCTGCGCCTGCACGCCGCGTCCGCGTCCGGCGGCAGGCAGGTCACGCTCGCCAGGGGCCGGCTGGCCGCCTGCGTGCGCAAAGCCTCGCCCGAGAATCCGGTGTTGTTCGTCACGCCCGATGCCGTCGTCGTCGTGCGGGGGACCGAGTTCGTGCTCGCCGCGGGGCCCACGGGGAGCCACATCGACATGCGGGAAGGCGAAGTCGCCCTGTTCAACCGGCACGACAACACGACGATACGGCTCGGAGAAAATCGCTCGGCGGTGATCGGCCGGGAGACCCTCGTGAAGGCCGAGCCACTCCGCGGCGCGCGAGACGCCGCCGGCCGTGCACGGGCCGGACTCGTGGCGCTCTATACCTTCCATGAGGGCGCCGGCGCCATTGTGCACGACATCTCCCGCGTCGGACTGCCGTTGGACCTCACCACGGAAGACGTGACCGCCGTGCGCTGGCTGCAGGGCGGCGGGCTGCGCACGGAGCGCTCCACCGTCCTCCGTTCGGCCAGGCCGGCCACGAAGATCGTCGCCGCCTGTCGCGCCACCCACGAACTCACCGTCGAAGCCTGGGTCAAACCGACCGTCATCCCCCAGACCGGGCCCGCCCGTATCGTCACCCTTTCGGCCGGGACTAATCTCCGCAATTTCACCCTCGGCATGGACAACAACCTCGGCGGAAAGGGGTGGCGCCCCACCGATCAAGCCTGCGTTGCGGCGCGCCTGCGCACCACCAACACGAGCCTGAACGGCGTGCCGGCCATCTTGACCCCGCTCGGTTCCCTTACCTCCAGCCTTACCCATCTCGTCTTCACTCGCGGCACCGACGGGCTGGGCCGCATCTGGATCAACGGCGTCGAACGCGCCCGCGGCCGCTTCGACGGAGATTTCTCCAATTGGGATGACTCCTTCGAGCTCTTCCTCGCCAGAGACTTGGGCGAGCGCTGGCCCTGGCTCGGCGAGTACTTCTTTGTCGCCATCTACAATCGCACCCTCGCACCCAGCGAGGTCGCTGCCCACTTCGCCGCCGGCCTGCCCGGCCCGGAACCCGGCCCAACACGCCGTTCCGATATACTCCCCGCTCCAGGCACGGTTCTTCCTGTTCTCAGATTCGCCAAAACGAGAAATCAAAAATGAGAAATTGCAGCACGGGGTCAGGAGGGGGAGGAGCGCTTCGGCACTACATCATGTAGGCGGAGGGTGGTGCAGCCGTGCGGAAAAGGCGCGGTTCCGGAGGCGGAGCAAGTTGGCACGAATTGTGCTGCAATGGAGTTGTGGCGTTAAGTCCAGACGCAGGGGGTATTCTGATGAAAGTCGGCGTGCGCGGTGTCCGGTCGTGTGGGGTCCCCGTTCTGGTTCTTCTTTTCCTGTGCGCGGACGCGAGCCGTTGTTCGGCGGACGTTCTGGTGGCGAAGGTGACGAGCTGGAGCTACCGCAAGGGCACGGCCGAGGCGTCGGACCCGCGCAGCGAATGGCGCCAGATCGATTTTGACGACTCGTCCTGGCCCCGCGGCCAGGCCGCCTTTGGCTACGGCGTTTCGGGCCTGAACACGTCATTCGCCGACATGGCGAACACCTACTCCACGTTCTTCCTGCGCAAGACGTTTTCCGTTGCCAGCCTGGATACCGACACGCGTCTTCGGGCGACGGTTGACTTTGACGACGGGTTTATCCTGTGGATCAACGGCGAGCGGGTGTTGGAGGCCAACGAACCCGACGGCGACCCGCTGCAGGATTCGCTGGCGTCGGACTACCACGAACCGGGCAGCAACGAGGTGTACGAGGTCGGCGATGTCGAAGATTTCCTGGAACTCGGCCCGAACGTCGTGGCCGTGCAGGTATTCAACCGCACGCTGGACAGCGGCGACGCGAAGTTCGACGTTCTGCTCGAGACGTTCAAGCGGGTGGCGGACACGCGGTTCAGCCACGACCGTGGCTTTTACGATGCCGGGTTCCATGTCACCATCTCCACCGGCACGGCCGGCGCGACGATCCGGTACACGACCAACGGCACGAAGCCGACCGAGAGCTACGGCACGGTCGGCGGCACGAACGCGTGCAGCGTCCCGATCACGACAACCACGTGCCTGCGCGCGGCGGCGTTCAAGTCCGGCTACGAACCCGCCAACGTGGACACGCACACCTATCTCTTCGTCGACGACGTCGTCGAGCAGCCGGACGACTCCGCCGGCGGGTTCTGGGGCCCGACGGAGATGGACCCGCAGGTGGTCAACGCGCCCGCCTACAGCAACATGATTCGCGGCGCGCTGAAGTCGATCCCGACGCTCTCGATCGTCATGAAACGCGCCGACATGTTCGACAGCGTTACCGGCATTTATGCCAACCCGGAGGTGCGCGGCGATGCGTGGGAGCGTGAGACCTCCATTGAGTTCATCTACCCGAACGATCCCAGCGAGAGCTTCCAGGAAGACTGCGGGATCCAGTTGGGCGGCCGCAGCGACCAGCCCAAGTGGGGAACGAAGAACTCGTTCAACATCTACTTCAGAAGCCTGTACGGGGCGGGCAAGCTCAGGCGGCAGATCTGTCCCGGCGGCCAGGTCGCGGAATACGACGTAATCCGGCTGCGCGCGAACGGGAACGACAAGTGGGCGGCGAGCACCGACGAGGCCTACTCCCGGCCGGAAGCCCAGCTCATTCGCGACGAGTTCGGGCGCCGGGCGCAGCGCGAGATGGGCTGGCATGCGGCCTCCGGCGTGTTCGTGCACCTTTACATCAACGGCCAGTACTGGGGCGTGTACAACCCCACGGAGCGGCCCGACGACGGGTTCGCCGAGGCGCATTTCGGCGGGGAGAGCGCCGACTACGACGTGATGAAGCAGGGCTACGTGCTGGTCGACGGCACGAACACGCACTGGAACGCGATGATCAACTACGCCAACGCCAACAACCTGGCCGACGCGGCGAAGTATGCCGCGATGCAGGACTATCTCGATATCCCCCAGTTCATCGACTACAACATCATCGAAATCTACGGCCCGAACATGGACTGGTCCAGCCCGACCCGCGCGGTCTCGGGCAACAACTGGCGCGCCATCCGCAAGTCCAGGAACCGGCTGCCCGGTGATCCGAACTGGCAGTTTTACGTGTGGGACTACGAGTACACGATGGAGATGGGCGCGGCGGCGGGGCTCTACACCAACATGGCCGTCACCGGCAGCATTGGCGACCTGCACAAGAACCTGAAGGTGAACCTCGACTACAAGACCCTGTTCTCCGACCGGATCTACGCGCATTTCTTCAACAACGGCCTCATGACGGCCGACGTCTGCTCGAACCGCTACCTCTCGGTCGCCAACGACATCCACGACGCGATCGTGTGCGAGTCGGCGCGCTACGGCGATCATCTCTCCGGCGACGCGAACGACCCCGTCACCCGCGACGGCGATTGGCTGCCGTTCCGCAACCACCTGTTGAGCGACTGGTTCCCGTACCGGTCCGGGATCGTCTTCAGCCAGTTCAAGAACCTGGCGTTCTACCCGCAAATCGACGCGCCGGAATTCAACCAGCACGGCGGCGCGATCAGCACCGGGTTCAAGCTGACGATGTCGAAGACGATCAGCAACGCGACGATCTACTACACGGTGGACGGGTCGGACCCGCGGCTGCCCGGCGGCAGCAAATCGGGTGCCCGGCTCGAGTATGCCAGCCCCGTCACGCTCTCGTGCACGACGCACGTGAAGGCGCGCCTGTACAAGTCGAATACGACCTGGAGCGCGGTCCACGCCGCGACCTTCAACTACACCGCCCACTACAGCAATCTGCGCATCACGGAGATCATGTACAACCCGCTCGGCGGCGGCGACTACGAATTCGTCGAGATCAAGAACACCGGCAGCTCCACGCGCGGCTTGTCCGAGATGCGGGTGCGCGGCATCGACTACACCTTCCCGCCCGGCGCCGAGCTGGCGGGCGGCGCGTTCGCCGTGCTGGTCCGCAACGAAGCCGCCTTCACGAACCGGTACCCGGCCGTCAAGGGCGCGGTCGCCCTGTTCGACGAATACGGCGGCTCGCTCGATAACGGCGGAGAGCGGGTCACGCTGGCGGACTGCGAAGGGCGAACGGTCGTCTCGGTGCGGTACGACGACGCCGATCCCTGGCCCAAGTGGGCCGACGGCGACGGCTATTCGCTCGTGCCCGTCGCGACGAACGGGTACTACAGCGATACGTCCGCCGGCGATCCCGCCAACTGGCGGCTCAGCAACCTGATCGGCGGCTCGCCCGGCCGCGACGACGGCGAACACTACCGCGTGCTGATCAACGAGGTGCTCAGCCATACGGATTGGCCCGAGGTCGACGCCGTGGAGCTGTTCAATGCCGGCAGCGCGACGGCCGATATCGGCGGGTGGTACCTCAGCGACAGCGACAACGCCTACCAGAAATACCAGATCCCGGCCGACACGCTGCTGCCGGCGGGCGGCACGCTTGTCTTCGACGAGGCCGACTTCAATACCGACACCAACGAGCCGGCTTGCTTCGCCCTCAACTCGCACGGCGACGAGGTCTATCTCACGCACTGGGACGGCAACGGCAACCTGCTCTATCTGGATGACGTCAGCTTCGGCGCCGCGCCGAACGGGGTCGCCTTCGGCCGTTTCGTCAAGAGCGACGGCGGCGCCGATTTCGAAGCGCAGAGCGTCACCCATACGCTCGGGGCGGCCAATGCCTACCCGGCCGTCGGACCGGTGGTCGTCAATGAGGTCATGTATCATGCCGCGGACGGCGGGGCCTATGATTTCATTGAGCTGCTCAGTATCAGCGACGCGCCGCAGAACCTGTCCAACGGGACCAACGGCTGGCGGCTGAACGGGGTGGGGTACGAATTCGCAACGGGTGTCGTGGCGCAGGCCGGCGAGTACCTGCTCGTGACGGCCACCAACGAATCGGCGTTCCGCGCGAAATACCCCGATGTGCCGCCCGGAATCCGGTTCTTTGGCCCATACCCCGGCACGCTGCGCAACAACGGGGAGAGCCTCCGGCTGGAGCGGCCGGACGACGCGGACGAAGAAGGCGTGCCCTGGATCCTCGTGGACCGGGTGAGCTACAACGACAACAGCCCCTGGCCCGAAAGCAGCGACGGGCGCGGGCCGTCCCTGGAGCGCATCGCGCCGTCGCTCTACGGCAACGACTCCGCCAACTGGTCGGCCAGCAAGGCCGCCGGCGGTACGCCCGGCGCGCCCAATTCCGGCGTGCTCGTGCCCATGACCGCCGGCTGGAAGTTTCACGACCGCGGCGAAGACCTCGGCACCGCCTGGCGTGCCGCCGCCGGCGCGTTCGACGATCTCGGCTGGGCCGACGGCAACGGCCCGCTCGGCTATGCGGACGTGGGGTACTATCCGGAGATCGACACGGAACTCTCCTACGGCGAGAACCCGGCCGGCAAGCACATGACGACCTATTTCCGCAAGACGTTCTGTTCGGACATCAATCCGCTGAACGTGACGAACCTGACGCTTCGCGCCAAGGTCGACGACGGGTTCGTCGCGTATCTCAACGGCCAGGAAGTCCAGCGCGCTTCCATGCCGGGCGGCGCCGTCGCCTACGAGACGGCCGCGACCAGTCACTCGGCAACGAGCTACGAAACGTTCGATCTGAACAGCTACAATGCCGTTCTGCTTGCCGGCCTGAACGTGCTGGCCGTGGAAGTGCACCAGGCGGCGGCAGACAGCAGCGATCTGTTCATGGACCTGGCCCTCGCCTGCGAGCGCATCGACAGCCCAACGGTGGAGACGCCCGTGGTCAGCCCGCCCAACGGCTCCAGCTTCAGCAATTCCGTGCAGGTCACTCTCGCGACGGGTACCGCGGGCGCCACGCTCTTCTACACGCTCGACGGGGTCACCCCGCCCACGACCAATTCCACGCGGTATGTCGGCGCCTTCACGCTGACCGACACCACGACGGTCCAGGCGCGCGGGTTCAAACAGGACTACACGCCCAGCTCGATAGCCGTCGCCGTGCTCACGAAGGTGAAGCCGCCCGCCGCCACACCCGCGATCAGCCCGAACGGCGGCCCGTTCTACGACAGCGTGGAGGTGGCCTTGAGCACGGCCACCGCCGGCGCAACCCTCTTCTACACCACCGACGGCAGCACGCCGTCCACCGGCTCGGCCGCCTATGCCGCCGCCTTCACGCTGACCCGGAGCACCACGCTCAAAGCGCGCGCCTACCACGCCGACTACAGCGCCAGCGACGTGGCCGAGGCCGCATTCTCCAACAAGTGCTTCACCGCCTATAACGACCTCGCCTGGTTCTCCGGGCAGCGCGACAACAACATCACCACCTACACCACCACCAATGAGTTCGCTTCCGGCGTGCGAACCGGCCCGCTTGCCGACTTCGCCTCCGGGCAGGCCGTCGAGGCCGCGCTCACCGTCGACGGCGGCAGCGGCGTCATCCAGAGCCAGGGCGCGCATCCCTACACCAATACCGACGCCTATGCCGTCTTCGACGGCAAAGTGGATTGCGAGAGCGTCATTTCCTACGGCAGCGAGAATCTCACCCTGACCCTCGACGGGCTGGACCAGAACCTGCGCTACGAGTTGGTCGTCTACTCGGACCGCAACGGCTCCTCGTACACGGGCGCCAGCTCGCGCTACCACTACGGCACGCTGAGCGGGGCGCTGTCCTTCGAGAACGCCGGCACCGCCGGCACCGCGATCTTGACCGTGTCGCAGACGGACGACACCACCAAGTTCAATGCCGGCTACAACAACCCGAGCGGCTACGTCTCACGCTTCCGGAACATCGACCCGGGCCCGGACGGCCAAGTGGTGCTCACGCTCAAGCGTGACGACGGGTTGAGCTACTACCCCTACGCCAACGCCCTGATGCTGAAAGCGACCCAGGCGCAAGGCCAGCAAGTGGTCGTCAAGATCGAGAAGGGCGCCACCTGGAAGTACCGGCGCGGGACCCAGGAACCGTCCGATCCCGCGACCGCCTGGCGCAGCATCGCCTTCAACGATTCCGGCTGGGAATCCGGCGCCACGATTCTGGGCTACGGCGACACCAACTACACCTATGCGACCGTGCTGAGCGACATGCAGAACACCTACTCCACGGCGTTTATGCGCCGGCCGTTCACCGTCGACGACCCGTCTTTCGTCAGCGAGGTGCGGTTATGGGCGCTGTACGACGACGGGTTCATCATGTGGGTCAACGGCGAGGAGGTGGCCCGCGTCAATGTCGACGGCGCCGAGGGCGCCTTCATGCCCTATAACTCCTTCTCCGCCGGCAACCAGGCCGGGACGTGGTCCGACACACTGGCCGGAACCGACATGCCGGGCCTGCATGCCGGGACCAATGTCCTTGCCGTCCAGATGTTCAATACGGGTCTGTCCAGCGGCGACCTCACGATCGACGCCGAGTTGGCCGTGCTCGAGGGTAGCCCGCTGCCCGGCGGCGAGGACGCCGACGCCGACGGGATGGACGACGAGTGGGAAACCGCTCAGTTCGGCGGGACGAGCGCCTCGAACGGCGGCAGGAACGAAGACTACGACGGGGACGGCATCTGCAACATCGACGAATACATCGCCGGCACCGCCGCCAACAGCACCGGCAGCACTTTCGACGTGGACGTCGAATCGGCCGGCGGCGAGTTGATCGTCTCGTTCGACACCGTCGAGGCGACGGGCGCCGGCTATGAAGACCTGTCCCGTCACTATGCGCTCGAGCAACTGCTCGGGCTCGACGAAGGCCTCTGGCTCGGCATACCGGGCTACACCAACATCACCGGCACCGGCCAACCCGTCGCCTATACCAACGGGCTCGGCGGAGCGGCCAGGTACTACCGCGCACGCGTCTGGCTCCAGTGATCGCGCGGCATCCCGGAACGATGCGCGTTCTCTCCGTGCCTCGCACGCGAACAAACAAGAACCCGGCTCGTCAGGGGAGGCTGTCTCAAAACTTGAGAACAGCCCTTACGGGCTTAACTACAAACGGCCGAAATCGCCACATGTGGCGTTTGTAGTTAATCGCGCCTCCAGCGCGGCAAGCGTCGTGCTCGTCCCGCCGCCGGCGGGTCCTTGCGAGCCGCTCTCTCAGGCCCGCCTTCGCTCCAACACCCGGCGCTTACCGCGCGTTGCTTCTCGTCATGTGCTGCAGCTCTATCCGCAGTTCGGGCAGCGTGAAGACCTTGTCGTGCCGGTACCCCACGCCCGTCCGCCGGCCGTTGGATGTGTTGATCCAATTCCACCAGTTGTACGCGCAACGGTATCTCGGCGCGTCCCCCACCTGAACCGCATTGGCGATGATTTCCACGTGGTCATGCTGCCGGTTCTGCTTGAAATGTTGTTCCAGATAGCCCGGCCACAGGCTCCGAAATTCGGCGACGACCGGGTCCACCTCTGCCTGCTCCTGCCCGCCGCGTCCGGACTCGGACTCCCGTTCCGCCGCCCGAAGCATTTCCAGGATGGGGTCCAGCCCGAGTTCCTTGTCCAGCGCTTGCGTTTCGCCTATCTTCTTCAGAACGCCGCGCGCGACCAACTGGTCCTGCACCTTGTACATTTCGTCGTCCGCTTCCGTCTGGCCCCGCGCGCGAAGATAACGGTACTCCCGCCGATACGCCTCCAGTTCGCCGGCTTTGCGCAGAATAGGGTACTGCTGGATGTGGATAGACTCGTGAACGATCACGCCCTCGCGGCCGATCCTGTCGCTCCGGACCTTCCGCCGCGCCTTCTCCAGCGCCTCGCCGCGCAGCAGCTCCTTCTGCTTGTCGGACAACTCCGGTGTCGCAAAGTCGTCGTCCACGTAAAGCGTGCCCGTTTCCGTATAGGCCGCCGCGGCGCCCCCATCGCCCAACACCCACGTCGACATGTCTTGTTCCACGATCGGGACGCGGCCTACGCTCTTGAGCGCGTTGCGCGCCTCGGCCGCCAGCTCCGCCCACACCGGCTGGTGCGGCCGCTCTCGCGCAAGGCGTTCCCATTCCTCGGCCGCCGCTTCGATGTCACGGCAGCGCGCGTCAAAATACGCCGCCGTCTCCCGCGACATCCGCCGGACCGGTTTGGCCTTGTCCTGCTCCCCCAGCTTCCGCGGACGGGCAAAGAGCGGGGATTTCGCCGTGTCGCCCATGCCCGGCTCGCCGCCCAACACATGCACCGCAGCCTGCGCAAGGCACAATGATGCCGCCATGATCCGCGGTACGATGAACTGCCGAAACGCGTTTTCCATGCCCCCCTCGAGTAGCCTTACTTTACCACCCTGTCCGCGGCCCGGCTATACGAAACCCGGGCTTTTCTTCCGCACGAACCCTCGAAAAAAACTTTGAACCTTTCTCTCCCTCGCGGCACATATTTATGAACGCGGCGCTCGTGATACCCCACATGTGGTATGGGGCGTCGGTTCGAAACGGCGGAGGGGACGTTAAGCCAAAACGGAGGGAAGACCCATGCGTAGTCCGCGCACTGCTGTCCTGATTGCCATTGTTGCCGTGCTGGTCGCACTCGGCCGTTCGTTTGCCGCGCAGGTGGCGACGCCGACGTTCAGCCAGAAGCACGGGTTCTACAGCTCGTCGTTCAGTGTGAAGATTTCGACCGCCACCTCGGGCGCGACCATACGGTACACGACCGACGGCAGCAAGCCGACCGCTTCGAGCGGCACGGTCTTGGCCAACGGCGGCTCGGTCAGCATCAGCCGCACGACCCCGCTGCGCGCCGTCGGCTGCATGAGCGGCTACACCACCTCCCAGCCGTTCACCCAGACCTACATCTTCCTCTCGGACATTCTGACCCAGACGCGGCCTTCCGGCTATCCCACGACCCTGCGCACGGACGAAGGCACGTTCCAGGCCGACTACGACATGGACCCGGTCATCGTGAACCACACCGACTACAAGAGCACGATCCAGAACGACCTCAAGACGATCCCGTCGCTCTCGATTGTATTGCCGAAGAACAAGCTGTTCGGGAACAACGGCGACAACACCGGTGTGTACTGCCAGGGCGGCGGTGCCGGCGGCGAGAACACGTTGGAGGTCGAGTGCTCGTTGGAACTGATCAATCCCGACGGGGTGGGCGGGTTCCAGATCGACTGCGGGCTGAAGGGGCACACGTCGATCGGCAAGAAGCGCTCCTTCCGGCTGTTGTTCAAGACCAACTACGGCGGCCCGCAGAAGCTGAACTACCCGTTCTTCGAGCGGGCGCCTCTCCACGCCAGCTCGGAAAAGGGCAGTTACGGCAAGATCTTCCTGCGCATGCAGCACAACGAGTGGTACGGCAAGTGGGGCACGGGCTACTACGGAACGGACGGCATCAGCTTCATGCGCGACGAGACGGTGCGCGCCGCGTTCACGGCCATGCGCGGCTACGGCACGCGCGGCACCTTCATGCACGTCTACCTCAACGGCATGTATTGGGGCGTGTACAACCCGATGGAGCGCCCGGACGCGCGCTGGGCCGCCGACTACTTCGGCGGCGCCAAGTCCGACTGGTTCGCCGCGAACATGGAGATCGAGCCCTACGACGGCGGCAGCGAGATTATCAGCGGCAGCCGCACCCGGCACGATTACCTGCACAACACGCTCGTGCCCGGCGGCGGGTTCGCGAATGCGTCGAAATACAACACCGTCAAGCAGTACCTCGACATCGAGCATTTCTGCGACTACATCATCGCCAACTGGTACGCCGGCCGCGGCGACTGGCCGCGCAACAACTACTACGTCGTCAACCGCAACAACCCGGCCCAAGGGCTGTTGTATCAGCACTGGGATGCCGACGTGTCGTGGCAGGAGCAGGGCGGCGCGCACGTACCCGCGCCGTTCTACACCAGCTCGCACAGCCACTACAATGCCTACATGTGCAAATTGTGGCGGGCGCTCGACGACAACGTGGACTTCAAGATGACGTTCGCCGACCAGGTCTACACGCACTGTTTCAACGACGGCGCCTTGACCGAGGCCAACCAGAAGGCGCGGTTCGACAAGATCGCCAATTACCTCGAGCGCGCCGTCGTCGGCGAAACCGCGCGCTGGGGCGACGTGGCCATGGCCGACGGCCTGCCCCGCTTCACGCTGAACGGGCACTGGAAGCCGGCCCGCACGAAGGTGCGCAACCTGTACACCGGCAACGTCGGCCGCTTCATCACCGCGCTGCGCAACAACAGCCCCAGCCTCTACCCCAGTCTGAACCCGCCCACCTTCAGCCAGCACGGCGGAACGGTGGCGTCCGGCTACAAGCTGACCATCAACCGCAACAACAGCAGCGGCACCATCTACTACCGCACCGACGGCGACGACCCGCGCGTCGCCGGCGGCGGCATTCTGGACGGCTCCTCGACCGGCGCCGCCACGGCCGTCGTCACGCTCTCCGCCACGACCACCGTCAAGGCTCGCGTCAAGAACGGCGCCACCTGGAGCGCGCTGGCAAACGCGAAATTCACAGTCACCGGCAGCAGCGTACCCGCCGCGCCGAGCAGCCTCACGGCCGCGGCGCCGTCCTCGACAGCGGTCACGCTGGGGTGGACGGACAACAGCGGCAACGAGACCGGGTTCAAGATCGAACGCAGCCTGAACGGTTCGACCTGGAGCCAGATCAGCACAGCCGGGGCGAACGCGACGGCCTACACGGACTCGGGTTTGTCGCCGGCCACCCAATACTACTATCGCGTGCGCGCGTACAACTCGGCCGGCAACTCCGGCTACTCGAACACGGCTAATACCACGACACCCGACACCGCGCCCGCCGCGCCCAGCGGTCTGGCTGCCGCCGCATTGTCGACCAGCCAGATCCGTGTGACGTGGGTCGACAACAGCTCGAACGAGACGCAGTTCAAGATCCGGTGGGGCAC
>JAFGHX010000288.1 GCA_016929905.1 Kiritimatiellia bacterium
GACTGTGCGGGACGGGCTGGAAAGCCCGTCCTACATCAGGCTTGCGAGTCCCTGTGGGACGGGCTTTCCAGCCCGTCCCCGTTTCCCCGTTGTTCAACTTCGGCGCCTGCTTGCCCATGGGTCGGGTGAATCCGGGCGGAACCGAGACGGTCCGGCGCCCGCCCAGATCGCGCCGAGGCACCCCAGCCCTACCGTGGCCAGGAAGGCCGGCGCCGTGATCCTGTGCCAAGTGTTCATGATCGCCCTTCGATGCGCCTCCGTCGCTGTGCAGGCCGATCATACGAGCGAACTGGCGGAATTTCGAGAAGAAAACTGGGTGTGTGATCGGGTAGGGGGGGGCGAAGGGCACGACCGGGCCGGGTGGCCCAACCACTTGGCGCCGCCGAGCCGTCGGCGCCTGCATGGCATGGATCGCGACACCCGGTCAATCCCGGCCCGCCACAATCAGCGGGAACGGCTTGCCATGCCGAAGTGAAATACCTGATGCCGGGAAGCTTCTCCTCTCGCGCCAACAGGCCGGCGTATTCAACAGCCAGTTCACATTGGTCGGATCCTTCGACGTGAATCCCAGCCTCCCTCATGACAATGGTCTTGAGCCCCAGCCCGCACGAGCAGTCCAGGACGGGCGCACCCCTCATTCCCCGTTCCTTGACCAGTTCGACAAAGGCGCCGGAAGAATGACGCTTCCGTTCCCGGAACTTGCCCTGCCATTGTTTGCGGCTGAACCATTCCCAGCGGTAAGACGCGGTGTAGTCTGATGTGTGGGTGTGCATGCTCGTAGTACGAGTATGCGTGACAGGTGGAGGCTTTGCCGGGCAGAATAGATCTGGCCGCTTCGGTGCTGCGCATCGCAGGGAACGCAGGCAAGAATGCCTGCGTTACTCGCTCGTCGTTCCTCTATGACGATTGATTCGCCGTCCGCCAATCGAACACGACCCCCAGATACTCCTCGTTGCGCTGCCTGAGGTTCGCATACACCTCCGCACACTGGTGCGGTTGGGCCACGTGCGTGATGAGCGGCTCGATCTTCAGCCTGTCGTTCAGCATGAAGTCCATCAGTTGGCGCAGGTTGCGTTCGAGCGAGTGCTTGATGTGCCCCTTGCCGTCGTCCCGCCGCGGGAACCGCCATTCGTGTGCGCCTTTGAGCGTGACGCAGTTGCCCCACAGGTGCACGGCGTTCAGGAGCGCCGTGGTATCCCCGGTGAATTCGCCGCGCGGCGAGCCGAGCAGGATGACTTCGCCCGCCTTGCCCGCCAGTCCCGCGGCGGTCGGCACAAGGTCCGGCACGCCGGTGGCTTCGACGACACACTCGCACAGGCTTCCCTGCGTCAGGGCCCGAACGGCTTCGACCGGATCACGTGCCTTCGGATCAACGGTGTGGGGAATCCCGCACGCGCGCGCCGTCTCCCGCCGTTTCGCCGAAATGTCCAGCCCGATGACCGTGCAGCCGGCGAGCCCCATCAACTGCGCGGCGAGATTGCCCACGAGTCCGAGCCCCTGAACCGCGACGGTATCGCCCAACTCCACGTTGCTCACGCGCACGGCGGTGAACGCCACCTGGCCAAGCCGCGCGACCGCCGCCAGCCTCGGGTCCAACCCGTTCGGAACCGGCAACACGACCCCGGTCGCCTTGGCAAACGCCTGGTGCGGCCCGTAGTGGAACAGGCGATCGCCCAGTCTGACGCCGTTCTCCGCGCCGCCGAGCCCGACCACCTTCCCCACGGCGCCGTAACCGGGCACCCGGGGCAGCTTCGCCCAACTCTCGTTCCCGCTCAGAATCGCCAGCTCCGTACCCGCGCTGACCACGCTGCATTCGGTCTCGAGCAGGACCTCGCCTTGCTTCAGGCTGCCGCCATCCAACTCGCCTTCAATCAACTCAACCTGGTCAGGGGCAACGAATGTGACACTTCGGTTTCTCATCTGTGCGACTCCTCCGCGGTTCCTGCTCTCCAGCCTAGCGCGCCGAAACGCCTTTTGTCTTTGGTCAAACCTGTTATTATTTGCCCGTTTCTGCGGAGAGCCTGCTTCGGATGAGCTTCAAGGAACTGCCTGCGGTAAAATACGTTCGCGTGAACGCGATGCAGGACCGCGCGCGGTCGTTTATCGACCGCGAATATGTCTTCACCTACATCAAACGCGGGCGTTGGGAATTCGGGCTGCATGACCGCGTCTACCCTGTGCGGCCCGGCAACGTGCTCCTGTTTCCCCCGTATCTCGTGCATGGCGTGGCTCCGGTCGGCAGGGGTGCGGCCGTCCAGTACGTGGTCCACTTCACCATGGTTGACCAGGACGAATCCGTGCGGAAGTTGCCGCTCGTGCTGGCGCCGCCGCGCGAGGACGCCACAAGGATCGAACGGCTCTTTGCCACGTTACGCGCGGAGTGGCAGGCGGCGCGCAAAGGGGTTGAGCCGATCGCCGGCGGCATCATGGCGGAGATGCTCGGGCTGTATATCCGGCACGCCGAGACGGAACCCGTGTTCCAACGCCGGCGATTGAAGTGCTGGCAGAACCTGGAACGCAGTATTCAATTCATCCGGCGCCACTACGGGCAAGCGCTCACCATGGAACAGATCGCGCAGAGCGCGGGGCTGTCGCTCAGCCATTTCAGTCATGTCTTCAAGCAGAGTTTCGGCATGTCGCCTCACGCGTACCTCAACGTGCATCGCGTCGAGGCCGCGCAGAAGCTGCTGTTCGAGGGCGTGTACAACTGCAGCCAGATCGCCGAGCTGACGGGGTTCTCCGGCGTGCATGCGTTCAGCCGGATCTTCAGGAGAATCGTCGGGGCGTCGCCGACGCAGTGGATGAAGGACGCCAGGATCCGATAGGGGAAAGGCAAGCCGTGCGACTCAGAGACAAGATAGCGGATCCCAAGGCGCTGGCCGGCGCTCTCATCATGCGGCGCGACCTGCCGCGGGGACGCCCCGGTTGACAGCCCGGGTGAAGCGGCGAGACGCCGCTTCTACGCGACGGACGCGTCGGAAAGGCGCAGCCGGATTGCCCCGTTTTCGTGTTTTCTTCTCCGGCCCGATCTGCTAATGAGGAGCGGCATGAAGAAAGCGCGGGAGCCGAACGACCGAATCGAGCAGTTGCGTGCGGAACTCCGCCGTCACAACCGCCTCTACTACGTGGAGGCGAAGCCGGAGATTTCCGACCGCGACTACGATGCACTGTACAAGGAGCTGGAAGCGCTCGAGGCGGAACACCCGGCGCTGATCGCGCCCGACTCGCCGACGCAGCGCGTCGGCGGCGAGCCGCTGGAAGGCTTCGCGAGCGTGCGGCACGCCATGCCGATGATGAGCCTGTCGAACACCTACGAAAAACCGGAGCTCGAGGAGTTCGACGCGCGTCTGAAACGGCTGCTGCCCGACACCCCCTACACATACGTGCTGGAGCCGAAAATCGACGGTGTGGCGGTCTCGCTGCGGTACGAGGAGGGCCTCTTCGTGCAGGGCAGCACGCGCGGCGACGGGCGGGTAGGGGACGACATCACGAACAACCTCAGGACCGTCCGCAGCATCCCGCTCCGGCTGCAAGGCGAGGGGCCGCCGCCCGCCGTGCTGGAAGTGCGCGGCGAGGTGTTCATGCCCAAGACGCTGTTCGCGCGGCTGAACAGGGAGCGCGAAGAGGCCGGCCAGGAGACGTTTGCCAACCCGCGCAACGCGACGGCCGGCTCGCTCAAACAGCTTGACCCCAAGATCGTCGCCGCGCGCCCGCTCGACGTGATTCTGTATGCGGTCGGCGAACTGCGGGGTGTGGCGTTCGAGACGCATACGGCGCTGATCGCCGGGCTGAAGGCGCTGGGGTTCAAGACGGCGCCTCGCGTCTGGACGGGGCGGGACATGGCCGCCATCTTCGACGCGCTCGACGAACTGGAAGGGCTGCGCCACGCATTCGAATTCGAGATGGACGGCGGCGTGATCAAGGTCAACGAGCGGGCGCTCTACGAACGGCTCGGCGCGACCGCGAAAAGCCCGCGCTGGGCCGTCGCATACAAGTACGAGCCGGAACGGGCCGAAACGCGGATCGTCAAGATCAGCGTGCAGGTCGGCCGCACGGGCGTGTTGACGCCCGTCGCGGAGTTGGAGCCGGTCTTCCTCTCCGGCTCCACGGTCAAGCGCGCCACCCTGCACAACGAAGAGGACATGCGGCGTAAAGACATACGGGAGGGCGACCTGGCCGTGATCGAGAAGGCCGGTGAAATCATCCCGGCGGTCGTCTCCGTGAACAAAGCGGCGCGTACCGGCAAGGAGCGGGAATTCGTCATGCCGACGGAATGCCCCGTCTGCGGCGGGCCGGTTGGCAAGGCGGAGGGCGAAGTGGCCGTGCGCTGCGAAAACATGCAGTGCCCCGCCCAGATCAAGCGCTGGGTCCGCCACTTCGCCTCGCGCGGTGCGATGGATATCGAGGGGCTGGGCGACGTGCTGGTCGAACAACTCGTCGACAACGGCCTGATCCACGATCCCGCCGATCTCTACGCACTCAAGCTGGAGCAGGTCGCGGCGCTCGAGCGTATGGCCGAAAAATCCGCTCAGAACCTGCTGGCCGGGATCGAGGCCAGCAAGGGCCGTGACCTGTGGCGGTTGATCTTCGGATTGGGCGTTCGGCACGTGGGCGCGCGTTCCGCGCAGACGTTGGAGACGCATTTCCGCGACATCGATGCGCTCATGACTGCCGATGAGGCGGCCCTGGAGCAGGTGCCGGATATCGGGCCGATCGTGGCCGCAAGCATCCTCGAGTTCTTCTGCATCGCGCGCAACCGGGAAGTGCTCGAGCGGCTTCGCCGCGCAGGCGTGAATGTCGCACGCACCGCGGAGAGCGTCGTGGATGGCGGGCCGCTGGCCGGAAAGACGTTCGTCCTGACCGGCGCGCTCGAGACGTTCTCGCGAGAGGAGGCCGGTGAGAAGATCCGGGCAAAGGGCGGCAAAGTCAGCTCCAGCGTCTCCAAGAAGACCAGCTTCGTCGTCGCCGGCTCCGAACCCGGCTCCAAGCTGGACAAGGCCCGGAAACTGGGTGTCGAAGTGCTCGATGAAGCGGCATTCATGCGGATGATCGGCCAGTGAGCCCGATGACGTTTGCCACGAGCGGCAGACATACGCAAAGCCCGAATGCCGGGCTCCTCTCCCAGTCTCTGTCGGAAGCTTACGACGAAGTTGAGTAGAACGGATTCAAGGAGTGGCTTGTCATGCGGATCCTGCTCATCGGCGGTACGCGGTTTCTGGGCCGGGCGGTTGTCTCCGCGCTGGCAGCGCGCGGGAACGAGGTGGTGGTGCTGAACCGCGGCAGGCGTGAGCCGCACCCGGCGGCGGTCGGCGCCATCGCGTGCGACAAGAACGACCGCGCGGCGTTCGGCAAGGCGCTGACGCGGGAGCGGTGGCGCGCGGTGATCGACACGGTGCTGAACGCGGACGATCTGGTGTTTGCGATTGACGCGCTGGCCGGCCGGATCGCGCGTTTCATCCATACGGGTTCGATCGGGGTGTATGCGCCCGCGAAACGGATTCCCTCGCGCGAGAGCGACGCGCTCTCGCCCGGGACCGAGATCTACAGTTTCAACGCCAAGCTCGAGCAGGACCAGGTCCTGCTCAACGCACACAACACGCGCGCCTTTCCCGCAACCATCCTGCGGATGAGCAACATCTACGGGCCCGGCGATATCCCGCTTGACGGATGGGGCGGGCGCCGCGCGGAGTTCTTCCAGATGGTGCGCGACGGGAAACGCATCCCGCTCCCGAACCAGGGGCTGGCCCTGCTGCATCCGGGCCACGTGGAGGACCTTGCCCGCTCGTTCCTTGCGGCGCTCGACCGGCCGGAGGGCGTGGGGCAGGTCTACAACATTGCCGGGCCCCGCGCGCTGACCATGGCGGAGTATGTGCGAACGGTCGCCGCCGCGATGGGCGTGGAGGCCGACATCGAGTCCGCCGCGCCCGAAGACATCCTGAAGCGATTCCCGGACCTGACCAACGAGCGCGGCTTGCTCTTCGCCTGCCAGCACATGTGCTGCCATATCGCCAAGGCGCGCCGGGAACTCGACTGGGCACCCGCGATTCCGCTCGAAATCGGCATGCGGGAGAACATCGAGTGGATGCAAGAGAACAGGTTGCTGTGAGCAGCCTGGCGCGGGGGAGAACTTGCTCGAGAACCCGACTTCGCCGTCGTGCCTCCTGGCTTCGTCGGGCGCGGCTTACTCGGGAACCTCGCTCGAAGACTTGCACCATGCAAGCTTGCCGGCCAGCCGTCCCGCCGGGAAGCGTCTCTGAACTCCGCAGGGGCTCTGGAGTCGAGGCAAATTCCTGGGTGAGGTCTCGAGTGAGTTTCTGAGTGAGGTCTCGAGCAAGTTCATCCAACCATCAACCATGCGCCGCGGCGTGTGTGCGCCCGGCGTTCGGGCCTGCGGGTTAGGGAAGCGGCGAGACGCCGCTACTACTGTCGCCGCGGCGTGTGCGCGCCTGGCGTTCGGGCCTGCGGGTTGGGGAAGCGGCGAGACGCCGCTTCTACTGTCGCCGCGGC
>JAFGHX010000289.1 GCA_016929905.1 Kiritimatiellia bacterium
CCCTTTCGGCCTGAGGCCGATCAGCCTTTGGCTGAACGGGCTTTCAGCCAGGGGCCGATCGGCCTCAGGCCGAAACTACAAACGGCAGAAACCACCAGATATGCCGTTTGTAGTTAACGCCGTAAGGCGTGTGGCAACGTGCGAGTCGAGTTTTGAGACAGCGTCTGGAACCGCGCCCGCCACACCGGGTTGCGGACGAAATTCGCGTCGGGTCTTGTGGTGCGGGAGTCAGGCGGTCATCCGTCCCCGCGCCGTGCGGTGGCCCGGCCCGCGGAGCAGTCGTGAAGAGTATCGGCCATCTCGAAACCGAACTGGACGCCGGCGCGTTCGGCGACTTCCTGTATGCGCGGGATATCGACCATCAGATCGACCCGTCCGACGACGGGCGGTGGGAAGTCTGGATCAAGGACGACGCGCAATTGGACGAGGCCAGGACGCTGCTTGACCGCTACACGGAGAACCCCGACGATCCGGCCATCCGCGAGGCGGGACAGGTCGCGCGCGCGAAGCTGGCCCGCGAACAGGCGCAAGAACGCGCGTTCCGCAAGCATTACCACGACCGCGACCGGCTGTTCCGGTTCGCCGCGCTCCGCGCCGCCCCGCTGACCGCGGTGCTCATTGGCGTGAGCGTATTCGTCGCGATCATCTCGCGGCTCGGAGCGAACACCCAGTTGCTCCAGCCGCTGTTCATCACCGAAAGCTGGCTGCAAGACGGCTCCGTATTCTGGAAGCCCGGCCTGCCGGAGGTGCGTGCGGGCCAAATCTGGCGGCTGATCACGCCTATCTTCATCCACTTCGGCATCCTGCACATTCTGTTCAACATGCTGTGGCTGAAGGATCTGGGTGGCGCGATAGAACGGAAGCAGGGCAGCCTGCTGTTTGGCGTCATGGTGCTGGTGATCGGAATCACCTCCAACTACGGTCAATACGCGGCCAGTCATCCCGAAGCGGTGGGGTTGGGGGCACTCCTCTTCCGTTTCTTCGGCGGTACCCCACGGTTCGGCGGCATGTCCGGCGTGGTGTACGGGTTGCTGGGCTATCTCTGGATACGCGGCAAGTTCGACCCGTTCGGTAAGATCGGGTTGCGCAGGCAGACGGTAGTCATGATGATCATCTGGTTCTTCCTGGGTCTGTTCGGCATCATTCCGGGCATGGCCAACGGCGTGCACGCGGTCGGGCTCGGGGTGGGGATGGCCTGGGGCTACGTGTCCGCCCGCCTTGCCAGCGGGAATGGTTGATGGGGAATGCCGGAGAAGGCCAGTTGCGTCAGATTGCGCGGGTTCGTCCTCACCGCCCATCGCCCATCGCCCATTAACCATTCTGCTTGTCTGCCTCAGCCGGCTGCCCTATCATGCCCGCTGTCGTTTTCCGTTCTCAACACAGGAGGGCTGCATCATGAGGAAGCTGATGGTTTGGCTGGTTCTGTCGGTTGCCGTGGCGGCCACCTGCCGGGCGGGCTGGGAGTACACGGCCGTGACGCAGGTGCAGGGGCAGGGGCGGCAGGCCGGGCAGCAGGGCGGCAAGGTGCAGGCCTGGGTCGCCGGGGACAACGCGCGGATCGCGTTCATCGACAGCCAGAACCAGATGATGAAGAAGGGCACCTACATGGTGACCCGGGACGCCGGCAAGATGGTGTACCTTGTGGACACGGAGAAGAAGACCTACGTGAAGTGGGACATGAAGCAGATGATGGGCGCTGCCGGCGGCATGATGAACATGGCGCGCGGCATGATGCAGATGAAGTTCTCCGAGCCGAAGGTCGAGAAGCTGCTGGAGGAGGCCGGCGACAAGATCGTCGGCTATGCGACGACGCATTACCGGTTCCGCACCTCCTACACGATGGAGATGAGTTTCATGGGGCAGGGCAGCAGCACCACCACGATTCAGGAGGAAGACATCTGGTCCACCACGGCGCTGGACGAGCCGGGCTTCGGGCTGTGGCTGAAGAAGGAAGACATGCAGACGGGCGACAAGGAACTGGACGCGCTGATCAAGGCCCAGATGGAGAAAGTGGAAGGCTTCCCGCTGCGGCGCAAGACCGTCACGCGCACCCGCGACAACCGCGGCCAGGAGAACGTCACATCCATGACGATGGAAGTCACCGAACTGAAGAAATCCGAACCGGCCGCCGACCTTTTCGAGATACCGGCGGGCTACAGGGAGACGTCCATGTTCGAGGCCATGGGCATGCCGCCGGGCGGGCCGGGCGGGCCGGGCGTGCCGCCGGGCGGGCCGGGCGGGCCGGGCGGGCCGCCGGGCCAAGGCGGTGAAGGGGCCGAGAACCCGTTCCTCAAGATGATGGAGCAGATGCAGAAGCGGCAGCAACAGTAGCCCGCGCGCAGGCAGAAAGGGCCAGACAACCGTCAGGTTTCAGCCCGGTGGCCCGGCCTCCATGATGCGGCGCGCTTCTTCGAACCCTTCGCGCGTGCGCAGGCCGAGGCTTTCCTCCACGCGCGCGATCGGCAAGGCGATGACGGGTTTGCCGCGCTGGACGAGCGCGCGCGCCATTTCGTTCGGGAACCCCAGTTCGCCGGTCCGCGTGCGGTAGCGGTCCGCGTCGGCATCCCACAGCTCCTCGTGCACCGCGGCGAGCGTCTCGCGCAGGGCCGCGGCGCTGAGCACGAACGCGCCGACATTCGTTTCGCCCAGCCGTCGGGTCGGCGCGTCGCCGGATTTCGTCTCGTAGGAGGCGACGACGTATCCGCGCAGGTTGCGCTGGATGGGGGCGTAGGGCGTGCGCGTGACGGCGGTGGGGAACAGCATGGCCCTGGAGCCGAGCGCCTGATGCACGGCGACGCTCAACGTCAGCGTGGCAGGCGAGAGCAGCGGCTGTGAGCCCCAGACCACAAGCACGTCCGCGTCTTCGGCCGGGATCCGGTCCAGCGCCGCCCGCACGGCGTGCCCGGTCCCGAGCGGTTTCGGCTGGACGGCGACACGGGTACCGGCGGGCAACGGGACGGCGTCGAGCGCTTCGGCGGACATACCGGGGCTGACCACGAGGATGGGCGGCCGCGTTTCGAACGGCAGGCGCCGCACGGTCGCGATGACGTGTTCGAGTGCCGTCTTGCCGGCCAGCACGTTCAACGAAGAGGGCGTGCGGTAGTCGCCGTCCCGGCGGGGTTCGCCCCGGCCGGCCGCCACGATCAGCGGCTGGACGGCCCGTTGCGGCGTGAAGGCGGCCAGCCGCGTGATCCCGAGCAGTTCGCAGACCGCCTGTTCGACGACGGCGGCATAGGCCGGCCAGTTCCACCAGACCGCGGAGGCGTTGATGACCGCCTGCAGCAGGACGTCATGCAGGCAGAGCAGGCCGAATCCTTCGCCGGGCGTACTGACCATGATGCTGCCTTCGGCCACGGCGTCGCGCAGGCGCGGGGTGTAGAAGCGGGACTGGACCTGGTCGACCAGTTCCGCCACGTGCTCCTTGGAGGCGAGCACCAGGATGTTGCCGCCGAACCCGCCGCCCATCAACCGCGCGCCGTAGACGCCCGGATGGCTCAGGATGATGTCGAGCAGCGCGTCGATGTCGGGCGTGGTCAGGTTGTACAGCTCGCGCATGCTTTCGTGACATTCCGTGATCAGGTCCCCGACGGCCCGCAGCCCGGGTTCGGTCTTCTCGGGTTCCTCGGGCATGCGGGAGGCGAACAGCTCGTTGAGGATTCGCACGGCTTTGCGCACGCGGACGACTTCGCCCGCGTGGTGCAACGCGCGCGCGCGCAGCAGCAGCGGGCGGCCGCGCGTCCCGTCCGCGAGTCTGGGATAACTGCGCTCCAGCTCCGCGTGGACGGCGGGGAAGTCCCGCTTCACGGCGTCCAGCGTGACGGATTCCGGCAGATCCTCCAGAATGCGCATGGCCGCTTCGGCGGCGGCGAGGTCCGCGGTGTCCTCCGCCAGCGTCGTCACCGCCTGCGTCCAGCGCTGCCTCGCGTCCGGCCGCTCGGCCAGCAGCCGTTCGAGGTAGGCGGGGATCAGCAGCCGGGAGACGGCGGAGCGTTCGTTGTATTCCAGCAGCACGGCTCCGCTCTTGTCCGCCTCGTGCGCGAAGAAGGTCACCCAGCGGTACCGGAACCGGTGCAACGGGACGAGTTCGGTGCGGAACGGGCTGAAGTTCAGATGCAGGGCATGCTGGCGGCGCGAGAGGCACATGGTGCAATGGTCCATGTTCCCGCCGCGCGTGCCGACGTACCATTCCGCCTTGGCCGAATCCTCCGCAAGGCTTTCGGGGTCGAACGCCAGGCCGTTGGCCAGGCGGATGGCCGCCCCGGCCAGCACGACGAGCGTGGAGGAGGACGAGGCGCCGCCGGCGGACGGGATGGTGGAGTCGAGCAGGAAATCGAACCCGCATGTCAGGCCGGGGTGTTTCATCGCGCAGAAGAAGACCGACGCCTTGATGTAGTTGCTCCAGTCGCGCGCCGGAATGCCGGCTTCGTGCAGATAGGCCAGCCACCGCGCCTCCAGCTCTTTGCCCGCGTGGGTGTCGGGCGCCGGCCCGTCGCTCAGCTCAAAAGCGGCGGGCGCCGTGCCTTCGAGCGTTGAGCGGCCCCGCACGCGCGGTTCGTCAACGGGCCGGAAGAGAATCAGCATATCGTGCTCGCGGCTGGCGAACGGCAGGACTTCGGTCGGCAGGTAGCGCACGTAATCGACGTGTTCGCCCAGAATATTGATGCGGGCCGGCGCTCGCCCCAGGGCCAGCGGGCCGCTGCCGAAATGGCGGACGAACTGCTCGACGGCGTTGAGGTAGCGGTCCACTTGCTTGAGCACGCGCGTGGGGCCCGCGCCGTAGAGGCGGCGGAAGGTGTGCAGCAGCGCCAGGACCAGCGGGCCGGCCGCGGACCGGTGGCCGGCCATGTAGTCGATGAGCGCTTCTTCCGGCCCTTCCGGCAGAATACCCGACCCTTCCCATTTGAGCAGTTGGCTCGCTCGGCGCAGGACGCCGAGCAGCGAGTCGGCGTCAACGAGCAGGTCGCCGCTGCGTTGGTCGATTGTCGGGAACAGCGCGCTGATCTCCATAGCGCGGCCATGGTACGGCCTGGCCTGCGCCAGGTCAAGCGGGCACGACAATCTCGTTGCGGCCCGTCCGTGCCGGGACTATACTCTGCCCTGCGAAGGAGGGTGTTTCCTTATGAAAATCAAGACCAGCCTGCAGCTTGGCGCGCTTGTGCCGATCGCGTTGACCATCGTGGTCAGCGCCGGGCTCTCTGTCTTCCTGTTCACCCGCATCAACCAGGAGGCGCTTGCGAGCGTGACGACGGCGATGGCCGCCGTGTTCGCGGTGGTCTCCCTGCTGATGGGCGGCGCGCTGTATGTGCTGAGCCGGACGATGGCCGACCGGATCGAAGAGCTCGAAGCGAACGCCGCGCGTGTGCGGGCGGGGCAGCTGGAGCAGGTGTCTCAATTGCAGGGCGCGGACGAACTGGCCGGCATTTCGGGCACGTTCAAGGAGATGGTCGGGAAGCTTCAGGACTACGCGAAACTGATCAAGGACTACAACCAGGTCCTGGACGACCACAAGGCGTTGCGGGCCGAGCTGGAGAAGACGAAGAAGGCGGCCGAGATGCTGCGCCGGACCGAGATGGATGTCTCCGACGGGCTGGAGCGGCTGCACAGGGCGCAGGAGATGCTCGTCGAACACCAGCGCATGAACATATTCGGCCAGATGTTCGCCGGCGTGCTGCACGCGCTGAACGAGGCGCTGACCTCCATCTTCGCCCGCGCCGAGCTCGGTCTTGCTCACCCGGAAAAACTCACCGAAGAGGTCCGCAAGGACTATGAGATCATTCTGGCCTCCGCCGAGCGGCTGCGCGTCGAGTTCCGCGGCTTGTCCGATTTCTATCTCATGCCCGCAGGCATGACGGAGCCGGTGGACATCGGCACGATTGTCGACGAAGTCATCTCGCTGTCGGAACCCAAATGGCGCACGGAAGCGCAGGCCCGCGGCGCGACCATTACCATGAACCGGGATTGCCCGCAGGGCGCCGTGGTGAATGGGAGCCGAATGGATCTGACGGAGATGCTGATGGCGCTGGTCTTCAATGCGGTGGAAGCCATGCCGGCGGGCGGCACGCTGACGATCCATGTGAAAGCCCCGCCCGGCGGGAACGTGATGATCACCCTGGTCGATACCGGTGTGGGCATGGAGCCCGAGGTCAAGAAGCGTTGCCTGCGCCCGTTCTTCACGACCAAGGAAGGCGCGGCCGGTATCGGATTGCCGATGGCGTCGGGCATTGCCCAGCAACACGCCGGCAAGCTGGGCATCATCACGGAGCCGGGCAAGGGGACGACGGTTGTCATCGACCTGCCGGCGGCCACGCAGCGGGAGGCCCCGCAGAAGGTTCAGCCGCTGGGCGAGCCGCTGGACAAGCTGCTTTCCATTCTGCTGGTCGAGGACGAGGAGTGGACGCTTGAGATTCTGGAGCGGCGCCTGCGCAGCGAGGGGCACACGGTTGTAGCCGTGCGCAACGGGGCCGACGGGCTGGCGAAGGTGAAGGCGCAGTCGTTCGACATCGTCATCACCGACCGCGCCATGCCCAGGATGAGCGGCGATGAACTGGCGGCCGCCATCAAGGAAGGGGCGCCCTGGCTGCCGATCGTGCTGCTGACGGGTTTCGGCGACATCATCAACGCGCACGGCGTACGCCCGCCGAACGTGGACGCCGTGGTCGCCAAACCCTTGGCGATGGGCGAACTGCGGCGCGTGCTGGCCAACCTGATGGTCCGGCCCCGGTTCCAGGTGAAAACCAACCCGCGTACCTAGTGGCTTAGTTGTCGAGAACTGCAACGAAAAACGCGAAATTTTCGGGTGCCGAGAGGTCAGAGGGCAGAAGTCAGAGGTCAGATGGGCGACCCGTGTATGCGGGAAGAGCCGCTGACCTCTGACCTCCGACCTCTGACCTCCGACCTCCGACCTCTGGGTTGCGGGCGACGCCCGCATTGGTCTTGATCTCACGCGGGGTTTCTGAAATACTCGCGCGCGTCGGACGCAATGCCGTGCCTGCGGGTGTCCGGGTATTCCAAAGGAGGTCGCAATGGACAAGAAGCGTAAGGAAGAGTTTTCCAAACAGATGCACGCGCTGTGGGAACAGACCACGGTCAAATGGGACGAGGTAAAAGAGGCCGTGGTGCGGTCCTACCAGGCGGGCCGCGTGAAACTGGACGTGCTGCTCCTGAAGCGCGAGGCCGAACAGCTCTTCCACAAGCTCGGTGAGCAAACCTATCGCCAGGTGAAGGCCAAGAAGATCGCGGCGACGGGGCCGCTGCAGAGCCTCGTGAAGAAGCTGGATAAGCTGATGCGGCAGATCGAGCGGGAAGAGAAACAGGCACGCCGGACGACGGGCGCAGGCGGCAAGAAGGCATCCGCTTCGACGTCAGCGAAGAAACCGGCCAAGAAGAAGGCGGCCCCGAAGAAGGCCTGAAACTTGAAAGTAGAAGCGGCGTCCCTGGCGCGCCGTAGCCGCTGGGCGAAGGCGGCCCGCCGCTTCCTCCGGGCCGCAGGCCCGGGCCCCCGGCTGCACGCCGTGCAGCCGGGGGGAAGAGCCGAGCCGCCGTCGGCCTGCGGGCTATGGCGAGCCATGGACGGCTCTTCTACTATGGGCGACACGGCCCCAGACGAAGTCTCCACCTCGTGAGTTCCGGCGCCGCGCCGCGCGCCGGGCGGCGTGCTCACGGCCGGGCCTCGGGACCCGTCTGCTGCGCCGCATTCAACTCCCGGACGTCTTTCTGCGGCTCGATGTGTTTCGGGCCGGCCGCTCGCGTCTCTTTCGGTGCGGCGGCCTTCTGCTGCTGGCGGATTGCCTTGAGGTAACCGGCCTCTTTGAGGCGCAGGTACAGTTCGCGGCTGCTCCAGGCGTCGGTGGCGGCATACTTGACCTGGGCCGGGGACAGGTCGCGGCGGCCCCAGTTGGAGCGTTGCGCCTGCTTGGAGATCCGAAAGCCCAGGAACAGGGCTACCAGGCCGCGCAGTCCGTGATTCTGGATCCCGGCATGCTGGGCGATGCCGCCCAAATCCACGAAGTTGGCTTCCTGGAACCGGCCGAGCTTCTTGAGTTCTTTCACGTCGCGGTCGATGGCGACGCCCGCTTTCACGATCGAGCGCGCGGCCAGCAGCTCGCGCAGCGGCGCGGGAAACTTCAGGTGTGAGAGCTGAAACAGGTATACGGCGTCGGCGCAGGCCAACTGGATCAGGGCCGGCAGGTAGGTGCGCCCCTTGGTGAAGGACGGGCGCGTCTCGGTATCGAAGCCCAGAACGGTTTCCCGCTTCAGTCTCCGTATCGCCGCATCCAGCTCGTGCTCCGTGCGGACCAGATAGACGGGGCCGCCGTACCGCTTGAGCGGGAGGCGGTTGATTTCCTCCGGCGTCATTTTGCGGTCAAACCCGCATTTGGGCTGGGATTGGCTCATTGGCTACACTACCCCTGCGACCCTGGATCAAAACGCGCGTCCGCGCGCCTTCGCGCGAAGCACGGCAAGCAGGCTGGACTGCAATCACCTTACGTCATTCGCGCGGGCATGGCAACTGGTTTTTCTGGCGGGTTCCCAGCCCCGGGGCAGGGCCGGGCTTTTCGCTTTATTCCCGCCGCCGTTGGCGTTAATCTGTCCCGGTTTGCGCGCGGGATAGGAGGGCAACGCCTGTGGGATTCGAGAGCGGAGCGTTGGGGTTCAGGATATTCTACGTGCCGGACGGTGTTCCGGACGACTTCATCAAGCGGTTCGCCCGGCATGCGGCGCCGCCGATCGAGAAGCTGGGCGTCGACCCGATTCACGGGTGGGTCACCGGCCGGCATCTGCTGGACCGGCAGATAGAGGAAGACACGGCCATGGTGGCGGGCTATCTGCGGGTGACGCTCATGAAAGCCGAGCGCAAGATCCCCGAATCGCTGCTGCACGCCGAATGCAGGATGGCGGAACTGGCGGAGCTGGAGGCGCGCGGCGCCGCAACGCTGGACCGCGCGGCGCGGCTGGAGATCAAGCGCTCGGTCATGGAACGGCTGTTCCCGACCATGCCGCCGACGCTGACGGGCATTCCGCTTGCCTGGCTGCCGGACAGCGATGCGCTTTACGCGGGCGCGATGTCCGACAAGCAGGTGGACGCGCTCCAGATCGCCTGGCAGAAGACGCTGGGCACGCCGCTCATTGCGCTGAGCCCGGCGACGGCGGCAATCAAGAGGAAGCAGGTGGACGTGCGCGATCTGCGCCCGACCAGCCTGTCGCCCGAATGCGAGGACGACACGATGGGCGACGCGCTCGGCGAAGATTTCCTGACCTGGCTCTGGTTCTTTGCCGAGGCGCGCGGCGGCCTGCTCAAGGTCGGCGACGCCGGCCAATACGCCGTCATGGTGGAGGGACCGCTCGTCTTCTTCCGGGAAGCGGAGGGCGCGCACGTGACGCTGCTGCGCCAGGGCATGCCGTTGGTCAGTACCGAGGCCAAGACGGCGCTGTTGAGCGGTAAGAAGCTCAAGTGCGCGCGCGTCTGCTTCGCGCTGGGCGATGCGACCTGGTCCGTGACGCTCGACGCCGACGAGTTCGTGTTCCGCGGTTACAAGCCGCCCAAAGCGCCGCCGGTCGACCCGGTCAGCCGGTTCCAGCAGCGAATGATTTCCCTGAAGCTGTTCACCGAGGCCTTCCTCGGGTTCTTCGACCGGTTCCTCGACGAACGGGTGGACCCGGGCCGCTGGCGCAAGACGCGCGGCGAAATCCACGCGTGGGTCTCCGGCCGCAAGACGAGGCGGTAGTGGGGGGCAGAATTGACGATTGACGATTGGGACGCGAGGAAGAGTGGAAGAGTGGAAGGGTGGAAGGGTGGAAGAGTGGAAGAGTGGAAGGGTGGAAGGGTGGA
>JAFGHX010000290.1 GCA_016929905.1 Kiritimatiellia bacterium
CTTCGGCGGGCGCAGCACGACTACGCCCAGGGCTTCCGCCGTCGCTCTACGAGCTATGGCGGACAAGTCGGCGGGCAAGCGGCGCTTACAGCCTGTCCGCCCGTGGCGGAACAAGGTTTCCACCTGGTCATCTCCGGCGCCGCGCCGCTCACGGCTTCGCGGCTGCGGCCGCGGCCAGCCGCTCGAACATTTCGTCAGCCGACGGCAACCGCCACTGCTCGTGAAGAACGCGCCGGTTCTTGAGGTCGACGACCAGGAAGCCGGGTGTGTGCTCGATGCCGAGAAGCTTCGTGTTCTTCATGTCCGGGTCCGGAAACAGCGGGAATTGAACCGTGTAGCGTTCGCGGTAGATCTCCACCTCCGTCGGTGTGTTCCGCTTGCCGATCCCGAGAAAGCGAACCCGGTCCTTGAGCGTGCAGGCCTGGACCCGGGCGTACAACTCGTTGACGGCCGGCGCGTCTTTCTGGCAGTTCGTGCAGTACATGTCGAACAGCTGCACCAGAAGGACCTCGGCCTTCACCTCGGCAAGCGCGAAACCCCCGTCTGGCCCCGCTAGCCCCAGATACGCCTTGTCCGCCGCGATCGCGGGCGGCGGCAGGCGAATCTGCGCGATCTGCGCGAACGGGACCGGCTCCGGGATTTGCCCCGCGCTTGGCTCCGTGCTCTTCTTGCCTCCGCCGCAGCCGCCAAGCAACCCCGCCGTCAGCAGGGCATAGCACAACATGCCGATCCGACCGCGCATTGTCGGGCTGAATGTCATCATGATGGCCTCCCTCCGCTCACGTTGGCTTCGACCGCAGGCCTTGCCGCTGTATCCGTCCTGAACCGCGCCACGACCAGCGTGCCGGCCAGCAGCAGGCCCAGCGCAAGATGCGTCAGAACCGTCAGCGCGTTGGCGGGCGTCAGTTGCCGCGGGTGGTCATGGTGCCGACCGGCGGTCCGTATGGCTTTCCATGCCATCACGAACGGCAGCAGGGCGAGCAGACACAGGACAGGGCCGAGTTTCAGAACGACCGCGACAATGACCGGCGCCGTCCAGATGCTCATCAGGACGGAGAAGACGGCGGCCGATCGGCGCCGTCCCAGCCGCACGACCCAGTTGCGCTTGCCGACCGCGCGGTCCGCCTCAAAGTCCTGGAACTGATTGATGAACAGAATGGCCGAAATCAGAACGGCGACCGGCAACGAAAACAGCACCACCTCCCACCGCACAACGCCCGTCTGGATGTAGTAAGTCCCGACCACCGGCAGAATCCCGAAATTCAGCCCGATCACGAACTCGCCGACGCCGCGCGACACCAGAAACAGCGGCGGCGCCGTGTAGAAGAAACCGCCCGCCACCCCGAGCATGCCCAGGACCAGAATGAGAAGACCCGTTCGGTACACCAGGTAGACGCCGATCGCGCTGCCCAGTCCGAAACAGACCAGCGACAGCGCCAGCACCTCACGCGGCGACAGCAGACCCTTCTGGATCATGCGGCTGCCGCCCGTGAACGGACGAACAAAATCCGTGTTCGCCTCGTCGTTCCCGCTCCGGTGGTCGAAGTAGTCGTTGGCCACGTTGGCGCCGGAGTGGACCAGCGCCATTGCCGCCAGCGTCAGCACGAACAAGGGCCAGTCCCAACGCCCCGTGTGATGGAAAGCCAGAGCGGCCCCCACCAGAACCGGCACGACGGAGGCAGTCAGAAAAGGCGCGCGCAACTCCATCATTATCAGCAGCCATTTCGGCGGACGCGCCGTGTCGCCTCCGCACCTGTCCGCGCCCGCCGTGCCGAACGGCCCGCCCGAGGTTGCGGTCCGTCGTACCCGTTCGCGATCACCCTTTGACGCATCGTCCATCCGTCCGTCACCATACTCGACGCCCCCGGCGGCTGACAAGCAAATTGCCATTCTGAAGCCCCGAATAGGAACCACGAATGAACACGAATGAACACGAATACGCCCGGCCTTGACAGCCCCGCGCGAATGCGCCATCCTGTGCGATTTGTGTTCCACGCTGGAATTCAAGGGGGCGCTCTCATGTCGGCGAAGGACTCCTTCTACGAAGACGCACTGGCCGCTGTCCGACAGTTGGCGCAGGAGAGCGGGGATCTGCGTCAGTTGCTCGGCTGCTACGCCGCCTTGCTCGAAGCGCGGCGCGACACCAAGTCCGCGTTTCGCCTCGATGCCCGTCTGCCGGACTCGGAGGAAGGCCGGAGCCGAAACGCCGAGGGGCGGCCTTTCCTCAGCCCGGCGGATGTCGTGATCGACGCACCGCTGTTCGGCCGGTTGTTCGATCGCGTGGGCGCGCTCATTCGGGAGCACGCCGAGACTCCGGACGCCGACGCGGATTGGCCGTCCGTTCAGACGCGGGACGCGGCTTGGCACAGCCGGCTCGTCGAGGCGCTCTTGAGCGGCACGCCCTTGGATGAAGCGGCCGCTGAGGCGCGCATCGGCGTAGAACCGTTCACCTTCATCGCCTGCCAGGCGCTTGCGCCTTTTCTCGAGGCCTATGCCGAACAGGTCGCGGACCAACTGGATACGACCGACTGGGAGGAAGGCCGCTGTCCCGTGTGCGGGGCCGAGCCGGTGATGGGCCGGCTGGAGAAGGAAACCGGAAAACGCGTGCTGCAGTGCCACCTCTGCCGCGCGGAGTGGCGCTTCAAACGCCTGCAGTGCCCGTTTTGCGATAACCTCGACCAGAAGACACTGCGCTACTTCAGCGCGCCCGAGGATGCGGCGCATCGCGTCGAGGTCTGTGACCGCTGTCAGGGCTACATCAAGACGGTGGACGCCCGGGAAACGACGCGTGAATGGCCGCTCTTCGTCGAAAATATAGCGACCCTGCACCTCGACCTCATCGCGAAGGAAGAGGGCTTTCACCGCAACACCAACAGACTGTTCGGGTTCTAGCCTGAAACTTGAAAGTAGAAGCGGCGTCTCGCCGCTTTCCCCGGGCCGAGGGCCCGGGCCCCTGGCTGCACTCCGTGCAGCCGGGGGGGAAGAGCCGAGCCGCCGTCGCCCTGCGGGCTATGGCGAGCCAGGGACGGTTCTTCTACTATGGGGGACACGGCCCCAGATGAAGTTTCCACCCGTGATTTCCGGCGCGGCAACGCCGCGCCGGGGGCTCCCCTGACCTGAGACTTCCCCGAGTTTCCTCGAAAACTTCCTCGAGAACCCGACTTCGCCGTCGTGCCTCCTGGCTTCGGCGGGCAAGCGGCGCTCACAACAAAGTTTCCACCTCGTCATATCCGGCGCCGCGCAGCCCCGGGGGCTCACGCCCCAGATTCACCGCGGAGGCCACGGAGGAGATTCGACACGTCGAAGGCGCCCGCGGTGGAGAGGCGTCCCGAGCGGCTCTGGCCGCTCGGTCGCCTGTCCTGAGCGTATTTTCGGATCAGGGACGCTCGCTTGAGCCTTGCTTAGACGCGGCCGTTTCGCCATAATACGCGGATGACGCTCGAAGAGATCTGCAGCCCGGTTCGGAACGACCTGCTCGCGGTCGAGGCGCGCCTGCGGGGACTGCCGGCGTCGCAAAACGAGATTGTCGCCCGCGCCGTTGCCGGCATCCTTGCCGCCGGCGGCAAGCGGCTGCGGCCGGCCCTGGTGCTGATGGCGGCGCGGGCGTGCGCCTACACCGGCAAGAAAGCCGTCAGCCTCGCTACGACCGTCGAGCTGATCCATACCGCCAGTTTGATCCACGACGACATCATTGACAACGCCGACCTGCGCAGAGGCGTTCCCACGGTGAACGCCAGCCTCGGGAATCGCGTTTCCGTGCTTGCCGGCGATTACATTTACTCCACCGTCTTCAGCCTCCTTGCCGAGGAGGCCGACCCGCACGTCATGCGCGCCTTCGCGGCCGCCGCCCGAGACATGACCGACAGCGAGATGACCCAGACCCTTTCCCGGCACGATGCCGACCTGAGCGAGGAAAAATACCTGTCCATCATTTCCGGAAAGACCGCGACTCTCCTGGAGTGTTCCTGTCAGATCGGTGCCATGCTGGGCCGGGTCCGTAACGGAGAGGTCGATATCCTGGGCCAGTATGGGCGGAACCTGGGCATGGCATTCCAGATCACCGACGACCTGCTCGACGTGGTCGGGCAGCCGAACCGGCTGGGCAAGCCCGTGGGCAACGACGTGCGTGAGGGCAGGCTGACACTGCCTTTCATTCACGCGATCAGGGTGGCGCCGGACGCGGACAGAGAATGGATGCGGGGCGCCTTCACGTCTGGCCCCGTCAGCGACGACACCATTGCCCGGCTGCGCCGAATGGCCGAGCGCTACGGCGGCATCGAATACAGCCGCCGCAAAGCGGAAGCCTACGGCCGCGCCTGCACCGAACGGCTCGGCGCCATCGCCGATTCCGACGTCTGTACGTCGCTCCGCGGGCTGGTCAACTACGTCATGCAGCGGGCTTGCTGACGGGCTCTCGGCGTCGTAATCCGCCAACCGTCCGCAAGGCGAAGACCGAAAAGTCCAACGTGTACGGCCCGGTCCCGGATTGAGGCGACCAGGGGGTCTCTCGTGTTCAGCTTCCGCAGCCAGTTGGCCTATCTTGTCCGCTACTACCTCGCCAGCCTCTTGGGCCGGCGCCGCCCCCTGTTGGGCGGAATGAAGCTGACCCACGCCTGCAATCTCAAGTGCCGCCATTGCCCCTTCTGGAAGCGGAAGGGAGCGTCTCTGAGCTTCGCCGCCGCGCTTGACGCGATGCAGGCCCTGCACGACAGGGGCGTGCGCCTCCTCATATTCGAAGGCGGCGAGCCGTTCCTCTGGCAGGACGGCCGGTACCGGCTTGCCGATCTCGTCGTCCGTGCGCGTGAGCTGTTCTTCAGCGTCGGCGTCACGACCAATGGCACCTTCCCCATCGACAGCAACGCCGATATCGTCTGGGTCAGTATCGACGGGTTGAAAGCCACGCATGACCGGATACGAGGCGAGTCGTTCGACCGCATCATGGCCAACGTGGCGGCATCCTCGCATCCCAGGCTCTATGCGCACGTCACCATCAACAGCCTCAACGCCGGCGAAATACCGGCGCTGGTACGGTTCCTCGCCGGCAAGGTCGCCGGCGTGACCGTCCAGTTCCATTATCCGTACGAAGAACTCGACGAGAGCCTGCTGCTCCCGCCGCCACGCCGGGCGGCCGTGCTCGATGAACTCATCGCGTTGAAGAAGGCGGGTCTGCCGCTCGCCGATTCCTACGCCTGTCTGCGCGCGCTCAAAGACAACCGCTGGCGGTGCCAGCCCTGGATGATCGCCAGCGTCGATCCCGACGGCACGCTCACCCACGGCTGTTACCTCAAAGGGCGCGGCGCGATCTCCTGCGAGCGGTGCGGATTCTCCGCGCATACCGAGATCTCGCTCGCGTACGCTGGGGCGGTCGGCGCCATCTTCACCGGCTGCAAGGTGTTCGGCAGCCGCCGGGAGGAGAAGTGAGAAGGGTGGAAGGGTGGAAGGGTGGAAGAGTGTAGGGGTGTACGGGGTGGGGCGGACAGGGCCATCCTTCCCATCTTCCATTCTTCCGGCTCTCTTGAACTCATGAACGAACCTGACTTGATCTTGTTGCACGCACCGAGCGTGTTCGATTTCCGCCAACGGCGCATGCTGTACGGGCCGGTCAGCGACGTGGTCCCATCCACCCAGGTTTTCGAGATGTATCCCATCGGGTTCCTCACCATGCTTGCATACTTGCAGCAACATGGCTTGAACGTCCGCATCATCAACGTCGCGCTCAAGATGCTGCGCAGCCGCCGGTTCAATGTCGAAAAACTCATCAAGACACTGCGCCCGGCGGCGTTCGGTCTGGACCTGCATTGGCTCGTTCACGCGCAGGGCAGCCTGGAACTGGCGAACCGGCTCAAGGAGGCGCACCCGGGCATCCCCGTCATTTTCGGCGGCCTTTCGGCTTCTTATTTCCACGAAGAGCTCATCCGCTATCCGCAGGTGGACCATGTGCTGCGCGGAGATTCGACCGAAGAGCCGCTCCGCCGGCTGCTGGCCGCCATCAAGGCGGGCGCCGGCTTCGGCGATATCCCGAACCTGACCTGGAAGGAAGGCGCCGCCGTTCGCGTCAACCCGTGCTCGCACATCCCCGCCGACCTCGACGCGCTCTCCTTCGATTACCGCAAGATCATGCGCGCCTGCGCCCGCTATTTCGACTTCTTCGGGCATCTTCCGTTCAAGATGTGGCTGAAATATCCGATCGTGGCCGCGCTCTCCTGCCGGGGCTGCGTGCATAACTGCACCATCTGCGGGGGCGGCGCCGCGGCTTATGTGCGGACCTGCGAACGGCGCGCACCCGCCTATCGCGGCCCCGAACGCCTGGCCGCCGATATCGGCTTGATCGCCCGCTACATCAAAGGCCCCGTCATCGTGTTGGGCGATATCCTGCAGGCCGGACTGGAACACGGCTACGCCTTCCTGCGCGCGCTCAAGCGACACGCCGTGCGCAATCACATCGCGTTCGAGTTCTTCTACCCGCCGCCGCGGGAGTTCCTCGCCGCGATCCAGGACGCCGTGCCGAACTACAACATCCAGATGTCGCCCGAGTCGCACGACGAACGGGTCCGCTACGCCTTCGGCCGGCGCTACGACAACGCCGCACTGGAACGCAGCATCTTCGACGCGCTGCAGCTCGGTTGCCGCCGGTTTGACGTCTTCTTCATGATCGGGATTCCCGAACAGACGCCGGAATCGGTCCGAGCCACGATCGACTACTGCGCCGAGCTCATGGGCCGCGCGCGGCGGCTGGGTTACGCCAAGTGCATTCACCCGTACATCTCGCCACTCGCCCCGTTCCTGGACCCCGGCAGCAACGCGTTCGAGGAACCCGAACGCTTCGGCTACACACTCTTCTGCCGCACGCTCGAGGAGCACCGGCAGGCCCAGCTTGCGCCGAGTTGGAAATACACGTTGAGCTACGAGACCCGGTGGATGAGCCGCTCTCAGATCGTCGAGGCCACCTACGACGCCGCACTCGCGCTGAACGCGCTCAAGCGCGAGCACGGCCTGATCACCGCGCGTGAAGCGGAACGGCTGGCACGCAGAACCGCCAGGGAACGTGCGTTGATGGAGCAAATCGATGCCGTCTGCGAACGCGCCGGCCCCCGCCTGCAGGACGCGGCGCTCCGCGACCTCATGGACCGGTTCGAGACCACCGGCCCCGCCACCATCTGCAAGAAGGACGAGATGAACTGGCCGTCGCGGCTCATCCGGTTCCACCCGCTGCGCGTCCTTCGCAGTGCTCTGAGCGGCGGAGAAGACGGGTAGGGCGCCGCCCGGCGCCCAGGCGGCCTATGATTCGGATCCAGCAATTCTCATTATGGCGTTGCGTCCGTTTGCAGTGTCGAAGATCCGCCTGTGGTGGAAGCCCCGTGAGGGGCGTTCCCGGGGCAAAAGGTGTGTACGGACAGCCCTTACGGGCTTGACTACGAACGGATTTCACCGGGGCGCCGCCATAGTGAGAATTGCTGGTTCGGATCAGCCCGGGTTTGACGCGCGGCATCCGATTTCCCATACTGAAAGCTTCCCGGTTTCCTCAACGGCGCAACGGAAAGGCCCTGAGATGAGTCCACAACCGACACTCACGGCGGAACTCGAGGCGGTGCTCGCCCGGTACGTCGAGATCCAGCAGGAAGCGCAGCGCCTGCAGGATGAGAAAACACGGCTGCGCGAGCAGTTGGCGGAGCATATGGAGCGCAGCGGCTGCGAGTTCTGGCAGCCGCTCGTGCGCGGACTGCCGCTCAGGGTCCGCTTGCGCAAGACCGTCGAGATCGAGTACGACGAACAACGCCTGCACGACGTGCTCGGCGAGCGCTACCGGCTGATCCTCGCGCCGGACCTGCGCAAGTTGCGGAGGAATCTGGGCCGCGTCGCCGCGCAGCTCGAGCCCGTCCTCGATCTGGTGGGGTCCCCCGCGCCCGACCGTGTGCGGGCCGCAATCAAGCAGGGCCGGGTGCATGCCGACGAATTCGCGGGCGCATTCAAGAAGACGACGAAACGCAGTGTGGCGGTCCTGCGCGCGAAACAGGAGGATGCGCCGCCCGGAGCGGCCCGTGAGCCCGTAGGGCCACCGGCCACCCGCCACCTGCCGCCTGACACCTGAAACCTTTGCCCATGAAACATCTCATCCTCGGCACGGCCGGCCATGTCGACCACGGCAAGACCGCGCTCATCAAGGCGCTGACCGGCATAGACTGCGACACGCACAAAGAAGAGAAGCGGCGCGGCATCACGATCAACCTCGGTTTCGCCCACCTCGACCTGTCCGCCGGGCTCAGCGTTGGGATCGTCGATGTGCCTGGCCACAAGGACTTCGTGCACACGATGGTCGGGGGCGCCAGCGGAATCGACATGGCTTTGCTGGTCGTCGCCGCCGACAGCGGGGTCATGCCCCAGACCCGGGAACACCTCCAGATCATGGATATCCTCGGTATCCGGACCGGCCTCATCGCGCTGTCCAAGATCGATCTGGCCGACGAGGATATCGCGTTCATGGCCGAAGAGGAGCTTCAGAATCTTACGCGCGGCTCGTTCCTGGCAGAGGCGCCGATCACGCGCGTCTCTTCCGTGACGGGCGAGGGATTGGCGACGTTGAAGCAGCGAATCGAAGAGACCGCCGAGCGGGCGGCCCCGCGGCCGCGCGGCGAAGTCTTTCGCATGTTTGTCGACAGAATCTTCAGCGTCAGCGGGTTCGGTACGGTCGTGACCGGCTCCGTCATCAGCGGGAAACTGCGCGTCGGCGACGACGCCCGGCTCCTGCCCGGGCCTGAAAAGGAGCTGCGTGTCCGCCGGCTGGAGCGGCACGGCAAGGAAGTGGAGGAGGTCGGCGGCGGGGACCGGGCCTCGATCAACCTGGTCGGGCTGAACCGCGAGGACTTCCGGCGCGGCATGATCGTCGCCGACCGCATGCTGCGCAGCACCACCCGGCTGGACGCGAAGCTGCGCCTCTTCCAGCACGCGCAGCGCTTCCGGCTGTGGAGCCAGGTGGTCTTCCACCTCGGCACCTTCGAGGCCGCCGCGCGCGTGCATCTGATCGATCGCGACCAGCTCGGCGGCGGCGAAACGGCGCTCGTGCAGGTGCATCTGGACCGGCCCTGCGTCGTTCAGCACGGCGACCGGTTCGTCGTGCGCAACTCCGCCAGCGATACCACGCTCGGCGGCGGCGAGATCATCGACGCCGCCCCGCTGCACCACCGGCGCCGGCCGGGCCGGCTGCTCGCCGACCTCGCCAAGATCGCGGCGGGGAACCTGCCCGAGCTGGTCGCGGCCGAGGTGAGCAAACGGTCCCGGGCCGTCAGCTATCGCGAGATCGCCGATGCGCTCAACGTCGCGCACGAAGAAGTACGGCGCGTCGTCCAGGACGGCTTGCCGGACGATGTCGTCGTCTATTCGGACGCCGGCGCGCTCTACCTGATCGTGCGCCGCGAGCACGAGGCGCTGCGGGACCAGGTGCTCAAGAGCCTCGCCGCCCACCACCGCCGCAACCCGCTCGACGAAAGAGGACGGACGACGGAAGAACTGCTGGGTGTGCTCGGTATCGCCCGCGACTCCGCCGGCGAGATGGTCTTGCGGCTCATGCTCGAGAAACTGCAGGGCGAGCAGGCGGTCAAATCCGTTGCGCACACCTGGACGCTGAACGACCACGATGTGGTGATCGGGCCTGAGACGAAGGCCGACATCGAGTTCGTGGAAGGGCTGATCGATATCCCCGGCATGAAGACCCCGCTCCTCTCCGATCTCAAACGAGCCGCGAAGAATCGGCGCATGGATGAACGGCAGCTCATGCACGTGTTGCGCTACCTCGTCGCGCAGGGCAAAGCGTATTTCGTCGATGGCCACTACCTGCACGCCTCGATCGTCGACGAGTGCCGCGACCGCCTGCTGCGCGCCCTGGCGAAGCGAACCGAAGGCATGACCGTCGCCGATTTCCGCGACCTCGTCCGCGGCAACCGCAAGATATGCCTGCTGCTGTTGGCGATCTACGACGCCGAAGGCATCACCGAACGCGACGGCGACCTGCGCACCCTCACCAACAAGGGCCGCGCACGACTGGCGTAGAACGGCGCCTGTGCGTTCGTGTGAATCCGGACGACGCTCGGTTGTGTCTGGCGAGAGAGGTGGGCGGGAGCGAGTCCCTTCTTCATGGACTGATCTTGGGATCTTGGGATGGCTGGCCCGGGGGCATGTCTTGACAAATGCCGCGCCGTCCGACTAGCCTCGACAGGGGCTGGCCCCGCGCCAAGTCAAGTTCCCTCCACCTGAATTCTCCTGTCACACGCACACGGTCCGAACCGCATACACCGAAATCCGCTTTTCGCGAAACGAAAGACGGGAATCGGGTACCGGCACGATTCCAAGGGATGCTGGCATGCAGCGTGTCTTGACCCGGCGTCAGTTCTTGAAGGGCGTCACATCCGGGGCCGTCAGTTTCCCGTTTGTGCTGACGGCATCGGCGTCGGGTGCGAACGCCCGCCCGGCCCCGAGCAACCGCATCACGATCGGGCTCATTGGCGCCGGCGCGCTTGAAGCCGTCAGAGCCGCGCTCGCGGACCCCGACGCCGACGTGTGCGACGCCGCCGTACGCGCGCTCGCCGATTGGCCGAGTCCCGCCCCGCTCGACGACCTGCTGAAACTGGCCGAGAGCGCACCCGGCGAACTGCACCGCGTGCTCGCGCTCAGAGGCTATGTCCGACTCGTCGCACGGCCCGGCAGCCGCGCCGTCGAAGAATCGCTCAGCATGTACGGGGCCGCCCTGGCCGCCGCCGACCGGCTCGAGGAGAAGAAGCTTATCCTGGCCGCGATCGGGAAGGTGCCCGCCCCGGAGGCCCTCACGTTCATCGAACCCTATCTCCTCAGGCCGGCGGTGATTGGAGCGTCTGCGCCCGCCTGCGCAAGCCCGACGGCACACCACTCACAGGGGTCACGATCAACGCCTGTAGACAGGGTTTCGGGCTTGACATTTGCCCGCCCGGGAGGTTATCTAAAGGGATGGCGGGGCGCGGAGCCTTCGCGGGAAACGACGTCCAGATCCCCGGTCCGACCGCCCTTGCCGGCCGCGGCGCCGTGCCGCGCTTCCCGGTTACCCGTTAAGTCGACTTCCGGGCACCGCTATATGTTGGGTGGTCCGCATGGAGGCCCGGCATAGAAGGCGATGAAGACTTTCCGGATGATGCTCCCGGCGTGAGTGGGGCTTCACCTGCATACGCAAGCTCTCCCGTTCCTCCGAGCCTGCCCGATTTCTATCCCGGCTCGGTTGGGTTCGGGCCGCTCGACACGCCTTTGACGACAGGAGGTAGTCCATGAGTTCTCGTATGCCGAGACGTCTTTCGCGGCGCGAATTCCTCACGCGCTCGGCCGCCGCCGCCGCCACGTTCACGATAGTGCCCCGCTACGTGCTGGGCGGCCCGGGCCATACCCCGCCCAGCGAGCTGATCACGCGCGCGGTGATCGGGACGGGTAGCATGGGCAGGGGGCATGTGACGAGCTACCCGAAGACCCTGGCCGTGTGCGACGTCGACAAGGACCGTCTCGCCGCGGCCGTGAAGAAGGCGGGCGGCAAATGCGACGGCTATGCCGATTTTCGGCGTGTGCTCGAGCGCAAGGACATCGACACCATCCACATCCCGACTCCGCCACACTGGCATGCGCTCATTTCGATCGCCGCCGCACAAGCGGGCAAGGACATCTTCTCCGAGAAGCCCATGAGCCACACCATTGCCGAGGGGCGCGCGGTCATCAGCGCCGTACGGCGCTACGGCCGTGTCTACCAGATCAATGCCTACGGGCGAAGCTGGGCGCGGAATTTCCGCAAGTTGGTGGCGAGCGGTTTGCTCGGTACTCCGGTGACCGTGCGCATGGGCCCGGAGCACGGGTACAACTGGAAGGTCAGAAACTGGAGCGGGCGTCCCAACCTCTCACCCGAGCGCGTGCCGTCCAATCTGGACTATGACATGTGGCTGGGCCCTGCCCCCTACAAACCGTACAATCGCCTGCGCGTGCACGGCAAGTTTCGCGGATACTGGGATTATGACGGCGGCGGACTCACCGACATGGGCCAGCACTACCTGGCTCCCATTCAGTACTTCCTCGACAAGGATGACACCGGCCCCGTCGGCGTGGAAGCCTACGCCCCTTGGCCGCAACACCCGGATGCCGTCGGGATGTGGGGGCACGTCAAGTTCGTCTATGCGGACGGGACCACCCTCATCATCGAGAGCGGGGAATGGGGGAAGAAGGTCGTGAGCGGACTCCCGTTCCTGGAGGGGCCGAAAGGGAAGGTGTGGGACCGGAACGGGCGCAAGACGGACCCGCCCGGTCTGTTCGAGCAGGTCCGTCGCTACCCCGATCCCCCGCCCATGCAGGGGTTCGAGCATGCCGTTCGCACCCGCGACGACTGGCACGGCCACAAGCCCAACGCCGAGCATGGGCACCGGTCATGCTCGCTCGTCAATCTGGCCATCATTGCCATCCGCACCGGTCGCAGGATCCAGTGGGACCCCGTCAACGAGCAGGTTGTCGGCGACGAGGCGGCCAACCGCCTGGTCAGCGTCCCCATGCGCGCACCGTGGCATCTGTAGGAGGTTACACGATGAAAGCCTGGTTCGCCGTTGCCGCTTGCGTGGCGACGGCCGCACTGTGCGTCCCGGGCATGCCCGCCGCCGGCGCCGAAACGGCCAACGCGCGACTGACCGCTCTGCTGGACGGCGTACCCGCAAAGGATGCCGACTCCCGCGCTGTGCTCGTGCGGGATCTTATCGCACTCGGTTCCGCCGGTATCGCCGAACTGGCCGGGTTGCTGGTGGAGCCCGGTACGGGAGACGACACAAAGCCGCGCATGGCCTTGCACGCCATGGCCGTGCATGCCGCGAGCCCGGACGGCGACGCCATTCGACCCGCGTTCGAGCGCGTGCTCCTGTCGGCGATCGAGCAGGATCGGCCCGCGCCCGTCAAGGCGTTTCTGCTGGAACAGTTGCGGTTCGTGGCCGGCGCGGCCAGTGTGGCGCCGCTCGGCACGCTGCTCACCCACGAAACGCTGTGCGAGCCGGCCGTGCAGGTGCTCCTCTCGCTCCGTGCCGCGGACCCGAGTGCCGTCCTGCGGCATGCGCTGCGCCAGGCGCACGGGGCGGCGCGCCTCACCCTTCTCAACGCGCTCGGCCAGCTGCGCGACAAGGAGGCCGTCCCGCTGTTGGTGAAGGACGCCGTCAGCCAGGACCGCGAGACCCGGCTCACCGCCCTCTACGCGCTCGCCAATATCGGCGAACCCGCCACGCAGCGTATCCTCGCCGAGGCGGCGGGCGCCGAGTCGCTGTACGAACGCGCACGGGCGACCGAGCACTACTTTCTGTTCGTCCGCCGGTTGGCCGAGGCCGGCCGGCGCGAGCAGGCCGTCGGGCTCTGCCGCGAATTCATGGCCGCGCGCGCGGACAAGCCGCACGTGCAATGCGGGGGCTTGGCCTGCCTGGCGACCCTGCTCGGGTTGGACGTCGTCGACGACCTGATGAAGGCCATGCTGGGCGACAACGTCGAGCTCAGGGCGGCCGCGGAACAGATCGCCGTCGCCTGGCCCGGCCCGGACGCGACTCGCAAGTGGCTCGCGGAACTCGAGCGCCGCACGCCCGCCGAGCAGGCCAGGATCCTGCGCGTCCTCCGAAAGCGGCGGGATCCCGCGGCGCTGCCTGCGATTCTGGCGGCGGCAAGAGCGCAGAACGGTGAGGTGCGGCTCGCCGCGCTCGACAGCCTCGGTTCCTTCGACGACCCGTCCGTCATCGCGCCGCTCGTGAAGGCCCTGACCACCGGCGCCGACGACGAGCGCAGCGCGGCCGCACGCAGCCTCGAACAACTGCCCGGCGAAACCGCGATTGCCGCCCTCATCGCCGCGCTGCCCGGCGCCGACGACGCCGGCCGGCTGCGGATCGTGCGGCTGCTGGCCGCGCCGCGTGGCGCATCCGTGGTGCCGACGCTGCTGAAGATGGCCGAGGACCCCGTCGAGGACGTCCGCTGCGAGGCGTTGCGGGGGCTTGCCAGGCTTGCCGACGAACCGGCCGTCCCGGCGCTCGTGAAACTGCTCGTCAACGCGCGCAGTACCGGCGAGCGTAACGACGCCGAAAAGGCGGTTGTCGCCGCCTGCAAACGAGGCGACGCCCGCGAGGAACGCGCGGCGCCGGTCATCGCCGCGCTGTCGACCGCCGCCGTCCCGGCACAGTGCGCGCTGCTCAGAGTGCTCGGCAAGATAGACGGGCGCGCCGCGCTCGCCACCGTGCGCGCCGCCCTCACGCACGCCGACTCCGTCATCCAGACCACCGCCGTGCGAACGCTCAAGGACTGGCCCAACGCCGACCCCATGCCCGATCTGCTCGCGCTGGCCCGCAACGCCGCACAGCCGATCCACCGTGTCCTGGCCGTGCAGGGCTATGTCCGTATGATCGGGCTGGAAAGCAAGCGGCCGCCCGCCCAGACCCGGGCGTTGTACGAGACGGCCATGACCATCGCCGAACGCGTCGAAGAAAAGAAGACCGTGCTCGCCGGCATGGCGCGCGTCTCCGATCCCGGCGCGCTCGCGTTCGTGGCGTCCTACCTCGACAACGAGCCGATGCGCGACGAAGCGCTCGCCGCTTCCCTCAAGATCGCCGTCGCGCTGAGCAGCACGCATCCCGATACGGCCGAGGCCGCCTTGAACAAGCTGCTGGCCCTGAGCCAGGACGAGAAGTTGCGGAAACAGGCGGAGGACGCCCTCGAGGATATTCGCAAGTACGAAGGCTATATCACTTGCTGGGCCGTCTCCGGCCCCTTCACCGCCTCCGGCAAGGAGTTGACCGACTTGCTCGATATTCCTTTCCCGCCGGAGCAGGCCGGCGCGAAGGGTGTCAAGTGGCGGACGCTTGCCGGCGGATCCGACCCCTCGAAAGACTGGTTCATCGACCTCGCCAAGACTGTTGGCGGCAAGAACTGTGTCGCCTATATGAAAACGCTGATCAATTCGCCCGCGAAACAGGAAGCCATACTGGAACTGGGCAGCGACGACGGGATCAAGGCCGCGCTGAACGGCAAGGTCGTGCACGTCAAGAACGCACCGCGTGCGCTCAAGCCCGGCGAGGACAGAATCAAGGTCGTGCTGAACCAGGGCCGCAACACCCTGTTCCTCAAGGTCAGCCAGGGCTCCGGCGACTGGGCGGCCTGTGCTCGGCTTCGGAAAGCGGACGGCGGACGCCTCGACGGCGTCCGGTTTGCGACGGAATAGGGGGGGCTGCTCGAGCAGGCTTCAAGGCGGAAGGAGAACCCATCATGGACCCACACGAAGCACGGTTGCGCACGCGTGCGATTTCGAGACGTCATTTCCTGCGCTCCGCCGTCGGGGCGGCCGGCGCCGGGTGGATGATGGCCCGCTCCGCGCGCGCGCAGGACGCGCCCGCGGCCACGCCCGGCGCGGATCCGTTGCATGTCGCGATCATCGGCACCGGCGTTCAGGGGCGCGTGCTGCTCAAAGACTGCCTGAAGATCCCCGGCCTCCGCTTCAAAGCCGTCTGCGATATCTGGGCCTACAGCCAGCGCTACGCCCGCAATACGCTCAAGAAATACGACCAGCTCGTCTCCGTCTACGAAGACTATCGCGAGATGCTCGAGAAGGAAACCGACCTCGACGCCGTCATCGTCGCCACGCCGGACTTCGTCCACGCCGAACACGCGCTCGCCTGCCTGCAGGCCGGCAAGCACGTCTACTGCGAAAAGGAAATGGCCCATACGCTCCAGAACGCCGCCAGCATGGTCGCCGCCGCCCGCAACAGCGGAAAGATCATGCAGATCGGCCACCAGCGCCGCAGCAACCCCGTCTATCGGTACGCGCTCGAGATGATCGACAAGGACAATGTCTGCGGCCGCATCACCAATTGCTACGGACAGTGGAACCGGACGGCGCAGGCGAAGCTGACCTGGCCGCCGCAGTACATCATTGCACCCGACGTCCTGAAGAAGTACGGCTACGATACCATGGACCGATTCCGGAACTGGCGCTGGTTCCGCGATTTCTCCGCCGGCCCCATCGCCGACCTCGGCAGCCATCAGATCGACATCTTCAGCTGGTTCCTCCACGCCGATCCGGCCAGCCTCGTCGCCGTCGGCGGCCACGACTACTACCCCGACCGCGAGTGGTACGAGGACGTCATGACCGTCTATGAATACCCCTACAAGCGCGACGGGAAGAGCAGTGCCGTGCGCGCTTTCTACCAGGTCTTGAATACCAACGGGTTCGGGCACTACTACGAACGGTTCCACGGCGACCAGGGCACGCTCACGATCTCGGAAGACCCGCGCAAATGCTATTATGTGCCCGAAGCGGGGCGCGAGCTGCCCGAGTGGATGGCCGGCGTGGAGCCCGCCGAGCGGGACGGATACCAGGCCGTGCTGCTGCCCAAGGTGCTGGCCAACAAGAGCGCCGAAGCGGCCGCGGCCATGGGATTGTGCGAGACCAAGAGCATCCACCAATGGCATCTCGAGAACTTTTTCGACGCCGTGCGTGCGGGGGATAAACGCCGGCTGACCTGTCCGCCCGAGGCCGCCTATCCGACGGCCGTCGCGGTCCTTTCCGTTATCCCGGCCTTGGAGGCGGGCGAGAAGCATCGTTTCAAACCGGAAGACTATCAAGCCTGATGCCAGGATGTCGACTCAGAGGCCTGGGTAAGCCGCTCAAGGACGGAATCTGCACGGAGAATCCTGTCCTCGCCCACGCGTTGGGTATCTGTTCGGCGCTGGCCGTCACCGCCTATGTGGCGACCACGCTCGTCATGGGCGCGGCGCTGCTGTTCGTCGCCTCGCTCAGCTCGCTCGCCGTCGCCAGCCTGCGCAACGTCACGCCGCGCCGCGTCCGGCTCATCGTTCAGATGCTGATCGTCTCCACGCTCGTGATCTTCGTGCATCTGTTCCTGCGCGCTTATTTCTACGATATGAGCAAGGCACTCGGGCCCTACGTCGGCCTGATCATCACCAATTGCCTCATCCTCGGACGGTGCGAGGCCTATGCCACCCGCAACCGCCCGCACATGGCGTTCCTCGACGGCCTCGGCGCCGCCGCCGGCTACGCGCTCGTCCTGCTCGCCATTTCCCTCATCCGGGAGCCGCTCGGCAGCGGAACGCTCCTGGGCTGCCGCGTCATGCCCGCCGCTTTCATGCCGGCCATGCTCCTGCGCGCCGCGCCCGGCGCGTTCCTCTCCATGGGGATCGTGGTCTGGATCGTCCGCGCCGTCTGGCCGAAGAAGGAACCTCCGGCCCACCCCGAAGCCGGGCAAGGAGGGCTCTGCCGTGAGTTCTCGAGCAAGTTTTTTGTGGACGCAGGGAGGGAACCATGACCGGGTCCGTACTCGCCGGTATGGCCGTGATCTTCCTGGCGGCGATGCTCACCAACAACATCCTGCTCGCCAAGTTCATGGGGATGTGCTCCTTCATTGCCATCTCCAGAAACATGCGCACCGCACTCGGCATGGGCGTGGCCGTCACGTTCGTGACGTTCTGTACGGCCATACTGAACTACGGCATCTACTACGGGATCCTCGTGAAGGACGCCCCGCTCTGCGCCGCGGACCTCACGTATCTGACCTTCCTCGTCTTCATCATGCTCATTGCCGGTTTCGTGCAGTTCGTCGAGATGGTCATCGAACGGTTCAGTCCCGTGCTGCACTACAATCTGGGCATCTTCCTGCCGCTGATCACCGTGAACTGCGCGATCCTCGGCGTGAACCTGCTCATGATCGATCCCGAGCGCAACTTCGGGCTCGCCCAGACGGCGGCGTACGCGCTGGGGTCCGGGCTCGGGTGGCTGCTGGCCATTTGTCTGATGGCCGGCATCCGGCAGCGGCTCGAGCTGGCCGACGTGCCCAAGCCCCTTGTCGGCCTGGGGATCACCGTCATCGTAACCGGGCTGATGGCCATGGCGTTCATGGGGTTCTCGGGAATGGTCGACCTATGATTTACCTGCAGGCAGTGGCGGTACTGGGCGTGACCAGCGGGGTGCTGACAATCCTGCTGCTGCTCGCCGACCGGTTCATCGCCAACTACGGCCCCTGCCGGGTCCGAGTGAACGAGGAGGACCCGTTTGTCGTGGAGGGCGGCGGCAAGTTGCTCGAGGTCCTGTACCAGCGCCGGATCTTCATCCCTTCCGCTTGCGGCGGCCAGGGCACGTGCGGCTTCTGCAAGGTCACCGTCCCGAAGGGCGGCGGCCCGGTGCTGCCCACCGAGTTGCCGTACCTCTCCCGTGACGAACTGGCTTCCGGCGTGCGGCTGGCGTGCCAGGTGAAGGTCCGTGAGGACGTCGAGGTCCGCGTGCGGCCCGACTATCTGAATATCCGGGAGTACACCGCCCGGGTGCAGGCGGCCCGTCTCGTGACGCCCGACACCCGGGAACTGATCCTGAAGCTCACGCAGCCCAGCTCGATCGAGTTCCGGCCCGGCCAGTACGTCCAGGTCAATGTCCCCGGTCGCCCGGAACCGACGTTCCGGGCCTATTCCATCAGCTCGCCGCCCAGCGCCCGGCAGGCGATCGAGTTGTTGGTTCGGCTCATTCCGGGCGGCGTAGGTTCCGCCTACCTGCACCGCGTGCGCGTCAACGACACCGTCACCTTCACCGGCCCGTACGGCGAATTTGTCCTGGACCAGGACCCGGGCTGCGAACTGGTCTGCGTGGGCGGCGGCTGCGGCCTCGCGCCGATGCGTTCGATCATCCGGCACATCCGGGAGACCGCGCCCGCACGCCCCTGCCGGTTGTTCTTCGGCGCGCGAACCAAGGACGACGCGATGTATCTGGACGAATTCCGCCAGCTTGCCCGCGAGATGACGGGGCTCCAGGTGCACTACGCCTTGTCCGAGCCGAAACGGGGTTCCGACTGGCCGGGCGAAACGGGATTCATTCATGAATCGGTGGCACGACACCTCGACGCAGGCGTTGAACGCCAGGCATTTCTGTGCGGACCGCCGCCCATGATCGAGGCCACGCTACAGGTGCTCGACGACAAGGGCGTTTCCCGCGACCGCATTTTTTTCGATGAGTTCTAGTATGTGGCGGACACTCAAACGCATGGCCATCGGCGACGGAAGCCGGCCCGCCGCGGCGGCGCACCTGCCCGCCGGCCGCGACGTGCAGCGGTACCTGATCGCCGCGCTCGCCGGCGGCACGCTTTGCCTCGGCGTCGCGGTTTGGTGCTTCGGCGGCCGGATCCTGGTCGCCCTGCTGGTGGCATGGGCCGCCGGCGCCGCGGTGGAGATCGCGTTCGGGTTGATCCGCCGGAAGCCGATCGGGAGCGGGTCCCTGCCGTTCGCCCTGCTCCTGACCCTCATGCTCCCGCCGGACCTGCCGCTCTGGATGTTCGCCGTCGGGTCGGCTTTCGGCGTCTTCTTCGGGAAGGAAGTGTTCGGGGGCGCCGGCCACCACATCTTCAGCCCGGTGCTGGTGGGGAAGGGCTTCCTTCTGTTCAGTTACCCGACGGCCGTGCTCGACAGCTACTTCGGTTCCATGCTCGGGGCCGCCCGCCCGGACGCCTGGATCGCCTGCAGCGCCGCCATTCTGCTGGCAAGCGTGCCCATGCTCCTCGCGCGCCGGACCAACCTGCTCATCATGGCCGGGGTGTTCCTGGCCGCCGGCGCCACGGCGTTCGCGCTGCAGATCGCCGGTCGCCTGCCGGTGCCGACCTTGCTGGAGGTGTTCGTGGCAGACGGCTTTCTGTTCGGCGCCTGTCTGCTGGCCTGTGACCCGGCCGGTTCGCCGCATGACCCCGGCGCGAAGGTGCTCTACGGCATTCTGATCGGCACGGCCGCCGTGCTGATGCGCGCGTTCTCCAACTACACCGAGGCGATGCTCGCCGCCGTGCTGTTGGGCAATCTCGTCTCACCCACGATCGACGCGCTGACCCTTGCAGGAGCCCGTCCTCATGCGCCCTAAAGCCTATGCCGTCGCCTTCACCGTCGGCCTCAGCGGCTTCTGCGCCGTGCTGCTGACCTTTGCCAACGTGCAGTGGCAGGCCCGAATCGCCGCCAATGAGAATTTCGCCAAGATTTGTGCCGTCGTCGACGCGCTCGGCCTCGAGGCCGGCCCGTCGTCGCGCGAGGAAACCATTGACCTGTTCAACCGCAGCGTCACCGTGACGAACCGCGGCGTCATGACCGTCTATGAGGGCCGTGCCGGCGACAGACTCACCGGCTTCGCATTCGAGGTCGTCGGGCATGGGAAGTACGGGCCGATCAAGGGCATCCTGGCCGTCGGCGCCGAGACCCAGACTATCCTGGCGCTGAACATCTATGAACAGAACGAGACACCCGGATTGGGCGCCCGCATCACCGCGCCCGATTGGCTCGCACAGTTCCGCGGGATCCCGCTTCTCCGCGATGGGGCGCCGGGTGTCGTGATCAGTTCCCGTTCCAAGGGGCCGAACGTCGTCGATGGCATTACGGGCGCATCCAAGACCACCTACGTCATCGAGAAGATCATCAACAAGGCGATCGCCCAGTTCCTGTCGGGCGGCATGGACCTGGAGGAATTGGACCTGGGTCTCACCGCGGACGCCGTCACGCGCGCCACGCCCGGCTACCCCAAACACCTCGACAAGCCGCCGCACTTGCGCGAAGAGGTCAAACGGCCGCCGTTCATGGCGCCGCCCGGCGCCGTGAACCTCGCGCGCGGCAAACCCGTCACCTCGAGCATGGCGGACGAACCGGTCATCGGGGAACTCGCCCAGATTACCGACGGCATCAAGCGGAGCGGCGAGTTCGACTACGTGGAGCTCGATTTCGGGCTGCAGTGGGTCCAGATCGACCTGGGCCGCGAGGAGACCGTCTACGCGATCGCCGTATGGCACTACTACAAGAATCCCGTCATCTACAATGACGTCATTGTCCAGGTGGCGGACGACGCCGCGTTCACCCAGAACGTGCGCACGCTGTTCAACAACGACCATGACAACTCGGCCGGACTGGGCACCGGGACGGATACCGCCTACTACGCGCGATGGTGGGCCGAAATCGTGGATGCACGCGGCGCGAACAAGCAGGGCACTCCGGCCCGTTACGTCCGCGTTTACACCCACGGCGGCGCCGGCGATGCGGAAACGCGCTTCGTTGAGATCGCGGTCTACGGCGCCGCCTCGGCCGCCGGCCCGCCGCTGTAGAGTCCGACCGGAGGACTCGCGGAACCACGAATGAACACGAATGCAGACGAATATCCGGCCGGAGGGAGGCGCCGATGGCGTACGGCATCCATCGACAGAGGACGCGACGGACTCTTCCGACGATTCGTGTTGATTCGTGTCCATTCGTGGTTCTCCTCACCCTTGCTCAGAGAAAGCTTTTCTGATCCGCAGAATGGCGTACAATAGGCCCTTCGTGCTCGTCCTCGCGAAAGGAGCGTCGATCATGCTCAGAGTCGGAATCGTCGGATTGGGGTTCATGGGGCGCATGCACTACCGGTGCTGGCACGCCACGCCGAATGCGGAGGTCAGCGCGGCGTGCGACGCGAATCCCGACGTGATCGAGGCGGCGAAACGGGCCGGCAACGTGGAAGGGGCGGCGGCGCGCATCGACTGGGATGCCCTCCAACTCAGCCGGACGCTCGGTGAGATGCTCGCGAAGAACGAATTGGACGCCGTTTCCATCACCGTACCCACCTTCCTGCACGCCGAGTTGACCGAGCAGGCCCTCAAAGCCGGCGTGCATGTCCTGTGCGAGAAGCCGATGGGACTGGACGTGGCCGAGTGCGACCGCATGATCGCGGCCGCCGACGCGAGTGGCAAAGTCCTCCAGATCGGACATTGCCTCCGGTTCTGGCCGGAATACGCCAAGGCGAAAGAGATTGTCGACAGCGGCGAGTACGGCCGCCTGGTCGCCGCCTCGTTCCAGCGTCTGAGTCCCCGGCCGGGCTGGGCCGCGGACAACTGGTTCGCCGACACCAAGCGCAGCGGCGGGATCGAGTTGGATCTGCACATCCATGACGCGGATTTCGTGCAGTGGCTGTTGGGCGTGCCACCGGCCCTCTGCAGCTCCGGCGCCAGGGGGGCGGGCGGCGGGTTCGTCCATATCGCCACGCAGTTCCTCTACGACGCAGGGCAAGCCGTGACGGCCGAAGCCTCGTGGATGATGGCGCCTTCCGCCGGATTCCGGATGAGCTTCCAGATTATGCTCGAGCGGGCTACCCTGCTGCTGGACCCCGGCGCGCAACCGGCGTTCCGCGTCTGCCCGGCTGAAGGCGAACCCTTTGCGCCCGAACTGCCGGAAGGCGACGGGTATGCCCGGGAAATCGAACATTTCGCCCGCCGCGTGCAGGGCGAAAAACTGCCCGACGTCATCACACCCGAACAGGCGCGGGATTCGATCCGGATCGGGCTGGCCGCAAGAGAATCCGCACAGAACCGGCAGAAGGTCACCCTGGCTTAGCACTGCCCGACGTAAATGCGATAAGGTGCGTCTTGCCCTCAACCCAAGTAGGCCGGGCGTCCCGCCCGGCCATGGGCGGCCGGGACGGCCGCCCTACTCGGATACAGGCAAAGACGTGGATGTTGATCGAAAAGCTAGCGTACGTAGGCCAGGTTTCGCGGATCGCGTGCCGCCATAGTCGGAGGCGACGGCGCAGGCCGAGGCAGGGCCGGCGTTCGGTGGACGCCGCCCTACTCAGCCCAGCCAGGATGGCGTATTTTCGAATCGGCGCGTTGGGTGCATCTGCCTGGAATTGTGGTGAGATAGCACATGAATAGGGTGATGCGGTCCATGGGCTTTTGGCCGCAAACTGAGGGAGGATGGCACGATGACGATGTGTGGGGATTGGCCCGTTGGCGTGTGCAGTTGGTCGCTTAAAGCCGGGATCGAAGACGTCGCCCGGATGACGAAAGAGATTCAACTCGACCATGTTCACCTGGCGGTGGGGCCGGCGTTGGGCCAGAGCGGGAAGGCCTACCTCGATGCCGTACGCGCGCAGGACTGGACGATTACCAGCACGATGATCGGCTTTCCGCAGGAGAATTACTCCTCGCTGGAGACCATCAAACTCACCGGCGGCATCGTGCCCGACGCGAATTGGGCGGACAACCGAAAGCGGTTTGTCGGCGCGGTCGCGGCGACAGCCGAGCTCGGCGTCGCGCAGCTGTCCATGCATGCCGGGTTCCTGGATCACGCCGATCCGGGCTATGCCCGCACGTTCGGCGAACGGATCCGGGTCCTTGCCGACGCCGCGGCCGAGAAGCAGATCGTCCTGCTGCTGGAAACGGGGCAGGAATCCGCTGAAGACCTGCGGCGGTTCATGGAAGAGATGGACCACCCGGCGCTCGGGGTGAATTTCGACCCGGCCAACATGATCCTCTATGACAAGGGCGACCCGCTCGACGCCGTGCGAACGCTCGCGCCCTGGATCAGGCACTGCCACATCAAGGATGCGACGCGTACGGCAACACCGGGGGCCTGGGGCGCCGAAGTGCCGTGGGGCGACGGCGAAGTGGGCGCCGACACGTTCCTGCGTACGCTCAGAGACGCCGGGTTCGCCGGCGCGCTTGCTATCGAACGCGAGGCGGGCAACAACCGCTTGGGAGACATCAAGCTGGCCGTCGACCGGCTGCGCGCGTTCGCGGCGTAGCGCCGACGGCTTTGCCCTTGGCTGACAGGCAGGCCCTTACCGGAGGAAAGGGACTATGACGCTCAACGCGATAGTCGTTCTCGTCTACCTCCTCAGCATGATCGCGCTGGGGATCTACCTCAGCCGCTATGTCAAGAAGGAGGAAGACTTCAACCTGGCCGGCCGCGCGCTCAACAAGTGGGTCATCGCCGGCACCGTCATGGCCACCAATGTGGCCGCCATCTACCTGGTCGGACCCGCCGGCGCGGCGTACAAAGGAGGCGGCGTGTCCGTCCTGCTGATCGCGTGGACAGGCAATATGATCGCCGCCGCCAGCGCCCTGTTCTTCGTGCCGCGCTTGCGCCGGCTCCGCATCACCACGGTCTCCGAATTCCTGGAGACCCGATACGGACTCGGCTTGCGCCTGTTGCCGGCCGCCCTGTGGATTGTCTACTACGCGCTCTTCTCGGGCAACGCGATGTATACGCTTTCCATCGTGCTCGCCCCGGTGTTGAAGATGCAGCCCGAAAACATCATCTTCATCGTGACCGCCGGCGTCATCATCTACTGCTTCTTCTCCGGCCTCGTCGCGGCCGCTTATTCGTCCGTCATTCAGAGCTTCGTCATGATCCTGGGCGGATTGATCCTGCTGCCGCTCAGTCTCAAGGCCGTCGGCGGCCTTTCCGGCTTCGTGCAGAAGGTGCCGGACTCGTTCTTCGTCTTCTGGAAGGCGGGTGAGGTCTGGCCTACATGGAAAGACGTGATCATGTTCACGCTGCTCGGCTTGCCCTACTGGTGCACGAGCCAGTACATGCTCCAGCGCTGCTTTGCCGGGCGCTCCGTGCGGGACGCGTCCAAAGGCCTCATCCTGGCCGCCATCCTCACCGGGCCGCTGACCCTCTCCTACATCATTCCCGGCATATGCGGCGCCATCCTGTATTCCGGCCAGGACGCCCTGGCCAGAGGCGACGCCATCCTGCCGCGCCTGTTGGTCGACGTGTTGCCGGCGGGGCTCGGCGGGCTCATCATCGCCGCGCTGGTGGCCGCTTCCAACTCCACCGCGAGCGCCCTGCTCAATTCCCTGGCCACATTGACCGAGCACGATTTCTACCGCCGCTTCGTGCCCGGCCGCTCGCCGCGCGACTACCTCTGGATCGGGCGGATGGCCACGCTGATCGGCGGTCTGCTCGGCCTGAATTTCGCGTTCAACGTCGAACGGCTCGGCGGCATCATCCAAGCCAATTTCGAGATTATGTCGTTCTTCGAACCGCCCATCTTTGTCATCGTCGCCGCCGCCCTCTTCTGGCCGCGTACGAACACGGTCGGTGCCGCCTCAACGATCGTCGGCGGGGTCGGGTTCAGTGGCGCCGTCGCGTTGATGACCTACTTCGACGCGAAGGGGCTTTGCCCCGCGCTGACCTCGCGCTTGTCCTTCCTGGTCATGTCCGCGGCCGACCGCACAATCTGGGCGTTCCCGATCTGCGCGGCCGTGCTGATCGCGGGCACCTGGCTCGGCGCATGGATCCGGCCGCCCGGGCCCGAACGGCGCCGGCTCGTGAGCGAACTCCTGACCCGCATGCGCGGTGTACACCCCGATTTCGGCTCACGCGCCGGCTGGGGCGGAGTCGTCCTCGCGGCGCTCTCCCTGCTGGCCTTCGTCGGCTGCGCGCTTTGCGAGGCGAGTCTGCCCAAGCCCGCCAATATTCTGATCTTTCTCGGCCTGATGATGAGCTTCGTGCTCGGCTGCTACCTCGCGGTCCTCATGTTTGTGCCTGACGAGAAGGAAGGCCAGGAGGCCGAGGCCGGCCTCGTGGAAGCCTCGTGGACGCATAAAATCGTCGGCAGCGGGTGGGTCTGGCTCGGCGTATACGGCCTGGCCGCCATACTCGTTGTCGTGTTGTATGTGATGTGAATCAACAGGAGGGACGTGGCGTGAGAACGTATTGGCGGATTCTGGCGGCGGGGATGCTCGTTGTCGGCATGGGCGCGGGGTGCGGCAGGAAGACCGAGACGCCGCAGCAGGCTGAGGGCGGGCAGTCCATCACCATCTGGTGGGCGCAGTGGGCGCCGGCCGACGGCCTGCAGGAACTCGGCAACCTCTTCGAGCGGGAAACCGGGATCGCCGTCAAGGTGCACCAGATTCCCTGGGCCAGCTACCAGGACCAGGTTTTCCTCGAGTTCGGCAGCAAGCGCACCGACTTCGATATCGTCGTGGGCGACAGCCAGTGGATCGGCCGCGGCGCCACCAAGGGGCTGTATCTGGACATCTCCGACTGGCTGCCCACCGCGGTCGACCTCGCGACGGTCCATCCCCGGGCGCTGCGCTACCTCTGCGAGTATCCGGCCGGCAGCGGCCGGTACTTCGCCGCACCGTGCGAAACCGATGCCGTCGGGTTCGCTTACCGCCGGGATTGGTTCGAGGCGCCCGAAGAAAGGGCCGCTTTCAAGAGCAAGTATGGGCGCGAACTGGCTGTCCCTCAGACTTGGAACGAATTCCGCGATGTCGCCGAGTTCTTCACCCGGCCGGACCAGAAACGGTACGGCTGCGCCCTGCTGACGGGGCGCGGTTACGACTCCCTGACCATGGGCGTTCAGCAGTTCCTCTGGGCGTTCGGCGCGAGCTGGGGCGACGAGAAGACCGGCACCGTCCGCGGCCATCTCAACACCGATGCGTCCGTCGCGGCGCTCGAGTTTGTCAAGAACCTGCTGAATTTCGCCCCGAAAGGCGCGGCGAACTTCGACTACAGCAAGACCATGGAGCACTTCATCAGCGGTTCCACCGCCATGGCCATGGACTACTTCGCGTTCTTTCCGACCATCGTCGAGAAGATGGGGGAACAGGCCGGCTTCTTTACGATCCCGAAGCAAGGGGATCGGCGCGTCGCCAGCCTCGGCGGGCAGGGCTTCAGCATCTCCCAAAAAGTGCCCGCCGCTCAGCAGGAGCTGGCCAAGACGTTCATCGCATGGTTCCTCAAGACGGATGTCCAGCGCCAGTGGATCACCAAGCCGGCCGGCTTCACGGCGAACACCGAGATCCTGAAGAGCGACGCATTCCGCCAGGCGACGGCCTACAACGCCCCGTTTGCCGACTCGATGGATTACCTCCAGGATTTCTGGAACGTGCCCGTCTACAACGAGTTGCTGGCCGCCGCCCAGAAACATATCGGCGAGTTCCTCGACGGACGCAAGAGTGCGCGCGATGCCCTGGATCAGCTCGCCGCGGAACACGAGCAGATTCTGGCCGATGCCGGGCTCGGGAAGTGACGGCGGGATAGTCGAAGATCGAAAAGTCGAAGGTCCAAGGTCCAAGGTCGAAGGTCGAAGGGCGAGAGGGCGTTGAGCCTGTAGAAAGAGCCGGCTCGCGCGACCCGTCTTCGCCCCGCCAGGCTCGTTGCCTTGGCGGGCCGTGCCCGCCGAAGCGTTGCGCGAAGGCGGGTCCCGGTGAGCCGTCTGGTGAGCACCGGTTGGCCCTTTCTCGACAAGCGCGTTGGACTCCCGACCTTCGACCTTCGACCTTGGACTTTCGACTCCGTTTCGAGCGGAGCGCGATACGACGATGAACGACCGCGCCGGATGGATGAAATACGGATTCGTGGGGCCGACCCTGGTCCTGCTCGTCCTGTTCAATGTCTTCCCGCTGTTCTACAACATTGTGCTGTCGTTCTCCGATGTGGACCTGAGCGGCGGGACGTGGAGCTGGATCGGGGTGCGCAACTACGGCACGGTGTTCACGCGTGCCGAATACGGGGCCGCGATTCGTACGACGGCCCTGTTCGTGGGCGTGGCCGTCGCCGTCGAGCTGTTGCTCGGCTTCCTGCTGGCCCTGTCGCTGAAGGAGTGGTTCCCGGGCAAGACCGCGGTTCTGACCATCTTGCTGGTCCCCATGATGCTTTCCCCGGCCGTCATGGGCCTGTATTGGAACCTGCTGCTGAACGGGCACTACGGACTGGTGAACCAGATCCTGGGCGCGTTCGGGGTGCCGCTCGACCGGCAGCCGCAATGGCTGACGGATACGAACCTGAAGTTGAGCGCGATCCTGCTCATCGACGTCTGGATGTGGACGCCGTTCATGATGTTGATCGCGCTCGCGGGTCTGAACGCGATCCCGAAATCCATTTACGAGGCGGCGGAAATCGACCGGGCCGGCGCGTGGACCGTGTTCCGCCGAATCACGCTGCCCATGTGCGCGCCGCTGCTCGTGCTGGCCGTGCTGCTGCGCACGACCGACGCGCTGAAGCAGTTCGACCTGGTCATGGCGATCACCGGCCCCAACGACGCGGCGACTCAGACGCTGAGCGCGCTGCTCTATCAGACGGCGTTCAGCAACTCGAAGGTGGGGCTTGGCAGCGCCTACGCGTGCGTCACGCTCGTCATGGTCATCGCGCTCGCCAGCGTCTTCACCCGCTATATCGGGTACATCCAACGGCGCCAGGGGAGGGCGGAACCGTGAAGGCCTTGCGCTGGATCATGATCGTCGCCTACTTCGCCGTCGCCGCGCTCCCGCTCGTCTGGCTCGGATTGGCTTCCGTGAAGCGGAACGAAGACACGATCAACGCCTATGCCCGGTTCGTGCCCGCCCTTTCGCCCCCGTCCGCGCGCGACGATCCGCGGTTCAGACCAACCGTCGGCGCCTATCGCCGGCTTTCCGAACCCTACGCCGGGACGGACAGGACGTTCTTTTATTTCCTGTGCAACAGTGTCGTGATCGGCCTGCTTAGCACCGTGGCTTCCGTCGCGTTGGGAACCTGCTGCGCCTACGGATTCAGCCGGTTCCGCATACCCGGCAGCAAGGACTGGTTGTTCTTCATCCTCTCCACGCGGTTCATGCCGCCTCTGGCCGTGGTGGTGCCGGTGCTGCTCATGTACCGCCTGTTCAACTTCCACAACACCTACGTGGGGCTGATCCTGCTCTACACCGTTTTCAACCTGTCGCTTTCCGTCTGGCTGATGAAGGGGTTCCTCGACGACATCCCGAGAGCCTACGAGGAGGCCGCACTGGTCGACGGCTATTCGCGGCTGGCGGCGTTCTGGCGCATTATACTCCCGCAGGCGCGTACGGGAATGGCCGTCACCGCCGTGTTCTGCCTCATCGCCGCCATGAACGAGTACGGGTTCGCCATGACGCTGAACAGCCACGACGCGGTGACCGCCCCCGTCTATTTCGCCGGGCTCCAGAACAACATTCAGGGGGTGCCCTGGCCCCGCGTCGCGGCCGGGGTTGTGCTGTTCGTCAGTCCGGTCATCCTGTTTACCGTGCTCGTGCGCAGGCACCTCCTGCGCGGGATCACCTTTGGAACCGTCAAGCAGTAGCAGAGCCGGAAGAGTGGAAGGGTGGAAGGGTGGAAGGGTGGAAGAGTGGAAGGGTGGAAGGGTGGAAGGGTGGAAGAGTGGAAGGGTGGAAGGGTGGA
>JAFGHX010000291.1 GCA_016929905.1 Kiritimatiellia bacterium
ATACATCAATTTCTCCGGTTGCCATCATTTTGGCCCGCCAAAGGAAAAGACCATGCCGGGGGCCAAGGTCGGCCCACGGCCAGAAGACGGCGCCCGAGCGGCCCGGGCCGAGGATTCCGAGTGCAGGAATAACTAGCCGCCGAGGCGCAGATGCATTAGACTCTGCCGCGCTCCTCGTTTCGGCCCGACCGGCCGGGGTGAAGGCGCATGCTCCCGGACCCGCCCGGGCCACGGGCGAGAACCCGCGTGCAGGCCGCGTGTCCGGGGCCGAGTGGAGGCCCGCAGTTCGGGATGGACTTCACAAAGATCAAGACGTATCCGATCGCGCAGCGGACAAACAAGTTCCGGCTGGCCGATATGCTCCCGCTCGACGCGCCAGCCGCCGGCGACGAGCAGGATCCCCTGCTTGCGGAGGTGGCCGCGCGGATCGTAGAGGCCCGGCACCGGGGCCGGCGCGTAATTCTCATGATCGGCGGCGCCGTCGTGAAGGAGGGGTGTTCCCGGCTCCTGATTGACCTCATGGCCCGGGGCGTGATCGACCATGTGGCCGGAAACGGAGCGGTGTCGATTCACGATTTCGAGTTGGCCATGATCGGCGCGACATCCGAGGACGTGGCCGACGGGCTGCAGGACGGAACGTTCGGGATGGCGGAGGAGACGGGCCGGCTGATGAACGAGTCGCTCAAGGACGGCGCCGCGCGCGGAATCGGATACGGCCGGGCCGTGGCGGAAAAGATCGCCGAGCAGGCGTTTGCGCACCGTGCCGACAGTCTGCTGTACAACGCGCTGACGCTCTCCATTCCGGTCACCATCCACGTGGCGATAGGCGGCGATATCGTGCACCAGCACCCGACGTGCGACGGCGCCGCGCTGGGCGCAACGTCCTATTCGGATTTCCGGCTGCTGATCGAATCGGTCGCGCAGCTCGCGGACGGCGTGCTGCTGAACATCGGCTCGGCCGTGCTGTTGCCGGAAGTCTTCCTGAAAGCGCTGACGATAGCCCGCAATCTCGGCCACGACGTGCGCGGGTTCACGACCGCCAATTTCGACTTCCTCGATATGTACAGGGCGCGAACACGCATCGTGGAATGGCCGCGGGTACTGGGCTGCCGGGGTTACGACGTGCGCGGGCCGCATCGGAAGACCCTGCCCGCCCTGCACCGGCTCGTGCTGCGCGGGCTCGGCGAGACGTGAGCCCGGCACGGCCTGCGGCCGCGGCCGCGGCTAGAAGGGCGCGGATCGAGGAGGACGAGGCGGGCCCCGTCGTACACGGCCGGCTTGGCGGGGCGGCGCGGCCCTGCCGGCTCTTGCAAGGAGAAAGGAACACGGAACGATGTCGACGATAGTGGTGGTGAAGAAAGACGGCGAGATCTGCATCGGCGCCGATACGCTGACGAAACTGGGCAGGATCTATCAGCGGCGCAAGTACCTCGCCAATTCCTCCAAGATTCTCAAGACGGGCACCACCTACATCGGGACCGTCGGCGTCTCGGTGTGGCATGAAGTGCTCGCGAGCTGTCTGTCGCGGCGCCGGAAGAAGATGTTCTTCAACAGCGTGCAGGCCATCTTCGAGTCGTTCCGCTACATCCACGCCCGCTTGAAGAAGGACTATTTCCTCAACCCGCGGGAGAACGAGGACGACGAGTTCGAGTCCTCGCAGTTGCACGCGCTCATCGCGAATCCGCACGGGATATTCGGGATCTACTCGCTGCGCTCCGTTCAGGAGTTCAAGCGCTTTTTCGCGTTCGGTTCGGGCAGCGATTTCGCGCTCGGGGCCATGTACACCGTCTATGACCGCAAACTGACGGCGCGCCGTATTGCGGAGATTGCGCTGACGGCCGCGGCGGAGTTCGACGACTCCACGGGGGAACCGTTCGACCTGCACGAATTCAAGGCGAGAAGATGATGGAACCCGGCGACGAAAAGGCGCTGGTCCTGCTTTCCGGCGGGATGGATTCGGTGACGCTGCTGCATTACGCCAGGGCGCGGATGGGCTACGCCATGCTCTGTGCGCTCTCTTTCGACTACGGGCAGAAGCACGCCCGCGAACTGGAGATGGCGCGGTGGCAGGCGGAAGCGGCAGGGGTCGCCTGGCACCGAACCGTGGACCTTTCCTTTCTGAAGTGCATGCTCAACGGCGGCTCGGCGCTCACGGATGAGACGATCCCCGTGCCGCCTCTGTCGGCCGTGCCGCCCGCGGATCGGGTTCAGCCCCCGACCTACGTCCCGAACCGGAACATGGTCCTGCTGTCCGTCGCGGCGGCCTGCGCGGAGGCCGGGCGGATGGGGCCGCTTTTGTACGGGGCCCATCGCCAGGACGCGTACGGCTACTGGGACTGCACGCGCGAATTTGTGGGACGGCTCAACGGCGTGTTGAGCCTGAACCGCCGCCGGCCCGTGCGTGTGCAGGCGCCGTTCATCGACATGCGGAAAGCCGATATTGTGAAGATCGGGCTGGATCTGAAGGTGGACTACGCCCGGACGTGGTCGTGTTATCGCGGGCAGGCCGAGGCGTGCGGGGAGTGCCCCACCTGTGTGGAGCGGCTCGCCGCCTTCCGCGAAGCCGGCGTTACCGACCCGCTGCCCTATCCCAGGCACTAGTGTCCTGTCCGAAAAATACGGTGAATGCATCGTATTTTCCGGACAGGACACTAGGCAAGGCGCGCGCTTTACTCCTTCTTGCCGCCGAGCAGCCCGCCCGGCCCGCGAAGCGAGAGTCGGCGTTTCTGTTGCTGCTTCTTCTTCCTGCGCCGCGTTGAGGGCCGCGGCGCTTCGTCCATCTGCTGGACGGCTTCCATCAAGAGGGTGCCGGTCTTCCTTTGCACATTGCGGTCGATCGCCTCGGGATCGTCCGGCCCCTTTTTGAACACGAAGACGCCTTCCCGTTCGTGGAGGATGGCGATCACCGCCCCATCGCCCTTCTGGCCCTCGTAGCGCGCGCTGATCACCTCGCCTTCTTCGAAGATGACCGCCGCGAAGGGGTTCGTTTCCTCCCCAATGATGAGCTGTCCGCTCTGCTTGCTCAGGTTCAGGAACTGGACGAGATCGACGGGCATCACGGTCTCGAGGCTGCCGATCATTTCGCCGGAGGCCACCTTCTCCATCATTTCCTGATGGACCTCTTCCTCCGTGACGGTTGGCGGCGGCGGGGCGGGCAGCGGCGGGCCGGTCGCGATGGGGATAGGGCCTCGCGTGATGGGGCCCTTGCGCGGCCGTTCATCGTCCTCCGCATTGCGCCGGCGCCGGCTCGCGACGACGGCCACCACGACGATGATCACGATCAACAGCACGAACGAGCCGGCGGCAATCAGCACGACCGGCGAGGAGGCGTTGTCGAGCAGGCCCTCAGGCAGATGTTCCCGCAGCGAATCGAAGAAGGGCTTCTTCGGTTTCGCTTCGGACGGCTGAACCCGGTTGGTCAGCGAGGACATGTCGATGACGAAACTGGGGGAGACCTTCTTGATCTTACCCGTGTTCGCCCCCGTTCCGCCGCTCGACGGCCCGGCGGAGGTCGAAGTGCCGGTGTTCCCGGCGTCCGGTCCGTCGCCGGCGTTCTGCGCCTCTTCGCGCCGCCGCGCGGCTGCCTGTGCCGCCTTGCGCCGTTTTTCGCGCTCCGCGGCCAGGCGCGCGGCTTCCTGGCGCTGCCGATACTCATCCAGCAGGCTCGTCTTGTGGAACGAGAGGCCGGCGGTCGTCTTCGGAATGGCCAACTGCGCGTGATGCCCTTCCTCGCCCGATACCATGACCCACCACTCGTCGTCCTGTTCAGCGAGCAGCGGCAACTCGGCGCCCTTGTCGAGGGAGAGTTTGGCGCCGACACACGATGTGCGCTTGGCGAAGAAGACGATACGCGCCTCACCGACCCATGCATTCGATCGGCCGCGCTTGTCCTTCTTCGGAAAGGCGGACACGTCGCGAGTGGGGCCGGCGATGAAGTAGTGGTTCCGGTCTTCGCCGATCAGCGGATATTTCGCGAACGCCTGCGCTTCCAGATTTCTGTCGGGCACCGAGACTTCGACGTCCGGCGCGATCACGCGCAAATAGCCGAGCGTCGAGTCCTGCGCCGGGGCGGGCGGCTCCGCCCCGTCGTCGGGCGGCTGCCCCGAAGCGGGCGCGAGTCCGAACAGGACGGCGAGGCCGACGGTCGCGAGCCGATGCGCCCACCGGGCCGCTGCCGGCGGCGACGCAGCGTGACATGTCGGCAGTCTCATCAAAGAGGCATCCCCCGGCGCTCGGCTCCAACGGCGCCCGTCCTTCATTTGTGGCCCCTCACTCTACGACAATGCGCGGACAAAGTAAAGGCCTACACGTTGAGCCACGCGGAACCTATTGGATGCCCCCGTATCCGGGCGCGCAGCAAAGCTTGATGAATCGAGCAGGCTGGCAAGGCTCCCGGCGCGCTGCGCGGCGCCGGATATGACGAGGTGGAAACTTGGTCTAGGGCCGTGTTGCCCATAGTAGAAGAGCCGTCCCTGGCTCGCCATAGCCCGCAGGGTGACGGCGGCTCGGCTCTTCGCCCCGGCTGCACTCCGTGCAGCCGGGGGCCCGGGCCTTCGGCCCGGGGAAAGCGGCGAGACGCCGCTTCTACTTTCAGGTCAGAGGGCGCGCGGCTGCTCCGGAAGGTTGAACACCCATTTCATCAACAGATGCTTTTTGGCCAGGCGGCCCCGCTGCAGGGCGCGCAACGCTTCCGTTGCGGCCCGGCATCTGGGGTGCAGCTCGATTTCGCGGCGCCAGGCGCGTTTGGCCGTCTCCTCATCGTCCTGCAGAAAGGCGACAACCCCGCGGTAGAAGTGGGCGGCGTACAATTCGGGGTCGATACTCAACGCGAACTCGATCCGGCGCGCGGCGCGCTCAAAATCGGATGAGACCAACCGGTAGGTGAGGCCCTCGAGGATCGCCTTCGCAATGCGCAACTGAGCCGCGGCCTGCACGTCGTTTGGTATCGCCAGTTGCTGCGCGTGGCGCGACAGGCCGGTCTCGAAGCGGGGCTGCCAGCCCGGGCCCGGGTCCGGCACGCAACGCGAGTTGACGAGCGCCTCGGCGATGGTCCGGCTGAGTTTGCGGTGCGTCTCGGGCTGGGGGTGACAGTTGTCGAAGAAGCTTTCATTGCCGAGCAGCCCGTGCGGCGCCAGGGCGCGCAAGCCCTCGGCACAATCGGCCAGCGGCAGCGTGCGCCGCGCGCAGAAGCGCCGGATCGTTTGGTTCAACGAACCAAACGCCCGGTTGCAGACAACGTCCAACTCCAGTGCGCGCGCATAGGCGGCGCGCGCCGCTTCGTGCTCGGCGAGCGCCTCGTGGGCGCGGCCGGCCAGGAAGTGCAGAATGGCCGGTCTGTCGTCCCGCTCCAGAAGCGTCCGGCACTCGGCGAGCGCCTCGCCGGCTCGTTTCGCGCTTATCAGCGGCAGAATGCCGTCGACCCGCGCCGTCCAGGCCGATTGCTCGCGCGGCGTCAGGCTCTTCGAGTGCACCCAGGCGAACGGGAACCAGTCTGCCTCGTTCACAGGCACCGTGCAGTAGACGACCGGCACGTTCGCCGCCTTCGCCGCCTGGTGAATGACGTGCAGCGTGTAGGCGTAGTTGTTGAGCAGCAGCCGGCGCTCTTCCGTCGAACCGGCCTTCACCTGCGTGACGCTCTCGGTGGCGAGGAAGCCCCACCTGAACGACGACCCGTCGCCGAGCACGGCGCGCCGAATCAGACGCACAAGGTGCAGCCGCGCGCCCGTTCGGAGCAGGAACTGGGCAATCGACGAACCGCGCCGAACCACGCGGTACCTGTGCGTGTCCCGGTATTCGTTGTTGCCCGAGAAAAGAACGATGGCGTCCGGCTCATAGCCCAGCAGTTCGTGCACGTACGGGGTCAGGTCGGCCATGGACATCCCGCACCCCGCACAGTTCAACATCTCAACGGCGCGGCCGCCGTACGCCGCCTGCAGGCCTTGCTTGAGCCACTCGGCGAACGCGACGCGCCCCGAATAGGGAAAACCCGTGGCCGCCGAACCGCCCAGCACCACCAACCGCAGCGTGCCGGGCGTCTTCTTCGCGGGAAAGGCGGGCAGCACGAATCGGCTTTCGGGGCCGTGCCGCGAGATGTAACCCTTGCGCCCGTCCGGCAGCCGGCCGGGGCGGTAGAGCCGTTCACCCGGTTCAGGGCTCAGGAACGGGTCTTCCTGGCGTCTGGGGACGCCGGCAAGACGGAGGGCCGCCTCGATGATGCAGAGTGCGGCGAACGGAATGCAGAGAAGCAGGAGCCGTCCGCCCCAGGTCCGTCCCCGCCCCGCACGTGTTCGGCCTGGCCGGCTGTCGGCCTGCGGTCTTGTTCTTGCATTTGCGTCTGAGTCCGCAACACTGCGCACTGTATGCTCCCGTGTCGAGCGCACCGCCGTACGCTCTTATCGGTTGCCGTCTGTGGCAGGAACCCGCAGAATCACCCCTCCTTGCCCCACAGCTGTCTTCTCCGATGTCAGCTCGCCGTTTGTCCGCAGAACCGCCACGCGGTATTCGCCGGGCTCCACCGCGAAAAGGGCTTCCGGCGGCCCTTGCGAACTGAAGTTCCGCGCCAGGCCCGTGTGCCAGACGCCCACCGTGCGGTCGCCGCCGTCGGTCACCCGCACCACCGTGCCCGGCACGGCGGTGCGCGGGAGCCGAACACGCAGCGGGGCGCGCGGGCCCGGCACCGGTTTCAGCCCGTTCACCAGGATTGCGGAGCAGGTTCGCTCTCCCGTGACCAGCAGATCCAGGTCGCCGTCCTCGTCCCAGTCCGCGACAGACAGGCCGGTTGCGCACCAACTTGCCCGGAAATTCAGGAAGCCCGACTGCTCCGTCGCGTCGGAGAACGTTCCGTCGCCGTTGCCGGTGTACAGCCGCAACTGCGCATCGGCAAATCCGACGACCAGGTCCGGGCGGCCGTCCGCGTTGAAATCGCCCCACACCGCCGTGCGCGCGTTGGCCGGCACCTTTGCCAGGGCGCCGGCCGCACCGAGCACATCGGCGAACGTGAAATCATTGTTGTTCCGGTACAGTTTCGACCGGCCGTACTGCGGGACGAACAGGTCCACATTGCCGTCCGTATCGAAATCGCCGAACGCAGCGCCCAGCTTCGTCTCGTTGCCCGTCGCATAGCGCACGCCCGCCTGCGCAGCCGCTCGAAACGTCTTTCCGTCCTCGTTCCGGGTCAGAACGCCGGAGTCGAGGTTGTAGAGAAACTCGCAGAAGCCGTCCCCGTCGAAGTCCGTCAAGGACAGGAAGTCGCCGTTGCCGGTGCCGATCCCGCCCTGGCCCAGGCCCCATTCCTTGCTGACATCCTTGAACCAATCCGGGCCGCTGCGCCGGTTCAGGAACAGGTAGACGCCGTGCTCCCCGCTGGAGAGCAGGATGTCCGGGCCGCCGTCCCCGTTCGCGTCCAGCCAGCCGGCGCCCTCGGTGTTGTAGCCGGGCAGCCGGGGCAGCAGCGCAGAGGTGTCGCGGAAGGCGCCTTTCTCCTGGGTCCAGAGCCCCGCCCGCTCGCCGAGCGAGCCGACAAACAGGTCGAGATCCCCGTCTGCGTCGTAGTCCGCCCAGCCGGCGCAGCGGCTGCCCCCGGCCAGGCCCACCTTGGCGGTGACGTCGACGAAGGCGTGCGGTTCGTTGCGGTAGAGCCGATTTCCCTTCGTGGAGCACAGCAGCACGTCCAGTGCGCCGTCTCCGTCGTAGTCCACCCAGGTGACGCCGCGCGCTTCGCGTCCGCCGTGCTCCAGGTTGATCGCGCGCACGAACATCTCGCGCGACTCGCCGCGGATCCTGTCCACTTCGACGGTGGTGTTCGAGTCCGCGCCGTACACCAGCACGCTCAGCCGGGCGACGGCCTCGCGATGCAGCAGCTTCGACCGGTACTCCCAATCGGTTGCCGCGCATTTCCAGTCCCCAGCCGTCAGGTCGACCTCCAGATCGTACTTCCACCGGCCCGGCGCCAGTTTCAGGGGGCGGCTCTCGTAGAATTCCGTCTGGTCCTCGTGCATCGTCCACAACGCGAGCGCGACGCCGACGGGTCCCTGCCCGTCGTGCCGGGCTTCGAGCAGCACCCGCGTGACCTTTGAGAGATCCTCCTTCAGCTCGCGCGTCACGGCCACCTTGTCGTGCTCGCCCGCCGCGCAGCGGATGTACAGCACCTTGCCCCGGTCCTCGATACTCGGGACCGTGACCTGCGCCGGGTTGCCCCACCCCTCCACATGCCACGCGTCGTACGCCTCAAACCCGTCGATCAACTCCGGCTTGAACCGCGGCGGCCAAGCCACCTGCATGGGCTTGCCCGCGTCCGCCTCGCGGTGTTCGGGCGCGGGCAGCGAGCGGCCCAGCAGCACCTCCGGCGTGAGTGCGGCCAGTTCGGGCTTCGGCGCGGGCGGGGTGGCCTTGCCCGCCAGCGCGTCGGCCACCGTGCGCGTCAGCGCCGGCGTATCGCCCACATACGTGCGGTTCATGTAGATCTCGATGTGCGTGAAACGCCACCACACCTTGCCCGGCTCGTCCTTCAGCTCGCCGAAAAGCTGGAACCAGATGCCCGAGGTGTGGCCGAGGCACGCGAGCTTGCCGTCGGTGTCGTCATAGAAGAAGAGGACCGGCGCGCCGCTCTTCATGTGTTTCATCAGCGCCTCGGGAAACCACTGCTGCCCCAGGGCGATGTTCATCTTGATTTGCTTGAAGACACAGTCGCCCTTGTGGACGTTGCCCAGCGCGGCCACTGCAATCCGCTCCTTGGCGTCGACCCTTTCAAGCGTACCCTCCACAATCACCTTGGAGGCGTCCATCACTTCCTGCAGGCTGTAGACGCGCTGAATGAAGCCCCACGCCGGCGCTGAGCATCCCAATGCGCACGTCAGGCACGCCAGCAGGATCGCGCACGGCCGGAAAGACGCGGCACGGGCCGGGCGGGAGAATGGAAGCGTGGCAGGATGGAAGGTTGCGTGGGCGGCTGAGCGAATGGTCGGCTCCAAGGCAGATGAAACGGGCCGACCGCTCGTGGCGGGGCCTGCCGGCCTGCCGCCGTGCCGTCGCGCCGCGCACACGCGGATGCCAGCCGTTTTCTCTTGTGCCGTTCCCTTCTTCTCTTCCATCCCTTGGTCCTTCCCGTTGGCGGCGCGCGCGATGGCTTCGGTTTTCACGGCGTCGGCTCGGGCGTCGGCCGAATCTCGAACCCGGCGAAGGATTCGGGGGCGGGTGCCGCCAGGAAATCGACCTTCTCCACACTCGCTCCGCGCGGCCCCTTGCGGTAAGTCTGCTCGAATTCCGCCAGGGTTTCCTGCCCGCCCGCCGCCACAAGCTCCACTTCGCCTGTCGGCAGGTTCCTGACCCAGCCGGCAATCCCGAGCCGGCGCGCGTTTCGTTGCGTGAAGGCGCGAAAGCCCACGCCCTGTACCCGCCCGTGGATCAACACATGGATTCGATGCAGCGCCTCCGCCGGCTGAGCCGGGCGCGCCCGCGCCGCTTCCAGCACGAGCGTGCATCGCGTGCCGGCTTCCGGCAAGACGGCCAGATTTGCCTTGTACCGGTTGTCATCGCGCCCGGCCTCGCTGGGGTTTTGGACGAGCACGGTCGGGTCCAGATGATGCAGCGAAATCAGGTTCTTGACCAGCACGGCCTCCAGCATGGACTTGCCGGATTCCGGATCCTTGGTGGGGCGCGACCCCGTGAAGGCCCACTCGCCCGGCGCCATCGGTTTGCCCGCGACTGTATCCAGCACGAACCCTTCCACCGGGTCGCGCCGGTCCGGCTTGTCCGCCCACGCCACATACAGGCGCAGCAAGCCGCCCTGCGGGAGTTGATAGCCGCCTTCGGTTTCGCCGGCCGGCCGGCCCGGCTTCAGTCCGATGCGGAGCAGGGCGTCGTACAGCGCTTGCGGCTCCGCCTCGCACACGAACAGCGCCTCGTATTCCTTGCCGCCGGGGCTGCACGCCACGTACTCGATCGCCCCTTTCAGCACCTCATACACATTCTGCTTCGCCACCCGCGCGGGAATGTGCACCCGTCCGCCGGTCTCATCAACGGAAAGCTCCGCGCAACAGACGCAAGCCCCAAAGAAGAAGAGGGCGAGACACGCACAAAGCGCCGACACGAAAGAACAGAACAGCAGAAGACCGGATGAGTGCCCGCAACGGGGGATAAACGAGCGGGAAGACGGAGGACCGGCAGGTTCGGCGGACCGCCACTCGACCGGAACTCCTCCCATCTGTGCACGCTTACGCCCTTCCATGCATCTCCCCCTTCTACAAGGCACGGGTCAGGTTCCAGGCGCCCGCGTCTGAAGGTCGAGCCCGGGCAAGCCCGTCGTTTCGGAGTTTACCCTATTCCCGCGGGCTTTGTCATGACCTTTCGTCTTGGAGGTTCCTTATTCGCGCCGTTCGTATTATACTGCCGGTACGCGCACCCGAGATGGTCGCGCCTGATTCCTATGGCTGAGCAGAAGATGCGCGAAACGACGATCTTTCGCCAACGCAGGGGTTTGCGACAATGCCGACACGCTCCCTACGAAGAGCCGTAGCGTCGCCGAAGATCGCCGGTACGGTGCTCTTGTTACTTGTTGCGTCCCTCGCGTATCTGGCTGATCTCCCCGCTTTCTGGCACACACAAGACGAGAAGTGTTACATGTGGTTGGCTACAAACATGGCCGGGGGCAAAGGCCTGACGATCCGACTCCTGCCGGATGTGGATAGGTCTTTCCTTTGGGGAATGCCGTCCGTGGTGTCGGCCGATGGTGCGTTCACAATCAAGTACCCGGTCGGGCAGAGCTGTCTGCTCGCCGGCGCCATCGGTCTGGGGGGAACCGCTTCCGCCTTTTGCCTGGTTCCCGTCCTCGGGCTCATCACGGCCCTGTGCCTCGCGCTTTCGACCTACGCCCTCTCGCGGAATCTCCGGTTGTCATGGTTGGCGGCAGCCGTCCTGCTTGCCTGTCCAACCTGGATGATTCACAGCAGAAGCCTTCTGAGTGACGTGCCGGCGACAGCGACAGTCTACGCGGCAATCCTGCTGTGTCTGCTGGGCCGCAGCGGTCGAAGACGTTACCTGTTTCTTGCCGCCGGGGTCGTTCTGGGGGCGGGCATCATGATTCGATATCAGACCGTCCTCGCTCTCTTTCCCATTTGGCTGCTTCTGTACGTACCCGGGACGGCCAGGGCGCAAGCGCTGAATACGGCCTGTCTGGGGCTCCCCTGCGTGGCAGCGGCGGTGTTGATCTTGTCGCTGAATCAACACTTGTTCGGTAGTCCCTGGACTACCGGGTACGCCGCGATAGGCGAACAGGGTCTGAACGCAGGCAGCATGGTCAGGAACGTGTTGAACTATTCGCTCATGTCGTGTGTGCTCCTGCCGGGTGCGGGCATTGCTCTGGTCCGCTACGCACGTCGCCCCGCCGGCCTCATCGGGCGCCGTCCTCTGGCGCCGTTTCTCCTGTTGCCTGTCGTGTATATCGTCTTTTGCAGCGCATGGGGAAATTTGGCGCAGCTGAGCTACAAGCCGCAGGATTTGCTCGTGTTGGGCGCGCGACTCATACTCCCGGCTGTTCCTGCGTTTGCTCTCTTGCTCAGCCTGGCGGCGTTTGATTGCTCTCGAAGACTCGGCCTTCCGCATTGGACCGTGTGGGTCTTGCCGATCTGCCTTCTCGGTGCCAGCTTTTGCGTCCGCCGAGTTTTCGAGCGACGCACCCGGGAATATGCAGCGGCCAACGAATTTCTCTCAAGTGAAACATCGCCGATGGGGCTTGTACTTCTGAAACCGCATTGGTTCAAGATCATCTGGCCGCATGATCCGAGCGTGCGCTACACGGTTCTCAGCGGCAGCGGCATATCGCCGTCGCAGTCCGTTCTCATCGCCCGACATCTGCGACTGGGGCAGCCGGTCCGCATCGTGGCGGATCCGTACGTGCGTCTGGGCGTGAGAGATCCGTCGTGGCAGCAGGATTCCCTGATGCACGCGCTGCGGCTGAACGGGTTTACAGGGGTCAGACGAGCCGGTATTCACGACCCATTTGAGGTCGAGATCTATGAGGTGCGGCCGGGTGCCCGACCGCCGGCCGAAGGGGTAACGCGAGGGGGCCCTTTTCAGGTTGGGTCCGACGATGCGGCAGGTGGTACGTGAAGGTACTGCAGAAGATTCTGATGGGCTACGGCCTGTTGGGGTTCATAACCATCTTTCACGGGATCGGCGTCGCCATGGTCGTGGGCGGATGGCTGTCGGTCAAGGAGCAGGGCCGTGCCGGGCACGGGCGGGCGTGGGGCGCGAAGGTCGGCGGCATGGTCGCCATGGGGTTCCTCGCGTTGTGGTTCATTGCCATTCCGGCCTGTGTGGCATTCGAGATGGGCGGCGTCGGGCTGCTGGCGGTCCAGCTCGGGATCCTGGTGACGCTGTTCGTCTTTGCGTTTGTGCCGGGCCGAGCGTCCGCGGAGGGCGACGCTGGGACGGAGGCAGGCGCGAAACAGACGATTCGCTCAAGGATCGTCTCGGCGATCACCCCGTGGCGGGAAGTCCGGCAGGAGCCGGCGCGCCCCGCGTTCTGGCAGCGGCTCGCGGCGGCGTCGTTCGGTTTTTTTCTGGGCGCATGTTACTATGCCGTCCTGCTCGGGGCCCAGATCGGCGGGATGGATCGCGACTGGCTCAGCCACCTGATGGCGAACGAATTCCTGGTCATCCACTCGTTTCCGTTCGTGTCCATCATCGCGCTGCCCAGAGTGCCGGCTGGGCGATGGCGAATCGTGCAGTGGTTCCTTCTGACGAGTTTCCTGTCCCTGTACCTCGCGTTCAGTACCGAGGGGGGGGTGCCGGGCATGATCGCGTTCGTGGCCGCGACGTTCGGCACGTACTTCGGATTCATGCTGCGGGCGCGGGACCCCGCCAGGTTTGCCCACCTGGTCAAACGCTGGGTCGTCGGCTTTGCCGTGTTCATTCTGACGGCCGCAACAACCGGGAGCCGCCAGCCGGACACCTCAGCCGAGACGATCCTGATGGGCGCGATGTATTTCGTCTGCATCGGCGCCATGGAGATCAGCGGGCTCTACGACCGGAAATGGGTGGATACGGACCAGTCCGGCAGAGTCCGGGACGGGCGAGGCTGGCGGCTTTGCGACACGATCGGCGCTGCCGCGATGGTGTGTGCGGGACTCGCCTTGCTGCTTATTCCCGTCCTGGCCCGGCACTCGGGTGTGGGCAGGGAGTTGCCCGGCGGATCCAGGCCGGTCGGGTGGGTGCTGGTGGTGGTCGGCTTGTACGCGCTGGGCGTGTGGCAGGGCATGTTGCGCTGGGCCCTCACGCACTGGGGTTGGATGCACAGGGTGAACTGGCGCGAACTGGGTGCGGGCGTATTCGTGCAGAGCGTGGGCTGGGTGCTGCTGTGCCTGGCTGTCTTCGTGCAGGACGACGACTCGTTCCCCAGCGGGCGCGGCCCGGTTGTGATAACGGGCGCGGTCTTCTACGGCTTCGGCGCGTTGATCGTGAGTGCCCATTCGGCGGGCAAGGAAAGGTCGACGGCCCATCGCCTCGTCGGCGCGGTCCTGCTGACCGTCTTCACGGCGCTTCCCGTGCTCATGATGGTCCGCGACGAGCGCGTCGTACGCGTCACGCTCACCGTCGCCGCGGGCGTTACCGGCTGCCTCGCGCTCGGGGTCTGGTCCCGCGCGGTCAGGCGCGGGACGTAGGGCCTGCTCAGCAACCACTTGGCATTTTGGCGCTGGGCAGCGTTGCCCGCAAGCCAGTGAACGTCGAGAAGCCGTGTGACCTCAGTGGTGCCGCTTCGGCGGGCAGGGCCCTCTCAATCGTGTTCCGGGCGCCCTTCGCGAGCGAGCAAGGATTGCACGGCTTCGTGCGGGTTCTTCCCTTCGTGCAGCACCGCAAACACCTCACGGATGATGGGTGCCGCCACGCCAAGCCGCGCGGCGAGTTGCCGGGCGACCGCGCAGGTCGACACCCCCTCAGCCACCTGCTTCATCCCGCCCAGAATGGCGTCGAGGGTTTCACCCTTGCCGAGCCGCTCTCCGACTGCACGGTTCCGACTGTGCCGGCTGGTACAGGTGACGATCAGGTCGCCCATCCCGCTGAGCCCGGCGAATGTCTCGGCCCGCGCGCCGAGCGCGCGCCCCATTCTGGCCAGTTCCGCCAGGCCGCGCGTGATGAGCGCCGCACGCGTGTTGTCGCCGAACCCCAGCCCGTCGCTGACTCCGACCCCGATGGCGATGATGTTCTTCAGCGCGCCACCCAGCTCCACGCCGGCCGTGTCGGTTGAGGTGTAGACCCGGAAGCGCGGGGCCATGAACACCGCCTGCAGGTCCTCTGCCAGGGCCAGATCTCCAGCGGCCAGCACGACGGCCGTCGGAATTTCGCGCGCGACCTCCTCCGCGTGGCTCGGGCCCGAGAGGGCCGCAGCGGGACGGCCGAATATTTCGGCCGCCACTTCCGTCAACCGTTTGGCGGTCCCGGGGTCCAGGCCTTTGGCCACACTCACCAGCCGGGCCCGCTCCGGAACCAGGCCGCGGAATGATTCGACTACCGCCCGGTAGAACTTGGACGGGGTCGCCAGGATCACGACGTCCGCCGCTTCCACCGCTTCCGCGCGGTCGGCTGTCCAGCTCAGCGTGCCCGGCAGCGGCACGCCGGGCAGGTAGAGCGGGTTCTCGCCCTCGCGCCGTACCCGCTCGATGTAGTCCGGGAACGGACCCCACACGGCGACGCCGTGCCCGGCCCGGTGTAGCGTGAGCGCCAGCGCCGTCCCCCACCCTCCGTCGCCCAGAATGGCTATCTTCTCACTCATTGTCCTTGACCCTTTGTCGCAAGTTGTCGAGCAAGTTCTCGAGTAAGTTCTCGATCAAGTTTTCGAGTGAGTTTCAGGTTATCCTTGCACGAGTTGCACGAGTCGGCCGGGCAACATCCGGACGACGCGTTTCATTTCGAGCCCGAGCAGCAGCGGGCTGGCGGCGGCCGCCTTCATCTCGAGCGCGCGTGTCAGGGAGTCCACATCCACCTCCCCGTTTTCGCGCAGGTAATCGACAACGCGTGTTTCCGTTTCAGACAGCCGGCCGGCCGGCCTCGGGTCGGGCGCGGCGCTGCCGGCGCGCCTGGAATTGCCGGCAGGGAGCAGGAACTCGAATTCACGCAGGATATCGTCGATGTCCTCCACGAGCCCGGCTCCGTTTCGGATGAGGTCATGGGTCCCCTTGGACGCCTGCGAGTCGATGCGGCCGGGTACCGCAAACACGCTTCGGCCCTGTTCCGAAGCCGAGCGGGCCGTGATCATGGCGCCGCTCTTGAGACCCGCCTCGACCACGACCACGCCCATCGACAGGCCGCTGATGATCCGGTTGCGCATGGGGAAGGTGGTCTTGCCCGGCTCGGTTCCGAGCCGGAACTCGCTGACCACCGCGCCGTTCGCCGCCGCCTCCCGCGCCAGCGGCGCATTCTCCGGCGGATAGAGGCGGTCCACGGCGCTGCCGAGCACGGCGATCGTTCGGCCCTGCGCCTTCAGGGCCCCGTTGTGCGCCACCGTATCGATCCCGCGCGCGAGCCCGCTGACGAGCGTGTAACCGGCCTGCGAAATCTGGCGCGACAGCCGCTCGGTCACGGCCCGCCCGTAGTTCGTGGGGTGCCGCGTCCCCACGACCGCCAAGCCGTGTTTGTCCTGCAGGTTGAAGCCGCCGACCACGTACAAAGCCAACGGCGGATCGTGGATCTGCGCCAGTCGCTCGGGATATTCGTCGTCCACCCGCGTCACGATCCGCGCACCCATCGTCGCGGCCCGCTTCTCTTCCTCGACGGGGTCGCACGTCTCGCGCTGCACCGTGATCTTCTCGGCCAGCTCAGGACCGACCCCCGGCGCCTGGACCAGCGCACGGCGCGGCGCCTCGAAAATCGCCGCCGCCGTCCCGAGCACCTCGACCAGGGCGCGGACTCCGACCGGCCCCACATTGTCCATCATATTCAACGCTATGTACGCTTCGCGTTCGGTCATCGTGCCCCCGGCCGGTCAAAGGTCATCAGGTCGAAAGTCCAAAGTCTCAGACGGAACGTCTGATCCCGCTTCCCAACCTTCCGACCTTCAACCCTTGACCTTTCACTTTCCGACCTTTGACCTTCGACTTTCCGGCTTTCGACTTCCGACTTTCGACTTCCTCCCCTCAAGCCGAAATCCCGGCCGACACCCATGGGTACTGGAACTGCTCCCGGAAATCGGACGGGCTTCGGCCCATACGCTTGTGAAAGAACTTTGCCATGTAGTTCGGGTCGTTGAATCCCGCCTGGCTCGACACCTGGTGGATAGGCAGGTTAGTTTCTTTCAGCAGAGACAAGACGCGCTGGAGGCGGAGCAAGTCGAGGTAGCCCTTGGGCGAGAGGCCGGTGAACCGCTTGAACGTGCGGGTCATGCTCGAACGATCGACGCCGAGTTTCTGTGCGATCTGCCCCACGCCGACCAGCGGATCCTCCAGCCCGTCGCGAATGGCGCCTCGCACCTTCTCAACGAGCGAATCGTCCTCGGTATTGGCGCGCCGTGCGGGGCTGCCCACCTGCACCGCGATGTAGACCAGAAGGTCGTACAGCTCGACCGTCGCGAGCTTCTCGCCTGTCGCGTCGACGCGTTCCATGCAACGCGCCAGCCGCAGGAAACGGTCGACGGGGCATGGCCCGACCCGGAACGGCTCGCATCGGAACTTGAACCCCTCGACGAGCGCGGTGGCCAGCGGGCCGTCGACAGTCACCCACCGGTACTCCCAGGGCTTTTCGCGTCCATAATAGTGGTGCTCCATCCCGGCTTGCAGGATGGCGACCTGCCCCGCCTTCATCCGCCGGTCCCGGCCGTGGATCCGAATATAGCCTTCCCCCGTCACCGTCCAGAAGATCTGGACGAAATCCGTGATTCGGTGCTTGCGCGGCGGGGGCAGTGCCGGGGGCGGCTGGCCCGCCATCTTCTTGTAGCCGACCGACCGGAGACTGAACGGCATTCCGGGCGCCGCGCGTGACGGGCGAGGCGTATCACCCAGTGTTTTCACAAAATTACCCCTGCTGTCACATGATTACCGTTGTGGCCGAAATACCGCGTTTTTACCCTATCACCAGCGCGATTCGCAAGCCCCTTTTGGGGAGAGGGTTAAGGGTTGATGATTGATGGCGAGCAGGGCGCGCTGAGCACGCTCCGGCCGTATGGGGCGATCTCGGGCGAGCCCGACACCTGAAACCTGACAGATGAACACCAAACGGACAGCGAAACGGAGCGGGAGGACCACGATGATCAGGCTGGGTACGGTCACATACAATTTGGCGAAGGACTGGGATCTGGACACGTTGCTCGCCAAGTGCGCGGATATCGGGTTGGAGGGTGTCGAGCTGCGGACAGAGCACGCCCACAAGGTGGAACTGGATCTGTCGAAAGCGCAGCGTGCGGAGGTGAAGAAGAAGTTCGCCGACTCGCCGGTCACGCTGGTCGGACTAGGCTCGACCTTCGAGTATCATGCCGTTGACCCGGCCGAACTGAAGCGGAATATCGACGGGACAAAGGCCTACACGATTCTGGCCGAGGACGTCGGCGCCGAGGGTGTGAAAGTGCGGCCGAACGCCCTGCCGGACGGCGTGTCCAAGGAGAAGACCATCGAGCAAATCGGCAAGTCGTTGCGGGAAGTGGGCGCCTTCGCCGCGGATCACGGCATCAAGATCCGGCTGGAAGTGCACGGCAAGGCGACCAACCATCCGCCGTACGTGAAGCAGATGCTCGATATTGCGGACCATCCGAACGTCTACGCCTGCTGGAACTCGAATCCGTCCGACGTGGACGAATCCGGGTCCATCGATCGGCATTTCGCCATGCTCAGCGACAAGATCGGGATGGTCCACATCAACCGCCTTTACTCCGATTACCCGTGGCAGCGGCTGCTGACGCTGTTGAAACAAAGCGGGTTCGACGGGTTCTGCCTCGCCGAACACCCGCCCAGCGCGGACCCGGAGACCGTGTACCGCTATTACCGGGCGCTGTTCAACGCGTTGCTGGAGAAGGCGTAGGCCCGGGGAGGTCGAAAGTCGAAGGTCGAAAAGTTGGAAGTCGGGAAGGCGAAGGTCGAAGGTCGAGAAGTGCGTCCAGACGTTTTGTCTGAGACCTTGGACTTTTTGACTTTCAGACCTTCGACCTTGCTTGATTAGGAGGCACCGTGATGGAGAAGAGGTTGACGATAGCGGCAGGCGCGCATGGGCGGCGGAACTGCCCGGTCTCGTTCGAGGCCGGCGCCGTGCCGGCGAACGCGAAGCTGGTGGATGCGGACAGCGGGCAGGAATTGGCCTGCCAGATCGACGGCAGCAGGATCTGCTGGATCCTGGATTCGTTGGCCGCGGGCGGGTCGCGCGCGTACGTGCTGAGCGACGGCCAGCCCGCCTCGGCCGACGGGGTCGGCGTGTGTGAAGGCGACGGCCGGATCGACGTGTTGCTCGGGACCGACTCGTTTGCCTCCTACCTCTTCGATTCCGGGCGGGTCCGCCCGTTTCTGAACCCGGTCGTGGGGCCGACGGGCGCGTCGGTCGTGCGGGAACTGTTCGAGCCGGACGGCAGCAAGGAACACGACCATATCCATCACCGCGGCATTCTGGTCGCGCACGGCGACGTGAACGGGACCGACAACTGGAGCGAGAGCCAGAAGAACGAGGGCCCGGGCCGCCAGGTCCATGTGCGGACCGAGTCTGTTGTCTCCGGTCCCGTCTTCGGCCGGATCACGGCGAGGAACGACTGGGTCGGCCCGAAGGGCGACCACGTTCTGTTCGAGACGCGGCAGATGACGTTTTGGAACGTCCGCACCGATGTGCGCATGATCGATTTCGCGATCACCTTCGAGGCCGACGCCCGGGACGTGCGGTTCGGCGACACGAAGGAGGGCGGGTTGCTCTCCGTGCGCGTGCCCACCGCACTGCGCGGCGACCGCGGCGGGCATATGACCAATGTCTACGGCGCGCGCGAGGAGAAGGAATGCTGGGGCAAACGTGCGCACTGGTGCGACTATTTCGGGGTGCTGGACGGCGCGGAAGTCGGCGTGTCGGTCTTCGACCACGCGCTGAACTTCCGGCATCCGACCTACTGGCACATCCGCAACTACGGCCTGTTCGCCGCGAATCCGTTCGGGCTGTCGCACTACTACAACGACAAGGCGCGCGACGGTTCGTACACACTGGCGAAAGGGAGCAGCCAGACCTTCAGGTATCGCGTGTATGTGCACAAGGGCGACACGGTCGCGGGGCAGGTCGCGGAAGCCTATCATGGCTATGTGAATCCCCCGCAGGTGGTGGAGGAGCAAGGATGAAGAAGCTGCGTGTGATGCAGGTGGGCGCTTGGGGCAGAGGCCGGGCGTTTCTCGACCCGGTCAAAAACAGCGACAGATTCGAATACGCCGCGCTGGTCGACGTGCGCGCGGAGAACATCGTGCAGGCGCGCGAGACCGTGCCCCTGCCCGAGGATCGCTGTTTCGGCGATCTGGACGAAGCGCTGGCGAAGGTGCCGTGCGAGGTCGTGTTCGTGATTACCCCGCCGGACCTGCATGCCCGGCACTGCCTCGCTGCGCTGGATGCCGGCCGTCATGTGCTGGTCGAGAAACCGTTCACCAAGACCGGGGCCGACGCCCGGACCGTCGTGCAAAAGGCGCAGGAAAAAGGGCTTTGCGTCGTCGTCAGCCAGAACCGCCGCTACAGCGCCGCGTGCCTGAAGGCGCGCGAGCTCATCGAAGCCGGCGCGTACGGGAAGATCTGTGCCGGGGTTCTGTGCAAGTCGGGGTTCCGCGGCGGCGTGCACCACTCGGGGCAGGACGAGCACGCCTATCTCTGGGAACGGGGTGTGCACGATATCGACACGCTGCTCCATTACGTCGCGCCGCGTAAGGCGCGCCGGGTCTGCGCCAAGAGCTTCAACCCGCCATTCAGTCCCTATAAGGGCGGCGCCAGCGCCTACGGATGGATCGAGTTCGACGACGGCTCCGTCTTCTCGCTCGTGCTCAGCTTCATGTCGCACAGCAAACTCAACGAGTCGGTGATCGAATGCGAGAACGCCAGCATCGTCGTGAACGGAAAGGTCCGCATCGAACGCGCGAAGGGCGAGACCGAGCTGGTCGACATCGCGCCGGGCGCCTACAAAGGCGCGCTCGATTACGTGCTCGAGGCGCTCTACGACTATGTCACCCGCGGCGTGGAGCCGCCGATCAGCGGCCGGAACAACCTGGCCACGATCGAACTGATCGAAGCGCTCGGCCGCTCGTCCGACGAGAACCGGATCGTCGAGCTGCGGTAGCGGCAGGTGCGTGCACCCCGGGACCTGAACGAAATGGCTTGGTCAACCACTTGCAGGGCAGCCGCAAAGAGGCACAAAAAGCGCAAGTTGGAGGAATTTGGCGCGGGCTGCGTACGGAAAGCCGTCGTCCCCCTGCGGCTTGCCTGAAGCAGCCCGCCCAAATTCCTCCAACATGTCTTGCTCTGGCTCTTGTGCCTCTTGTGCCTCTTTGTGGCCATGCCCTACGCATGCCGTGCCATTCACGTCGGGCCCGATAATCCCTTTCGGGATCACCGGTATTGAGGCGAAGCTTCGTTACGAAGGAGTGACGATATGAAGTTCTCCGTCTGCAACGAATTCTACGAAGGCTGGAAGCTGACGGATGTGTTCGCGCATGCGGCCAAGCTCGGCTATGACGGGGTCGAAGTCGCCCATTTCACGTTCTGCGATTCGGTGACCGACGTCTCGAAGGCGGAACGCGAGCGGCTGAAGAAGGCGGCCGCGGATGCCGGGGTCGAAGTCGTCGGCGTGCACTGGATCCTGGTCTCGCCGAAAGGGCTGCACATCAACCACCCGGACAAGGCCGTCCGGGATCGCACACGCGAGTACTTCCATGCGCTGATCGATTTCTGCGGCGATCTCGGCGGGCGCGTGATCGTGATCGGGTCGCCGAAGAACCGGAACGTGGTCGCGCCGTTGACTCCCGAGCAGGCCTGGGCCTACGCCCGGGAAACGTTCAGCGCCTGCTGCGACCATGCCGCCGAGCGCGACGTGCGGCTCTGCATCGAGCCGCTCGGCAGCGGCCAGACCGACTTCATCAACCGCCCGGCCGATGGGGCGAGACTGGTCGAGGAGATCGGGCATCCGAACTTCCGGCTGATCCTCGACGTGTACTCCATGAGCTGCGAGCAGGTCGACATCCCGCGGGCGCTGATCGAGCACGCGCCGCATCTCGCCCACTTCCACGCCAACGACGACAACAAACGCTGGCCCGGCTCCGGCGGCGCCGACTACCCGGGCATCGCCCGCGCGCTCGCCCAGATCGGCTACCCGGGCTACGCCTCCGTGGAAGTGTTCGATTTCAAGCCCGACCCCGAGACCATCGCGCGCGAGGCGATCGGATTCCTGAAGTCGGTGTTCTGAAACTTGCTCGAGAACTTACTCGAGAACTTGCCCGAGCTCCCCCATCCGGCCTGGTATAGCGCCCCGACTTCGCCCAACGGCACATTGCCGGCGGCGGCAGAACGCGCTATACTCATGCGATTGTGTTGGATCAACACGCAACATGTTGGGTTCTTGGAAGGCGCGGCTCGGTCCGCGCCGGGTTCTTCACCGCAATCCTCTTTTGAGGGAAGAGCGAGAGAGTCCGCGAGTAAGTTTGCGAGTAAGTTTGCGAGTAAGTCTGCGAGTAAGTTCGCGAGTAAGTTCGCGAGTAAGTTTGCGAGTAAGTTTGCGAGTAAGTTTGCGAGTAAGTTCTCGAGTAAGTTTGCGAGTAAGTTCTCGAGCAAGTTCTCGAGCAAGTTCTCGAGTAAGTTCTCGAGTAAGTTTGGAGGCCAAGATCGCATGACAACGATGAAACTGCGGCCCCATCACGTCCTTGACATCATTACCAGCTACGGGCACGGCCAGAAATTCAAGCCGCATCCGTACGGGCACGCCGTGCACACGGTGGCGGAAGCCATTCTGGCCGACCCGGACCTGACGGCGCAATTCGTGGTTGGCGCCGACGAAATCTGCCGGCCGTGCGTGCACCTGCAGAGCGACGGCCGCTGCGATGACGTGCTGAGCCAACTCGATCCCCCCATTTCGAAGCAGACCTACAACGACGAACTGGACTCCCGGCTGTTCGAGTATCTGGGGATGACGGTCAACGGCGTGATGACGGTTCGGGAATACCTTCAGATCGCGGCAAACCACATGCCGGGCCTGGCGAAGGTGTGCACGCACCCGAAGCAGGACGAGCAGGCGCGGCTGGACGGGCTGCGCAAGGGGTTGCAGAAGCTGGGCATCTCGCCGTCGGTCTGAGGGGAGGAAGCGAGGCAGAATGCGAGCCGGGAAGGATGGAAGGTTGGATGGATGGAACGTGGGCAGGCTGAGAGGGATGCTGGCGGCAGCGGTCGCGATGCTGCCGGCCATGCGCGCAATGGCGGAGGAACCCGACGCGGGCCCGGGGGGCCGCGCGTATCCGATCCAGCTTTCGCTGGTCGCGCCGCTCCAGGTGGTGGCGCCGGTGCATTCCGTCAACGGCCTGCGCGTGAATCTGATCTACGGCGTGAACCGGAACGTGTGCGGCATGGATGTGGGGTTTGTGAACCGGACGCTGGGCGACCACAGTGGCCTGCAGCTAGGGGGCGTCAACGCAGTGGACGGCCGCCTGACGGGCTTCAACGGCGGTGTGTTCAACTGGGTGGGCGGCGAGGTGCACGGCACCCAGGTGGGCCTTGCCAATGTCGCGGCCGGTTCCGTGGCCGGCACGCAGGACGGATTGCTCAATATCGCGCAGGCCGATACCGCTTATCAGTACGGGCTGGTGAACGTGGCTGAAACGGTGAAGGGCGCCCAGTTCGGGCTGGTCAATGTCGCCGCCGGTGTGTCCGGGCTGCAGGTCGGCCTGCTGAACTACACGCGCAGACTGGCCGGGCTGCAGATCGGCGTGCTGAACATCGCCTCTGAAAAAGAAGGCCGATGGAAAGTGCTCCCGATCGCGAATGCCTATTGGTAGCCCGCGCCCGCCTTCCGTTCTACATGTTCAGCCGGTACCACTCCTCCTGCGAAGCGGATCGCCATGGTTGAATTCGGGTCGCGGCGCCGGCTATACTCCGGGTTTCGGGAGGTGGCGTATGGCGGGAGTCTTCGAGGCGCCGGGTTGGGCCGAGCACAAGATGGTGTGGCGCGAGCCCCACCGTGAACTGGAACCGCTCGAGCGGGAGATCGAGGTCATCGACGCCGCGCTGGCGGCGCTGGTCGAGGCCGGGATTCTGACCCATCGCGACTATGACCGTGAGAAGATGCTGGCCCACCGTATGGCGGTCCGCGCCAATTTCGAGATTCCATGGACGGCCATCAGCCCGCGCATGCAGCGGCTGTTGTACGCGATCAACGCGATTGCGCGACCGCCGGTGATGGTGGCCGTCGGCATATTCTGCGGGAATACCTTCGCCTCCAATGCGGGCGCCGCCGTGGGGCCGGGCGCCGTCTACGAGGCCGTGCGAACGGTGGGGCTCGAGATTCGGCCGGAGGAGGCCGACCGCGCGCGGCGGAACGTGGCGCGGATCGACACGAAGCAACGCGCGGAGATCCTGGCGGAGGACGGGATCCCGTGGTTGCGCGACTTTGCGGGCACGCTCGACCTGCTCTACCTGGACGCCGACGGCCGCAAGGGCCAGGGTAAGTCGATCTACCTGGACCTGCTGCGGGCGGCCGAGCACGCGCTGCGCCCGGGCAGCTTGGTCCTGGCCCACAATGCCGTGAATTCGGCGCGCGATCTGGCGGACTACCTCGGCTACGTGCGCAGTCCCGCCCGCTTCCAAGCCAGCATGAACATGATCGTTG
>JAFGHX010000292.1 GCA_016929905.1 Kiritimatiellia bacterium
CGTTCCACGGGAGGGGGCAAGACCGCTGCGGGTATTGCCCCCTCCCGGGCGCCTTGCCCAGCCCCAAAACCGCCTCGGCTAACGTTAATGTATTTACGCCGGGGAGCACTTAACCCGACGCACCTGCGACGAGAAACAAGCCGTTCCCGGGTGCCCGAGAGGTCAGAGGGCAAGAGGCAGGGGTCAGACAGAACGCCACGCTTGGCGAGAAAACGCTGACCTCTGATCGCCAACCTCCGACTGGCGGGCGAAGCCCGCAAAGGCGACTACTCGCCCGATCGCCCCACCAGCTCCAGATACGCCTTGGCGAACCGCCGGCCCAGCTCGAGCTGGCCTTCGGAATCGTAGTGCAGGTTGTCCTGCCACTTGCTCAGCCCGTCGGTCTGCACCATCTTCGTGTGGGAAATCGCCTCTTCCGTTGCCGCCTGTGCCGCACGCACCGCATCTCGCCCCTTGTAGGCCGGAGGCGGATTGACCTGCCCGTAGATGAACGGGAGGTCCGGCGCGTTCAGGTCTTTTCTGAACCGTGCAATCAGGGCAGCGAAGTGCCGGCCGTATTCCTTTGCGGCCGCCGGAAACCCGGCGTCGCGCTCGCCCTGCATCCAGAGCACCGCGCCGTACTCCACGTCGCGGTCGCCCACGGCCTTCTTGACCAGTGCCATCAACGGCGCGTAGAGCGGGCCTGCGTCCCGGTTCTTCGTGCGGTCCGCCACTTCAGGATCCCAGTCCGGCGCCCAGGCCAGCAGCGAGGTCCCGCCCTTCGCGTGCTTCACGAGCACAATCCGGCGGTCCGGAAACGCATGCGAGATTGCCTGCGCAAAGGTCGCCTCCGGCCCGAACCTCTTCATGAACTGCTCTCGCTTCGTGCCGTCGCCTTTGCCCCGCGAATGGAACTCCACATTGGGCGGCAGCTTCCGAAGCTCGTCCTCCAGCTCTTTGCCCGCACCCACCATGTTGGACTGCCCTGCAAGTATGAACACCAGCGGGCGCGGCGCGGCGCCGGCCGCGCGTGAGAGCGCGGGCCAGGCCACGGTTGCCGCCCCGGCGGAGAGGAGTCTCAGGAAATCTCTGCGCGTTGTCCCGCCCATGCAGTCACTCTCCCACTCTTCATCCTTCATTCTTCACTTTTCATTGAGACCACCCCCGTAATCCCCAACACGCCAACGTATCCGTGAGTGGAGGCACTGAGGGTGATGCCGTCGATCACGCGGTCGGGGTGCGGATTGACCCATTGCGTCAGGTAGACCCCTTTCGCGCCGCCGGAAATCCAGGCCACCGTGGCACCCGGCAGCGGCCTGGGCGCCCACCAGTCCGCCAGTTCCACGCCGTTTCGGATCGCGAAGTCGGCAGCGGACCCGTCCAGATACCGAATCGTGCCGTGCGCCAGTTCTTCGCCCGCACCTGCCGTCACCCACGTCGCCGTCTGCAGCAGGCAGAGCTTGGCCAGCTTGACGCCGATCTTCACGCTCTTGCCAACCAACGGAAAGACCTTTGCCTGCCGTTCCGTCGAACCCAGCACGATACAGTTGAACGGACGCTGCTTCCACGTGTCGAGTACTCGGAACGGCACGCCGCCGAACCGTGTGACGCCCGACGGCAGATCGCCCAAGCCCTCGCCCAGCCCCATGAACCCGCTGCCGTCGGCATCCGCAAGCGTGCTGTTCGCCGCGTCGCCGAGATCGACCATATAGACGTCGTCCGGGTCCCACACGCCGTCTTCGCACACATCCCCCTTGTCGTCCTTCAAAGCCGGCACGGCCGCCGGATCATGCGCATCCGACAACACATAGCGCAGGATATTGTAGCCCAGCGCACAAGCGGCACTGTCCACGGCGTAGTTGCACGCCACGTTCAACTGGCAGAGCAGACAACGGCCCTTCCCCATGCGGAACTCGGCGAGCGTCATCCCGAAATCGTGAGGGGAGCGTCTGCCGTCGTTGCCCACACGCGGCAGCATGCCGGCCGCCAGAACGCTCTCGCCGGGCGGGAACAGCGTCACGTCCGCCACGGTGTGCGTCTCGCCCCAGTCCTCGAAATCCAGCGGCTGCATCCCTTCGAAGACCGGATGCGCGAGCGGGATCGGGTCGGCCAGCGCGATCGCGCCCGCGCTGACGTAACTCAACGCCGGCGCCCACGGCACCTGCGCCCGGAGTCCCTGCTCGAAAACCACCAGCCGCCCGCCGGCCTCGACGAACGCGCGCAGCGCACCCGCATTTCGCGACACGTCAGCACCGATACTGTCGCGCCCGATGACCAACACGTCGAATTCGCTTAAATCCGCCGCTTCCTCGAACTTGACGAACCGGCGCGCCTTCACCCCGCACACGCGTAGAAGGCCCGCGGCCGTGTCGCGGCCGCCCCCGAGTTCATACAGGCCCACGGCCCGCGTGGTATCGATGGGCGCGAACTCGGCCCGGCTGCGCACGAGCGCCCGGTGAACGTTCCGGCTCAGATTCCTGCCTTTGGCGTCCAGGTCGAACACCAGCCGGTACTCGCCCGGCGCCGCGTGGGCGGCGACCGGGAGACTGACGGGCAACACCCGGCGTTCGCCGATCCCCACGGCGGGCACACCGAGCTCTGCCCGGCCCACGCATTCGGCCTCGGCCCGCTCGAGCCGCACGTCGAGCTTCCCCTCGAACGGTTGGCCCGACCAGTTGACGACATGCACCCGGCACGCAAGCGTGTCGCCCGCCATCACGTGTTCCTGCCACGAATCCGGAATGGCGATCAGCGGCTGTTGCGCCATCCGAATCGCCTCGATCTCCGGCGAGCCGTAGACGGAATCGAGCCGCTTCTTCCCGGCGTCCGGCTTGAGCCAGAGGAAGTGCTGCAGCGCGAAGGCGGAGTAGCCCGCCTCCCGCGGACAATCCCGGCGGAAGATCTCGATACCGCGCCCGTACCACCGCGCGCGCGCCTCGGCGTCCTCGACGTAGCCGCGCGCCACGCGAGAGCCGCCTGCCGCGATGCGGCGGAGAAATTCGTTCGCCGTGCGCGCGTGCGTGTACGGCCCCCGCTTCGCCCAAAGGTCGTCGATCAGCTTCAGATACTCGCCCGGTCTCGGGTTCCCGGCTTCGTCGAACACCTCGGGCGCGGTCACGCACAGCCGCCGTTCCTTGCCGCTGTGCATGAGCCATTCGCCGTTGATCACCGGGACCGGCTTGCCCGCATACACGCCCTGCACCAGCGCGTCGTATTCCGCCTTGTACAGCGCCGGGGCCGCCGGCCACCCGGCGAAAATCATGCCGTAATTGTGATAGTCCAGGAAATCCGCCGGCAGCGGCTGCCGGCGCAGGAGCGGATCGCCCTGTTCCCAGTGCAGGCCGGAGGACGGCGTGACCGGCCGCTGTTGCGGATCGTGCGCATGCAGGAATTCATGCAGCAGCTTGGCGTAAAGCCTGATGTTCGCGTCGCCCGCCGCCATCTCGTTGCCCCCGCACCACGTGACCACGCACGGCGAGTTGTACGCGTGCCGGATCCAACGCTTGAGCCCGGCCTGCAGATCGGGCAGGAACGCCGACCGGTCCGGCATGAAGCTCGCCGAGACATCGTGCGTGCCGAGATAGTCCGACACCTGCCGTTCCGGCGGCAGCGGCGTGAGAGCCGAGGGCGTCCACTCGTCGCGTACCATCAACCCCACCTCATCGCAGAGATAGTAGGCCAGCCGATGTTCCGGCCCCGTGTGCACGCGCATGGAGGTGAAGTTCGCCTCGCGCTGCATGCGGAACCAGTCCCGAGCGGCATTGTTGTGGTTGTAGGCCTCCTTCGTCATCACGCCCGGCGCCTCGCCCCAGTTCGCCGCGATCGACCCGCCCGGGCAATGGCCGAAGAAATACACCGGCCTGCCGTTCAACAGGAAATGGCGGCCCTTCACCCCGATCGACCGCACGCCGAACCGCTCCAGCGCGAGCGTCATGCCGCTGTTGTCTGTGATACGCAACTCGTACAGGTTCGGCTCGTCCACATCCCAGGCAAGGATCTGCGGTACATCCAGCTCGAACCCGCGCCGGCCCTCGGCGTCCGGGGCAGAAAGCGCGACTGTCGCATGCCAGGCCTTCTTCAGCCTGCCCGGAAACGTGTAGAACGGCGAGTCCCACGGCCGCACTTCCACGTTCACGCTCGCCGGGAAATCCGTGCCGCCGGCCGCCAGAACCGTCACCCGGATCTTGCCGGTGCCGTGCGGGGCAGTGATCAGGGTCTCGGCGCTGTACGCCGGTGCCGCGTACTCCATCCATACCCGCCCCGTGATGCCGCCGGGTTTAGGAAACTGCCACAGCAGTGGGATGCCGGTGTCGTAAACGCCCACCGTCAGCACGTTCGGCTGCCCGAATCGGACCGCCTCCGTGATCTCCATGTCGAACGCGTCCAGGAACACGCCGGTACTCCGCCCCCGGCCCGTCGGCTTCCAGTTGCGGTGCTCGCCGACCCGTTTCCCGTTCACCCACACGACGCACTCGTTGTCGACGGAATCGAAATGCAGCAGGACGCGGCGCCGTGCCTTGGTGATCGGAACATCGAACGTGCGGCGGTAGAACCCGATCCCCCCGAACGCGTAGTAGGCGTCGCGCAGCTTCGCGTAGTCGCCGATGGCACGGGAATTCGGCTTCTCGCCCGGCTGCCTCTCGTTCCAACTGCCCGGCACCAGGACGTCCCACCATTGGGACAGATCGGCGTCCGGCGCCAGGTGTTGCGGGCTCGCCGCGATCGGCCTGTGCGGTATCGACACGCCCTTCTTCAGCACGAGGCCCGGCTTGCCCGTGCTCGCCGTCATGTTCGCCGCGATCCAGTCGGCCGTCAGGAAATTCCATTCCCACTTCAGCTTCCACGCCCCGGTCAGGTACTGGCGGTCCTTCTTGCCGAAGAAGATGTCGTAGTGCTCCGGCGCCGCAACGTGCCGGGCGACGATGGCCTCGATCTCGTCCGGCGCGAAACGCGGGCCGTCAACAACGCCCGGTACGGGCGCCGGGTCCGCGCCCGGCGGTTCCTGCGCGCGGACCGGTCCGACCCCGAGCAGGAGAATCGCGCACACACAGATGATCCTTCTCATGCCGCCCCCTTGGCCGTTCCCTCTACAGGAATTGCCGGCGTGTGATGTCGTTTTCTGACATGAACGGGCTCTCTCTGGTTCCTGTCCGATGGGGTACGGCGGAGCGGCGAGGCACTACTCCGGCTTCAGTTCCCCCGCCTTCCGCATCCAGCGATCGTACGCCTCCCAGTCGAACGCGAGCGACACATGTACGTTCGCGATGTCGCGGTAGATCCTCGCCGCCCTGTCGCGGCACTGCTTCTTCTGTTCCGCGTCACGATGCGCGCTCTTCAACTGATCGTAGAGGAACGGCGGCTGCTTCTCGAGCCACTCGACGGCCTTCGCCAGATCGCCGCGCCGCTGGTAGAACTGAACGTATCCGTCCAGGTAGGGCGGCGGCCAGTCCACGGTGTCCGGGGTATGGCGAATCGGCCAGTTCTGGAAGTCGGGGCCCGAGAATGTGACATCCTTCTCCGCTTCGTAGATCTGCCGCGCAAAGTCCAGCGCGGCAAGCGCGTCTTCCGGGCGCCCCTGCATTTCGAAGGTATGCGCCAGCTCCGCGTAAGCCTTGAGCCGGTCACGGAATTCCGTCGTGCGGCTGCGAATGTAATTGAACATGTAGGCGTCCAGCCTGCCCGCCGCCGTCTTGTCGGCGGACCGCGCACGCCGGACCGCGTCCGCGAACTCCGCCCGGCGAGCCCGGGTCTTCCTCTGATTGGCGCACAGATTGCGGGCAACGCGTTCCAGCGCTTGGGCCAGGGCCTCCTCGTCGCCAATCGGCACCACACGGAATTCCCGGGTTTCGGCCCGCAGTTCCTTGCTCATGCGGCGCCTGTCTGTCGGGTCCGGCCTGAAGAACACGAACTTCGCCGTATGGGTGCCGGGCACGAGAAAGAAATTGCCGCCGCGCCCCACGTACATCTCCCGCCAGGGATCCGCAGGGTCCCAGACATGGTGCCGTGTGAAGCCCGCACATTCCACCCGCACGACGACGAGGTAGTCCGGCTTCGGGTTGACCGAACAGACGTAGCCGGCCATGCGGCCGCGCACCGTGCCGGTCATGCCGTCCACGGAGAACCGCGGCCCAGCCGCGGCGGACTTGCCGTCAAACAGGCCGGCGCAGGCCGGCACGGCGGCCGAGAACACGAACAACAGTATCTGCACGCGTCTGTTCATCGGATGGCCTACTTCCTGTACACATAGCGCAGCGGGTCGTACTCCGGGTCGTAGTAGCCGGCCTTGCTCAGGAATTCCTCGTACTTGCCGCGCACCTCGTTGCGGCCGCCCACACCGCCCAGCATCACATACCAGCGCAGAATGCGGGCCGCGTCGTTCGCCAGGCCCACATACTGGTCGTGGGTGGACGGCTTCTTCTTGGCCTCGGTCGCCGGCTCCCCGCCCGCTTCCCTGTCGGCGGACGGTTTGCTCCTGTTCATCGTGCGGCGCGGGGTCTCGATCCGCCTCTGCCGGGCCTGGATCCATTGCCGGCCGTAGTCGATCACGATATCCTTGCGGTTCATGAACAGGCCGACTTGCGGCAGCCAGGCGAGCGCCTGTTCCCTGGTTTCGTCAAAGACTTCGAGCGAGTCGTCCGGGTTCTGCACCTCGGCAATCAGCCGGGCCGGCTCGCGGGTGCGGACAATCGACTCGAAACACTCGACCGCGTCCGGATAGCGGTACAGCCAGGTCAGGTACTGGCCGACCGAAACCTTGTTCCGCAGCATCCAGGCCAGGCTCTCGAGGCGAGTCCCGGCGCTTCGATCTTCGTCTTCCCATATAAGCCTGTGCCGCTCCATCTCCGCCGTCGAACGCTGGAGCCAATCGCGATTGTAGCTGTCGTCACCCGCCGGCGCGTCCACCGTGAGCCGGCGCGAACAGGCCGCGCCCTGCCCCGTCGCGGTGAACGTGACGGTGTGGCGGCCGGGCGGGACCGGCAGCAACACGTCGAAGACCGCCGGCTGGCCGATCCGCTCCACGTAGTCCCAGAAGACGTACGAACGCTCTGCAATCTGCACGTTCAGCCTCCGCCACTGGGTCGGCGCGGGGGTCAGATGCGCCGTCAGCGCCAGGATCGCGCCGGGATTCGACTTCTGGACGACATCGTCCCGCTCCGTATACTCAGGATCCGCGCCGCGGCGCGTGCTGAGCAGGAGTCCGATCCGCGGCTGCATGGGCAACGCGCCGCTGGCGGCCACGTCGACGGATTCGACCTTGCCGTATTCCTGTTCGAGCTTGATGTAGCCCTCAATCGGATACGAAACCTTGCCGGTGATCGCCTTGCCCCGCTCCGGAGTGAGCCGGACGGCGAACTCCGCGCGTGTCTCGCCGCGGTCGACCTTCCAGCCGTACTGGCCGCCTCGTTCCGCCTCGACCACACGCACCCGGTACTCCTTGAACAAGGGGAAGAACGGTTGGACCCGGGTCGGGAGTCGCGCCCACTCGTCCGGCATGTCCGTCACATGCAGGCTGTTGTCCAGCAGAAACAGCGCCCGGTGATCCCGGATCTCCGAGACGGCAGGGGCCCGTCGGGGATGTCGGCCGGGCAACGCAAGTTCGGCCACCAACGCGACGTCTCGGCCGGCGCTGAGCCGCCAAGTGTCCTCGGTGACCGTCGGAAACGTGATCTCAACAAGCTGGCCGAGCGGCGTGAAGTCCAGCAGGCACACGCGCGTGCCCCACGTCTGCGGCTGGTCCGGCAGCCGTTTCCAGGGCGCCCCTACTCCTTGCTGGGTACCCTCAAACGTCCTCTTCTTCCTGTCGGCCTCGCCCGCCGGCGTCTCGGCCAGCCCGCGCAAGCCTTCCACCGCCCGCGTGTCCAGACGGTAGTAGCGAATGACGTGCCAGGCCCGGGCATAACGCCCCTCCGGCCGCGGTTCGAATCCCAGCACGTCCGCGCGGATCATCACCGCCGGCATGGGATCTCCGTCCCAGGTCAACGGATAGCCGAAATGCCCGACGACGCGCGGATCCTTCAGCCCGGTCCCTTCATACAGCGCCTCGGCCTCCTTGTCCTCGTAGTAGGCGATCGCCGCCATGAACGCGCCCTTGACCGGGTCCTCCGCCGTCGCGTCCATCGATCCCTTCACCACAGCCCCGGGCGACATCCAGTGCCCGTCAACCAGAGACAGGTCGAGGAAGTTGGAGATGTGGCCCCAGGCACAGTAGGCCGGCGAGCCCGCCCCGCCCCACATAGAGCCGAAGTGATGCGCGGCGAGCCCCTTCGCTTCGTCCAGAATCAGCGCGAGCGGACCGGCCTTCACCAGTTTGACCGCCTTCAGCAGCAGAGCGAGCTGCTCGCCCGGGCTCATCTCGTGGAAGTCGGGCGTCACGCACCAAACCGTGTACGTCGGACGAGGTGGCACGAGCCATTTGATCGTCGCCGTGCTCCCGCCCAGTTGGAAGGTGCCGCCCACCACCTTCTGCATGTCGTCCGCCACTTCTTTCGGCACCGTGCGGACCTCGGCGGAAGAGAGCTTCTCGCGCTCTCGGCCCGTAAACGGCTCTGCGTACGGGCGCAGCACCGCCCAGTTCAAGCCGCGGGTCAATCCAGCACCGCGCAGGTGCATATAAGTCGTCACGCCCCATGGACAGAAGTCGGCCAGCAGTTCGCGCGCCTGCTTCTCCGTCGGTACGTCGTCTCCGCTCTGAATCTCCGTCGCCACCGGCCAGGCGTCCGGCGCACCGTCGAGCGAATCCCGGGCGGGCATCTGAGCGGAACCGCCGACGCTCGTGGCCAGCTTGAGTGCCCGCTCCACGAGCCGCACGCCCGCCAGGTGATCGCGCACCTGCGCCGCCTCGTCGCCGGCACGGCAGTGTTCGACCGACGCGTTCAGGTAGCAGGCGCCCTGCAGCAGCACGCCGCGCAGGTAAAGGGGCGTTGCGGGCGGGCCGCTCAGCGGGGACTGGATCCTCAACACCGTATCGAACGCCTCCGCCAAGGCCAGCCATCGCTTCGCCGTCGGGCGCTGCCGCCCAAAGGCGGAACTGTCCGGCCCTGCTGTGCCGGACGTATGCACCCAGCGGTTGTGCCGACACGCGGCAAACTGCTTGTACAGCGTGAACAGCTGCGCCATGTCGAGCCATCGGCCGCTGTCGGTGGGCGCGCCGAGCTCCGCGCCCGTCTCCGCCAACGGGTTCGCCTTCACGTGCGCGTGCCAGTCCGCCTTCCACGCCTCGAGCCGGTCCCGCTCCGCCATCAGCCGCCCGATCTCCCGCTCCAGCGCCGCCCGCTGCTCGGCGTTCAACCTGACGCTGCGCAGCTTGCGCCGCGCGGCCTGAAGCTGGTCCGCCACCTCCTGACGCCTGCTTTCCTCCTCCCGGCCGAACCGTTCCGGCTGGATCGGCTCGGCGGCGGCAAGGGGCGCCGCGCGACACAGCACGGCCAGCCACACCGCAACCAGGCGCCCTGCCGCCTTCATCGTGCCGGCGCCGCGGAAAGAACCGTTCCTGACAAAGGCAGGCCGATGCGTCCCCACAGTCCAGGCGCCGCAGCGACCTGCATTCGGCTGGCTCTGCGCTTCCCTCATCGCCCCCATCCTCGTTGCCGCGTCGGCTCGGCCGGCCGCGCCAACAGCGAAACGAACGGCTTGTCCCTACGGCGCCCGGCAAGCCGCAACGTCCGGCTGTCACGCCATCTGCCGAACTGCCGCGCATTGAGCGCCGGGTATCCGCCCATCTGCAGGATCACGTCGCCCGCCGCCAACATCGCCTCGCCCGCCGGCGTGCCGGGTTGGACCGTCTCGATATAGAGACCGTGCGTCTCACCCACGCCGACCGCACGGGCGGTGGCGCGGTTCAACGCCCTGACCGATAAGCCCCAGTCCTCCACCGGAACCGGAAGGCAGAGCCGCCCGCCGTTCGGTTCCTGAGCCGGCCCGATCCGCACGCGAACGTTCAGTTCGCGGCCGCGGCGCTGAACCGTCAGCACGGCCTCGGAACCCGGCCGGCTGTGCGCTACATGCCTGGCCAGTGTCAATGCGCTCTCGATCGGGCTTCCATCATACTTCACGACTACGTCGTCCACCAGCAGCTTGTTGGCGGCCGGCCCGCCGGGATGCACCCGGCGGATCACCGCCCCCCTGGCCGCCATCCCCCAGCTCCGCTCGGGCGACAGGGTGTCCGCCGCCACGGCCAGCGACGACGGCCACTGCCCGCCAAAGGCCGCGCCAACCGCCGCCCGCTCCACGACTGGAACGACTTCAAGAGTCCGTGGCCGGCCGTCCCGCATGACCGTCAGCCGCACACGTCCACCCGCCCGCTGGCCGCCGAGCAGACGGCGCAGCGTCGCAGCGGAATCCACGGGCTGCCCGCCGAGCCCGACAACCACGTCCTCCGGCATCACCCCCGCACGGTCCGCCCGCCCACCTGCACGCGTGCCGAGCACCAAGGCGCCCGCCCGCCCGGACAGGCCCAGGTTCTCCGCGAAGTTGGCCGGCAACGATGTCAGGTACAGTCCCAGCGTCGCCGTTCCGCCAGGGCCGCCCCGGATCTCTTCACCGCCGCCCGGGCCAGACCGCCGTTCAATGGCCGGCGGGCCCGTCCGCGTCAACACGTTCGTCTCGCCCGCCCGCTCGTCGAAGCCCGGCTCGGGCGCCCAGAGCGCGTCCGGCCGCACACGCCGCGCGGGATGCGACACGGCCCTGCCGATAGCAGCCGGGTCCGCGTTCGGCTTCGTGAGCCAGACGGTCTTCAGAACCCCGCCCACGCAGTAGACGTGCACGCCGTCACGGTGGTAGTGCCGCGTTTCGCCGGCCGAATCGGGAGCCGCGAACGGATGACCCGGCACGATCGAGACCGGGCCCGCCAGATCGAACAGCAACGCGGCCGAACCGCACGGGAGTTCCTGCCCCAGTTGCACCCGAGCCCAGAGTAACGTGCGCTTCGCGTCGTACCACACCGAGAATTCGGCTAAGCCTTCCTCTTCCGACACGAACCGCTGAATCCGGTATGCGCCCGAAACCGCACATTCCGACGGCGTACCCAGCCACTGTTCCACTTGCCTGCTGACGGTCAGGCCCGGCTTCACCTCGGCCAGATCCATCGCCAGAGCCGCCGCGCACGCCAGCGCACCGGCGGCAACCGACCACAAGGCCGTGGCAGCATGGCGCGACATGAGCCCCCCTTCCATGTGCCGGCATGGTAACCCAATCCGTGAGTGCACGCAACAGGGGGATGGACAAGCGTCGAACCGGCTCTTCAAACGCCGGGCCGGTTGCGCGCCGAGGGACTACTACGCACGAGTGGTGAGGCACCGTTGAGTGCGACCCGTGCCCGCGTGCGTGGCTACTGCACGATGTAGAAGTAGTTCTGGCCGTTCCCCTGCCGGAAAAGGCCTGTGGCGAGGTCTCCGTCATCCAGGCGGGCATCCACTTCCTGCATGATGACCGGGTCGGGCCCCGCATCGACATAGATCACGTATTGCGAAACCGCGTTAAGAAAGATCCAGCCGTATGTCCCGCCCGTAATCACACCCGCCGCCCAGTCCTTCTCCCGGATATACCCGGTCATCTCCGGCGGAAAGGCCCCCACGCCGGCCGGCGGCGGATGCTTGCCATGCTCCGTGGCGTAGACGGAAAACGCGTCGTGAAACGTGTCCAGATCGCTCACGATCTTCGTGATCTGCGAGTCGCGCCGCGACTTGACGAACGACGGGATCGCCATGGCGCTCAGCAGCCCGATAATGGCGACCACGATCATGATCTCCACCAGCGTGAACCCACGCCCGCCGGCCATCACCCGCGCATCGCAACGACACATCTTGGCGCCTCCTTCCGGCAAGCCCCGTTGTTGATCAGCCGGCAGACGGCGCCCTCTGTTCGGGCCCCGCCGCGCAGACCCGGGCTGTATACCATATTCGCGGGTACTTGGCGAGCACAAAACCGGAGGGCGCCTATTCGGCATCGCCGGCCGCGGGCGCCTTGCCTGCCCGCCCTGCCGGTTTGCGGCGCAGGGCGCGCCGCTTCTCCTTCAACGTATCGATCGGGACCACGCCCACCCGTGCGGCCCACTGGCCGTAAAGCGCATCGAGTTCCTTGACCCGCTCCGGCTGGGCGGTGACCAGGTTGTTCAGTTCGGTGCGATCCGCCTCCATGTCGTAGAGTTCCCACGACTTCTCGTTCGTGGAGACAAGCTTCCACTTGCCGCGCCGCACGGCACGCGCCGCAATATGGTTCCAGCAGAGATGCTCGTGGCCTGCCCGCTGCCGGCCCTGGAAGACCGGCACCAGGCTCTTGCCTTCCATCGGGGTGACGGAACGGCCTTGAAACGCCGCGGGATATGCCGCGCCGGCCACGTCCGCACAGGTGGCCATGACGTCCACGATGTGACCGACCTGATGCGTGATTGCGCCCGGCTTCACCACGCCGGGCCAGTGCGCGATGAACGGCGTGGAGATCCCGCCTTCGTGCGTATGCTGCTTGTAGCGGCGGAACGGTGTGTTGCTCGCGTTCGCCCAGGCCCAGCCGTAGGTGTACTCCATCTCCGGGCTGCTCGTCGGAATGATCTGCCCGCCCGGCCCCCGCTCGGGCTCGTCCGGCTTGTTCGTGTAGGGGCAGCCCCCGTTGTCGGAGAGGAACATGATCAGCGTGTCCTGATCCGCGCCCACTTCCTCCAGCTTGCGCAGCACCTTGCCGACGCCCTGATCCATGCGGTCAATCATGCCCGCATAGGTGGCCATCAACAGGTCGCGCCAGTCCTGTTGCTCGGCACGCAACGTGTCCCAGGCCGGATTCTTCCCGTCCCGCGGCGAGATCCGCCATTTCGGATCGATCAGCCCCATCTCGATCAGGCGCCGGTAACGCTCCGCGCGGATCGCGTCCCACCCCTTCCGGTAGCTGCCGCGGTACTTGTCCACCTCGCGCTGCCAGACCTGGATCGGATAGTGCGGCGCGGTGTAGGCCAGGTACAGAAAGAACGGCCTGCTCGTGTCGCGGCCGGCCCGGTCGACGAACTGCACGGCATGTTCGGTAAACGCGTCGGTCGTGTAGTACGAGCCGTCCTGCGGGATCTTCACGCGCTCCTTGCCCCGAAAGATCCCTTCCTTCGGCCGGAAGTAGTTGCAGGCCCCGTCGATCAGCCCGTAGTACTCGTCGAACCCGCGGTCGAGCGGATGCGCGCGCGCCCCGACGTGCCATTTGCCGGACGCACACGTCCGGTACCCGGCCTGCCGCAACACGTCCGCAATCGTGACGCACCGGTCGTTCAAGGCGCCCTGATAGGCCGGAAATCCCAGATTGCCCGTCATCCAGCCCACGCCCGCCTGATGCGGGTGCAGCCCGGTCAGCAGCGAGGCACGCGTCGGGCAGCACCGCGCGGAGTTGTAGAACTGGCTGAACCGCACCCCGCCGGCCGCGAGCCGGTCAAGGTTCGGCGTGCTGACCTCGCCGCCGTAGCAGCCGATATCGGAGAACCCCATGTCGTCGCAGAGGATCAGCACAATGTTCGGCTTGCGCCGGCGCTCAGCGGCCAACGCCCAACCGGGCAGCGCCAGCGCCGCCGCGCCGAACCCCATGCCGCGGAGGAACCCACGGCGCGTCGTATTCTGCTGAGGCATGTTCGATCCTCCCCCCGACCGGCCCGCACCCACCTGGCGCTCGCCCGCACAACGGGTCCGTGTTGACGGCTACGAACACGGCTACTCTTGCTTCTCCTCCTGCCTGCGCCGCCACGCGGCCTTGGTCAGTGAGTTGGCTGTTACTTGTTCGTCCGCAAGATGGGCGGTATCGTTCAAATGCACGACCCTATTCTCCCGGCCGAGTTCGACAGCGTTCAACGCGCAATTCCAGTTCCCGCCCGCGTTCCGCTCGCATACCCGCTTGGCACGCCCCGCCCAGTACCGCCCCATGGCGCCGACCGACGCGGCATGGCCGACCAACAGGATGTCCTGCTGCGGCGCCTCGATCAGACTGTTCAGAAACGGCGTGACCCGCGCCAGAACCTTGTGCGAGTCCTCCCTGTCGGTCGTCCACCACGGATACGGCAGCGTGGCGTCCGGCGCCAGGTTCCGGTATTTCTCCCTGAAATACTCGAGCGTCTTGCCCGTGAACCGATTCATGCTGTCCGCGTCCTTGACCACCTCCCGGATCGGCGGCGCCAGGTAGAAGGCGCATCCGAGCTCGCCCGCAATCACGTCGGCCGTCGCCGCCGTCCGCGGGTACGGGGAGGCGTAGATCGTTCCCTTAAACCCCATGTCCCGCAAACGCGCCCCCAACAGACGCGCTTGCGTGCGGCCCAAATCCGTAATGTCCGGGGAACCCGTCTGCCCGTGCCTCGTCCAGCAGACAAGGAGGCGGTCAGCCGCGCCGGCGGCGGCTTCCTCGCTTTGCCCTTGGCCGGCAAGCGCTGGACCGTCCGGCAGACACAACCCCAACGCAAGCACCGGCCACCCCGGCATCGTCCCGCGCATTCTCATACGCCTCCCCTTCTATTCCGGCAGAACTCCTGTTGCGGCGAACAAGGCCAGAATACCCTCGCCGGTAGAGCTCATGTCAATACTCTTGATCATCTTGCCCGGATTCGGGTTGCGCCATCGCGCCACGTACAGGGCTCGCGTCATGCCGTCCGCCGTCTTGGGCATCAGCCCGATCTTCGCTTCAGGCAATTCATGTCTATCGAACCAATCGGTCACATTCACGCCGTGCAGGATCGGGAATTCCACGGTGCCGCCGTCCTCATAACGGATCGTGTAGGCGCCCAGCTTCGTGCCGGGCTCGGGGCGCTTGTTGCGGCCGTTGGCCCCGACAATCCACATGCCCGTATGCAGGAACCCGATCGATTCGAGCCGTTTCCCGACCGGGATGTCGGTCACCTGTTTCGTCAGATTGGGCCGGATACTGCCGCCGAGCACGATACAGTTCTTGCCCTTGCCTTCGGACTCCTTGGCCACTTTGTAGTTCACACCGTGAATGCGATAGGTCTTTCGCTGCATGGGGTTCAGATGCGCACGGCCCAGGTCGGCGAACCCGCCCTCGCCGTCCGCCTCCACGTTGTTGTCCCAAAGCGGCGAGTTGGCTCGCGCGACCACCGGGATATCGAAGCAGCGCGCCGCGGCGTAGTATCGCAGATGCTTGCGCTCGCCGGCGACCGGCACCGCGTTCTTGCCGAACGCCGGGCTCGAGGCATACGAGAGCACGTTATTCAGATATCGTGTGGCCGCCGCGTCCTTCCCATAGTACTCGGCGGCCCGAAGCTGCGACAGCAGGACGGCGCCTTTCCCCACCCCGGCCTCGGCAACGAGCATCCCGAATCCCATCGCGCCTCTGGCCACCTGGCTGGCCTCCGCGGCCAGAACCGTCTTGTCGAGATCATCCACATCCTTGTTCACCCACTGCCGGAACAGCGTGCCGTTTCCGCCCCAGTCGCGGAACGCCTCGGGGGGCAAACCGGCAAAAACCGGGTGCTCCGCCTTGAGCACATCCGCATACGCCTGCGCTTGGGGCGCCACGTAGCGGTATTCCGACAGAAACGGCAACGTGCCCGGATAGCTTTGCTCCAACACCACGAGCTTGCCGCCGGCCTCGACCCAAGCCCGCAGTTCCCGGTTGCTGACCTCCATCTGTTCATCCAGGGCGTCCGGCGCCACGATGATACGATCGGCTTTGAGCGCGTCATGAATCGAAGCGACCGGCACCGCACGAACGCCAGCCGTTCGCAGAAGGGCGCACACGCGCACGCCGTCGCCGGCGCCGTTTGGCTCATACACGGCTATTCCGGCGGGTACGCCACCATTTGAGACGGCAGACGGGGCGAGAATCCGGACTTCGTACGGATTCCGGAACACCTCCTCCCCATCGCGCTGCAGCCACAGCTCAAGATGAGTCTCCTGCGCCTGCGCGTCGCGCGGTACGGGTACCGAGAACGCCACATCCCGCCGTTCGTCGGGCTGCACGGTGCCAACGGGTGCCGAACACTCCGCCAGCGCGGCTCCTTTCGCGTCCAGAAGGACGGCCCGGGCCGTGAGCTTCTCGTCTGTACGCGTCGTCCCGTTGTGTACAAGCGCCTTCAGTTCGATAGTCTGGCCCGGAAACCAGTTCTTCGCGAACGGCCGCTCGCCGATCCAGAGCGGCGCGAAGGCTACGCCAAGCTCCTTGACATACGGAAGAACCTCCACGCTCTTCGCCGTCTTGTCCGCGTTCCAGCTATCGCGCCACAGGTAATTGTCGTCCTTGCCGAGCAGCGCGATGCCCTGCAGGAAATCGAACTCACGCCGTTCACGCTCCACCAGTTGCTTGAACCGCCGGGCGAACCGGCGCTGGTAGGTCGCGTTATCTCGGAACGCGCGGATCCCGATTTCACCCAGGGTCTCACCGTGTTTGTACACGAGGTTCGAGTTCCACTTGCCCCTGTTGGCGATCCATTCGAAATACACCTCATCCGGAGTGGCGCCCTGATCGAAACGCTCGTGCAGCCACTTCAAATGATGCATGCGCACCAGCTTGTAGACGGCCTCACCGTTGATGAACGGGATGTCGCCCAGATGCGCTTTCTCCTTCGAATGCTCGTATTCCTCCCGACTGCCGTAGTGCATGTCGAAATAGTCGGTTGGAATCTTCCGGCATGTCGCGGCTGCTTCAAGGTGCGGGCCGGACCCCCAACTCCCCACCGGCCGATTCTGGCGGTCGGTCGCGTGCACGACCTCGTAGAACGACTCGGCGTACTTGTAGAAGGCGTCGCTCGGGGCGCGCTCATTGGCCGTATTGAACATGATCACGCACGGATGATTGTGGTCGCCGCGCACCATGGCCCTGAACCGGTCTTTCGCCTCCGTACTGATCTCGCCCTGATCGTCGAACAGGCTCTTGATCCGCACTTTGGCGATGTAGTCGATGCGCCGGCGCGGGTCGTCGGCCGCCAGCGGCACGGACGGGATGTCGAATTCGTCGCTTACGAGCAGGCCCAGTTCGTCGCAGACGTGAAAGAAGATCGGCGACATCCCGCCATTGTGAATGCGGATATGGTTCACATTGCCGTGCCTCTTTACCACCTCAAGCCATCGGCGCACGTAGCCGCCGGCGTTGTAGTTCAAGTCCATGCGACTGGCCGTGTTCGGCCGCGTGTGCCAGAGAATGCCGCGCAGCCAGACGGAGTCGCCGTTCAGCAGGAACGCATTGCCCTCGGCCCGGAACTCCCTGAACCCGAACCGCTCGCGCCCGACCACCCGGCCCTGCTCGTCCCTGATCTCGAGCCGATACAGGAACGGGCTTTCCGTATCCCACCGCACCGCGCCGGGCATGGGGACAGTGACCCGGGCGCGATTCTGCCGCCATTGGACACGTGATCGGAGTTGCGCAAGTGTGATCATGTGCGGGCCCTGCCACGGCCGGATCTCGAACGTCCATTCGGAGACACGCGGCGCCTGCGGGCCGGCGTCACGCACCAGATCCATGTTGAGCACGGACTTCTCGATGTCCGGCGCCAGGTACAGTTCGCGCACGAACGCTTCCGGCCGATAGTCGATCCAAACCGGGCCGACAATGCCGCCGACCTCGGGCACCGTCGCCGCCCAGAGCTGGCCCGGCTCCACGGTGAACGCGAGCACATTCAGTTCAAACGGCTTGCCCGGATCCAGATACGGGGTGATGTCGATCTCGAAGTCTTCGAAGAACTTGCTGTCGCAGCGGCGCGCGCGTGTGCTCAGGTTCTTGTGCGCGCCCGCGCGCTTCCCGTTGACGAACACCTCACACTCGCAATGAACCCAGTCGAAGTGGAGAATCACTCGCCGGTCGCGGAAGGCGCCGGGCACCGAAAGCGTCACGCCGTAGAAACCCGCCTGCGCCGAGGGGTGATGATCGCCGAGACCGGACTGTCTCTGATAGTTCCGATGCCAGTCGAGCGGAACGATCTGCGGCTGCCCCTTCTCGCCGAGGTTCTTCTTCCACCAAGCGAACGGCTTCTGCCTCAGATCCTCCTTGGGCACGCCCGCCTCATCGGGCACCTTCCACAACGTCCAGACCCCGTGCAAGTACTGGCGGTCCGGCTCCCCGTGCCAGATGTCCACTTCCTCGGGCTGGAGGGCGGTGTGGTTGATGTGGGTTTGGTCGAGCCCCGAAGTGAACGCCGCCGCTGCGCACGGCGCGACCGGCGCCGCCAGGCTCAGGGCCAGGCAGGCGAGCAACAAATTCTGCACGTGTCTGGTCATGTGAAGGCTCCTCTCTCTGACTTGCTCGAGTACGTTCCACCCTACCACATCGCTCCGTCGTCGAGTTCCCCGCGCTTGTACACCGCCACCATCTCGGGATAACGCACCTCGACGCGCACCCCGCCCCGCTCCTCCAGCAGCGTGAGCGAGTCCTGGCCCCGCCCGTTCGTTTGCGGGTTGACGTTCGCGAACAGGATGCCTTCGCTCCGGCCGCTCACCCAGTAGTACGCCGATTCGCCGTACCCCTTATAGCCCGCGCAATGGCCCCGCATCGCGCCGCTGCTGAACACCGCCACGTTCGCCGAGTCGTGGATCTTGAAGATGGGGCGGTCCCCCTCGATCTTCACGCTGAAGATCCGCACGTTGCGCGCGTTGCGGATCTCGCAGCGCGTGACGCCCAACCCCTTCTCCAAGTTGCACCCGTACAGCCAGAGCGGCTCGTGCGTGCCGTCAATCAGCAGGTGCCGGTAGCCCGGGTGCTGGTTCGGCCCGTTCCAGTCGACGCCCCAGAAATACCAGCGCCCGCCGCCGCTCCCGCTGACCTTGAACAGGCTGTGCGGGTTCGTTTCGCGCGATTTCTGCATGCGCTCGTATGCGCCTTCGGCGCCATCCCGCTCCGTCACACCGAAACAGATCGAGCGCCGCCCGGCCCGCCAGTTCAGCAGGTTCCACCAATCGTGCTCCTTCACGCCGCACTGGAAGCCCAGGTGGATGTTGCACAAGACCGTCGTGGCGCGCGCGTCGTCGACCGTCTGCACGATGGCCGCCTCGCTCGTCGGTTTCCAATCGGGATGCGAAAAGATGCGCGAGGTGGCGCGGCTGACCCCGAACAACTGCGTCCGGGCTCCCAGCGTCAGCGTGCGGCCAAGCCGGAACATGCCTTTCGGGACCAGAATCTTCTCGTGTGTGTCAACCGCTTTCTGGAATGCGGCCCAGTCGTCCTTCTCGTCCGCCCCGTTGGCGGCACAGACCTCTGTGAGCACGACGCAGTCCGGGTCCTCGAACGAGGGCAGCTTGTCCCAGACGTGGCGGCTGACTACGTCGCTGGGCGGGCCGGCCGGGCTGGGTTCAATCCTTGCCGGCTCTTCCTTCCCACTCTTCCCGTTCAACACCGCGAAGCCGGCGAACTTGGAGTCCCTGAATTCGTACGGGGGATCGTCCGGAAACGTGCGATGATCCACGTCCACGTACTCGCCGACACGCGTCCATCCGCCATGGCCCGTCAGCGTCCGGCGCGGCGTCTTGACCAGCGCCGAGGCGCCTTTCACGTACACGTTGCGCACGTAGAAGTTCTTGCCCGCCGGGTTCTCGAAGGCGATCCCGCCCTTCCGCAGTTCGACAACGCCGTCCAGCAGGCTCATCGTGCCGGTCGCCGTCGACCATGCCGGGTCCTGCACCGAAAGCACGGGCCCGGTCTCCTTCACGATATGAAAGCCCACCACGGCAATCGGCGGGAACTGCGTGCTGAACAACGCCGCTTCCGTCTGGTTGCGCAGCGTCGCGCCGACGACGATCGAGCTCGCGCCGCTGTTGAGGTACAGCCCGTACCGGCCGCCCTCCACCTCGATATTCGCCGCGCCGGCCGACGACCGGCTGGGGATGTCGTAGATGCCCGCGAACGCGCCGGTCGCAATCACCTTCACGTCGTGAATGCTCGAGGCCTGCGCCGCGCCGAACCGCAGGCCGATCGCCCCCGAATTGCCTTTCTCGCCGTTGCAGTCGATGATCAAGCCCTCGACCGACTGAAGGAACCCCATCGCCGCCGATTGCTCCTTCTGTTCGTTCGTGCTGAACTCGGAAGCCGGCGCCCCGAACGCGCGGTTGAACCCCTCGCGGTTCGTCCAGACCCAGACGACCGGTTTCGGGTTAGCCGGGTCGTTGAAACCGCGCGCGTTCGCCGCCAGCCGGATCACCGGCCGCCCGTTCTTGCGCGAGCCGATGACCGCCGTGCAGTGCCACGTGGCGAACCGCGACCGCTTCCTGACCACGCGCAGCGTGTCCGAGACCGTGTAGGTGCCCGCCGGGAAGAACACGGCCAACTGATAGTCGTATCCGTCGTCCAGCGCCTTCTGCAACGCCGCCGTCGAGTCCTTCACGCCCGACGGATCGACGGGGTTGCCGTCCCACCCGTTGTAGAGCGTCACATCGAGTATCCCGATCTTGAACAGCCGGTTGTCCGTCGCGCCGATCGTCGCCAGGTGCGGCGGCGGCTTGAAACTGACGCCGCTGCTGTAGTCGCCTTCCCCGCGCGGGGTGACCGTCATCGTCACCGTCGCCGGCGCCGAGGCGACCCCGTTCTTGTCCACAACCCGAAATGTGAAACGGTCTTCGCCGACGTAGCCCTTCTGCGGCGTGTATTTGATCCGGCCAAGCCCTTTGCTCCGCACCTCCGCTCGTCCGTGGGCGGGCTGGCTGACCACTTCGGTCGTCAGCGGCGCCTCGCCGCCCCGCCCCTTCACGTTGACCACCAGGTTTCGGCCCGGCGTCACAAAGCTCGCATCCTGAGCAACCGGCGCATCCTTGGCACGGCTCTCCGCCGCCGGCAGCCGGCGGGCGGCGATGAACACGACGGCGAACGCAGCGGCGATCCACACGGCATTCTTCATCTGACTTCTCCTTCTCGGTAACGGTCCCGCGCTCACGTGTAGCGGGGTTCTGCAACATGTACGAGCGGTGACTTCGTGCCGTCTTGACACGCCTGATTCAACCGCCGGCTGCACCGCAGCCGGCGCCGCGCGCGGCCTACGGCAGCAGGCTGAGCGGTACCGTCGGCAGGCCGTTGGCGGCAAACGCCCACCAGTCCCCGCCTCTGGGCACCGCGCCGCCCGCGTCATACACCCCGATGTCGTCACCCGCCGCAATCGCCGGGCTGCCCGGCCGCACCCGGAAATCGAGTTTCGCCGGGTCGCGAAACAGCGGGTCCCGCCCCGCGATCGCGCTCCGTCCCAACGGCTCGCATTCGAAGAACAGGTTGCGCTCGATCATGACTCTGTCCGTCGCTTTCGGCATCGCGATCTTCTCATGGACCGTCGTCTCGCAACCGACGAAGATGTTGTCCTTGATGCACACCGTGCTCGGAAGGTCGCCGAACAGCTTCCGTTTGTCGCCCGCTTTCCCATAGCCGGTGTAGCCGATCGCGCACGGCTCTCTGTAGAAGACGTTGTTGTGGATGAGCAGGTTCTCGTGCGGCGTGCTCACCCCGACCGTGTTCCGAGCCCGGCTGTTCGCAAAGATGTTGTGCCGGATGACCATGTTCTTGAACACACCCGTCCCCTTCCCCAACTCCAGAACCGCCGCCCGCTGCCCCGTGCTCGAGTTGTTCAAGAACACGTTGTACTCGAAGATGAACTCGCCGTCACGCGGCGGCGGGCCCTGACGCAGGGCGATCGGCGGCACGCTCTCGAACACGAACGTATAGCCGCCGCCGGATTTCGAGTCCGGGCAGTTCCCGTAAATGTAGTTGCCCCGCACGATCAGCCCGGTGCAACTGCGCCAGTTGCAGCACGACACCCAGGACTTCGGCCCGAAACACGGGTGCGCCTTCTCGATGAAATCGTTGTACTCGACGATGTTTCCCTCGCCCATCACCTGCAGACACTCCCCGCTCACGCGGTAGAACCGGTTGTGCCGGATATGCCAGTGGTGGCTCTCCCGATAGCTCACGTTCCTGAACTTCGGCGTGTACGTGATCTCTTCCTCGTACTTCGCGATGTCGTACATGATCCCGCGGAACCCGTAGAAAAAGTCCGTGTCCTCCCACAGAACGTGCTGCAGCGTGCGGGCTTCCTCGTACTTGGCGCGGGGGACCAGCACGTTCTCGAACAGCCGGAACTCCATGCCGCGGACCGTCGCGTGTACGAGGTCGCCGTTGAAAATGTTGCGGCCGCGTAGGCCGGTCCACGCCTCGATCAGGCACTCGTTCGGGTTCTTGTTGCCGTGCAGCCACACGTACAGTGTCGCCTCGTCCACGTCATAGGCGCGATAGCCCGGCTCGAGCGCTTTGACGGATTCGAGATCGTTGAGATACAGATTGCAGAGCCGTTTCGAACCGGCCGTCACCTGATTGGCCCACAACAGCGCCTCGCCGTCCTGGAGCACGCAGAATTGAGCGCCGGGCCGCGTGCGTGTGCTGTAGCCGTAGCGTTGCTTCACGAACTTGTCCCCGCGAATCCAGCCCGAGTTCTTGAAGTCCGGCTTGCACGTCCAGATGTGCGCCGTGCCCGGGACCTTCTCCCAGGGCCCCTTCACAACCTGCCCGTCGTCGAACACCACGCGCTCGTACCACCGCCCGCTCTTGCGTTGAACGGCCCCCGGCGCGTTCGGCTCCGACGGCATCGCCGAAAGAACCGCGTGGTCCGCCGGCGTGCCCCGCAGGTTCAACTGGTACAACCCTTCGCCCTGCTTCGCAGGCTTCTCCTCCTTGTACACCCCGCCGCGCAGGAAAATCTTGTCCGAACGGACCCCCGCCGCCGCGCGCGTATTCACCACGCCCAATGCCTGGCGCAGCGTTCGAAACGGCGCCGCCAACGTGCCCGGGTTTTCGTCGCCACCCTTTGCCGCATCCACGTAGAACGCCTGGCCGGCATGGGCCAGAGGCACCAGCAGACCCGTGACAATCAAGACAATCCCTATTCGTCTCATCCGAGCCTCCTGTACAACATGTGGGGGTTGGAACATGGGAGCGCACCTTGGGCTCAACTCTCAGCGAATAGTGCCCGCCGGGAGGGGGCGCCAGACAGGAAAAGCAGCGCAGGCAGGCCCCGCCCTGGCGGGGTCAAGATGGGTCAAGTTGCCTGCGCTACGACAACTCCGATATCGTCTCGATCAACGCGCGCACGTTCTCGAACGGGAATCCGTTGTCGATCTCGACATAGAACCAGGACCCGCCTTCGGCGGTCCGAAACGTCTTTGCCAGTTGGTGCACAGTGGCTCTCACGTCGGCCGGCGAGCCGAACGTCATGAGATGCGAGCGGTCCGGATGAATGGCAACGGCGAGATGCAGGTCGCGGCTCATCGCCGCCAGCCGGTCGGCATCGTAGAGACCGATCTGCGGCCAGACCGCATCGCAGCCCAGTTCCGCGAGATCTGGCAGCAGCCTGTCGACCAAGCCGCACGTGTGGAAGAGAACCTTCTTCCCTGCCTCTTTCACCGGTCGGATCAGTCTCGCATAACGCGGCCTGAAGAACCGCCTCCACAGGTCTGGGGACAGCAGAAGGCCTTCTTGAGTCCCGAAGTCATCGGCGAACTGCAAAGCGTCCACGCCGCGTTCCAGCAGATATCGCACGGCCTGCTCTTGATAGCCAACAATGCGGTCGGCCAATTCATTGATCTCGGCCGAATCGAGCGCGATATCCACCAGCACATCCTCGAACCGGCGTATGCCGTGCAACACTTCGAAGATGCTGACCCACCCGCTCTTCAGGAAGAACCGCTCCTGATACGCCCGGGCCTTTGCGCGGTCGGCCTCGAATAACGGGCCGGACACGGCGGGCGGCGCGGGCGGACGCCAGTCCGGCAGCGCCCCCCAGTCGTCGAGCGGCCGCTCGAGCGGATGGCCGGCAATTCCGAAGATACGGTGCTCCCACAGCGTGCCCCACATGTCACGCTCGACCTCATAGTAGCGCCCGTCGCCGTCCACCGCGTCCGGCGACGGTTCAGGAATCGCAAATTCGGCGGGGTCCCCGAAATCCTGCCCATGCCGGCACATCAACTGCTGCAGCGCCGTGCCATGCTCGTACATACCCGCCGGCGAGTGATGATACTCCACCGGCGCCCGGTCCGGCGCCTCGAAGGCCAATGCGGCCGTTACCCGCTCTCGCCCGGTCATGCGGTTACGTCTCCCAAAAAGCCTTCTTGTCGAGCCCCTTGTCGACGGCCATCAGTCAATCGATTGAATGATAGGCGTTCCGAGACGTGACGTCAAGGGGTCCCCGCTTTTGCAGCCCCCGCCCGGCATTCGTTCCGGTTCAACAGCGTTCGTAGAAGGAGGTACGCAGGCTGCCCGATGTGATGACGCGCCGAATCAGCCCGCGTTCTTCGAGGGCCGCCAGATCGCGCGCCGCGGTATTGCCGGCACAGTCCAGCAGCCGTGTCACCTTCTTGCGGGTCAGCCGCCGATTCTCACCGAACAGCTCCAAGAGCCAGTCCCTGCGATCCTCCGTGGTGAGGCGAGACGTCCGTTCGGCGGGCGGCGGCGCGGGGGGGGCGGGTGACGCGGCGTGCCCCGGCGTTATGCGGTGTTCTCCGAAAGTGCGAAGCATATCACGCGAGAGCACGGTCGCGTCCCCGGCGGTCAGCGCGATGCGCTCGACTTCGTTCTTCAATTCCCGCACATTCCCGGGCCAGTCGTGCGCGCACAGGGCGCGGACGAACTCGGGATCCAGTCCGACCTCGAACTCCTGGTAGAAACGCGCCAGGAAATGGCGGAGCAGCGGCAGGATGTCCTCCTTACGCTCGCGCAGAGGGGGCAGATGGATTCTGAGCCGTTCGAGGCGGTAGAACAGGTCCTCACGCAAGAGGCCGGCCTCGATGAGGCGTTCGGGCTCCTCGTTCATCATGGCGATCACGCGCGCGTGACTGCGGCGCACGGCCGTGCCGCCGACGGGCCGCACCTCGCCGTCCTCGAGCACGCGCAACAGCTTCACCTGCATGTCAGGCGAAAGCGCATGGATTTCATCCAGCAGTACGGTCCCCTCGCCGGCCGCGATGAACACGCCGTCGTGCGCACGGATGGCGCCGGAGAACGCGCCGCGCACGTGCCCGAACAGTTCCGACTCTATCAGGAACCCGGACAGCGCCCCGCAGTTCACCGGCACGAGCGGCGCCGACACCCACGGGCCTCGCTCGTGCAGCAGGCGCGCGACGACCTCCTTGCCCGTGCCCGTCTCGCCCGTGATCAGGAGGTTCGCGCGCTGCGCCGCATACTGCGCAATGCGCTCATGCACCGCGCGGATCGCCGGCGAAACGCCGACCAGCAGGCTGCGCGGCGCGCCGGCCGCGTTCGGGTCGGGCGACGGCTGCGCAACAGAAACGCGCGCGGGCCGGCCCGGCTGCCCACGGCTCGCGCGCACCTCCGCCGCGCGCGCAAGCAGACGCGCCGCGCCGTATGCCGAGACCTCGTGCGCCCAACGTAACGTCTCCGGCGCCAGCATCGGAAAGTGCGGGTCCACCAGAGGCTCCATGCGCCGCGCCGCGGCCTCCGCATCGCCTTCCAGCAGCGCGAGCCGCGCCCAGACCGGCTGCGCCCAGAACGCCTTCCCGTACGTGCCCAGCCGACCCAACGCCATGCGCGCCGCACGCACGCTGCGCGCACACAGCGCATGCTGCGCCAGCAGCAGCAACGCCATGTTGCGCTCCAGCGGGCGAGCCACCTCCGAGCGCAACACAGCCATCACCTCCTCCTGCATCCCGCCCAGATCACGACGCGCCAGCGCTATCCGCGCTCGTGCCAACGCATAGCCTGCCGGGTTCCGCCGCGTGCTGCGCCCCAGCAGACGCTGATCCTTCGCCTCCAGCTCCGCCACCAGCGCCGCCGCCTCTTCTTCCCGGCCCGCCTGCAACAGCAACCCCAGACGCGGCGCCCAGTAGTACGTGAACGATGCCGCCCCCTCCGACATCGTCAATGCGCAGTCCGAGCGCGCCAACCCCTTCTCCGTCTCCCCCGTCAGCCAGCAGAAATGCGCGCTCACGATATCGAGATCCGTACTGCTCTGGGCCCGAGAATCCGATGCCAGCTCCTCCAGATGACGCGCCGCCTCCCGCATCCGCCCGGCCTGCGCCTCCAGATTCACCCGCATGGCGTACCACGTCAACGGCGGCGGCGCGTCCCCGGGGGCCGCGCGGAACACACCCGCCACGATCCCCAACGCACGGTCCATCTCCGCCAGCAGATGCCACGCATTCCGCTCCTGCGCCCGAATCTTGAACAGGATCTCCCTGTGCGCGGAGTCCGGCGCCACGTTGTCCGCGCGCCGAATCAACGCAAGCCCCTCCCACAGCAGCCCCATCTCTATCGCGATCTTCGATGCCTCAAGCACCATCTTCAACAACTGGCTGCCGTCAGACGGCACGTGCCCGGAGGCCAGCGCCACCAGCCTACGCGTCTCCGGATCCGTTACCGGACGGCGAGGCCGGTGCCTCAGATCCAGCAGCTCGCTCAGCACATCCTTGCCCTCTTTCCTCTTCATCCTTCTCATTTCCAGTAAAGATATGACAATATTGCACTCATTTTGATCTCATTCATAGCATAGATGTGCGGTTATCAGTGCGTCAAGAGCATCTGAATGAACAGAGATCACGCGGGGAAGCAGCAGATTTCTCGAACCATGATTTGGATTTCAGGCCGAATTCGCATGCATTGGGGCAGAGGGATTGGCGCAAGTGAGCGAAGTTCGCGGAATTGGTACGCGAACTGCTTTGGACGTCAAGTGTCCTGAGGGGAGCCCTGGTGCGGGGGACGGAAGCCGGGCCTCTTCAGGGCGAGTCAAATTGAGCGAACAGGAGAGACAAATGAAGGCGTGTTCTACTGGGTTCGGGTCCCGCCTTGTCTCCGCTTCCCGGCGAATTCTGTGTTGTCTTGTGTTGGCGAGTGGTTTAGCGGCGTGTCGTCTTTGCGCGGCGGGCGAGCCGGTGTGGCCGGGTTCGAACACCCGGTTCTATCCGGGTATCTATCCGCGCTCCGGCGCGCCGGACCTGGACGCCGCATACCACGCGGGCCAGTTGGACGACTGGTGGGGCGGAGTAGACCGCCGGCTGTACCGGGAAACGAAGAACGGGCGGCGCCTCACGCATCTGGGAATCAAGTGCATATTCTCTTCGAAGAAGATATTCAGTTCTTATTGGCATCGTCATCCGGACGGTCCTTTTGACTACGCGAACCGGAACGAGAACTCGCCGCTGATGCAGGATCCGGACGCGCGGGTGAACGGACAGCCGGTGTATGACTGGTCGTGGTTCGACGCGATCCTGGCTCTGCCTCTGGTTGCGAACGGGGAATGCAAGGTGTTGTTCATGTACGACGATCAGGGAATTCGGGACAACCACTGCGCCTGGTGGGTGACACAGCGCATGATGATGGAGAACCGTGAGCATCCCAAGAAGTACGACTGGGTCTACGCGCGCTGCAAGATGGATTTTCTGAAGGCGTGGGCCAGGCGCTATGCGGGCGATCCCCGGATCGCCGCGCTGGAACTGTCCGAATACGCACATCTTGAGAACGAAGGCAAGACCTGCGGTTATGTGGTGCCGGACCAGTTCTGGCAGGTCTCGGCGGAGAATGGCAGTTTCTTCTATCCGGCCAAGGCGATGCTCGAAGCGGATCCGGGCCTGATGATCATCTTCACGGGGCCGGCGGCGTTCACGGACCGCTATTTCGAAGGTGTCGGGACGGGGCTTGGCCTGAACGATCTGCCCGGCGTCCAGTGCGTGTGCCTGCAGGACATCATCTTCTTCAGCGGCACCTGCGGCGACGGCGCGCCGGGCACAGTGGACTGCGAAACCGGTCAGTGGGCGGCGAAATGGCTCTGCCAACAGGCCCTGGTCCGGCACGATCTGCCGGTCATGGTCTGCGCCGAGCGCAACGGCTGGCGCATCGGAGCCAGGGACCGAAGAGTCGGCGCCGAGAATCCCTGGAACATCGACTACTGGCCCAACGAAGACGATCCGTGGGACGGGGAGCAAGAGGGCGGCGTCGGCGCCTACATGTTCCCCGATCCCGCCTTCTGGCTGTGGTATTGCTCCGGCCGCCCCAGGGCCGAAGGCGCGGCCGCCGATTCCGGGCTCGGCCAGCCAGGCGCAGACCCGCCGGGCGTGATTCCCGCTGTCTTCTACGATCCCACACCGCCCTGGTGCTCCACGCCGGGCTGCGCCAGCGCCGACGGGCAGTTTTCGGACTCGTGGTACTACGGAAACCTGAGCCGGGCCCGGTATCGCAAAGCGTTCCGCATGTTCGGGCCGAGCGGAACCAAAGCGATGTTCAACCTGCCCAAGGGCTACGAGGGCGAAACCGCTTCGAGCGTGCGGGTCCGCGCGGGCAGCGACGACGCCGAGGAGCGGCTCGATACCGGCGCGGTCTCGCTGAGCAGCTCCGACCTGGAGCTCGTACGCGACAGCGCCGACCAGCTCGTGGGGCTGCGCTTCGTCGGGGTGGACGTCCCCCGGAATGCGCTCATCGAGGAAGCCCGGCTCACGTTCGTGACCGATGAAACCGGTTCTGAAGCAACCCAGCTCCGCATCCGGGCCCAGGCTGCCGATAATCCGGCAACCTTCACGAGCACGGCGGGCAACCTCAGCGCGCGACCGCGCACGGCGGCGTCGGTGAGCTGGGCGCCGGAGGCGTGGAACACGATTGGCCGGTCGAACCAATCGCCCGACATTGCGGCGGTCGTCCAGGAGATCGTGGACCGGCCGGACTGGTCGAGCGGGAACGCGCTCGCGATCCTCATCAGCGGCAACGGCCGGCGCGTGGCGAAAGCCTACGACGGGCAAGCGGCCGCCGCTCCGTTGCTGTACATCGGCTATCGCGAGGCGCCCGCCATCGCCGTAAGCGCCACGAACATCTTTGTGAGCGCGCCGCAAGGCGAAGATTGCCCGGACGCCACCTTCCAGGTCTGGAACGGGCTGTACGGACTCTTCGAGTACAGCGTGGTCGAAGCGACCAGCAAGTTCAGCGTCTGGCCGGTCTCGGCCGCCTCCGACGGGCCGGCCGAGAAGTGCACGCACACGATTTCCTTCAATACCGCGGACTTGCTCCAGGGCACATACGAGCGCACGATTCGAATCGAGGACAACGGATCCGGTCCGCGCAACGGGCCGGTCACAATCCTTGTCCGTATCGAGATCGGGCCGCCCCCGCCGGCGGCGCCCGCCGGGTTGGCGGCCGCCGGCCTCTCGGCAACCGCTGCGCACCTGACCTGGCGGGATCTGTCGGACGAAGATCGGTACATGCTGCGCACGAGTCTCGACGGCGAGCATTGGTACGCGCTCGACGCGGTCTACCCCGCGGCCGACACCACGCAATACGTCGCGAGCGGGTTGACCCCGAACACGGTCTACTACTTCAAGCTGCGCGGGATCAACGAGAGCGGATACGGCCCCTACTGCGAGCCGATCCGCGTCGTCACGCCGCGTCCCGATGCCGGCACGTTCACCGCCTACAACGACCTGTGCTGGGACGCCACCCAGCCGGCCGCGAGGATCACCGCCATTACACGCGCTGAGTCCGGCCTGCTCATGGACCACGACACCGGCGAGTACATCCCCGTCACGCTCACGATCAACGCGGGCGGCGGCCGCGCCGTCGAGGTCGGAGCCGACCCCGCGGCCCGGACCGAGGCGGCCAGCGTCTTCGGCGGGATCGTCGATTGCCGAGGCGTGCTCGACTATGCGACAAGCGAACTGACGTTCACGGTCGCCGGGCTCAGCAGCGCACGGCGCTATGAACTCACCCTGTTCGGCAACCGCGCTAACACCGCCTACACCGCCCGCACCACACCGCTCACGCTCGAAGGCGCGGACGGGTCCGTCAACACCAGCAGCGCCGGCGTAACCGTCCAGACCGCACTCGTCGCCGACGACACGACCGTGATCGTGAACGGGTTCAACACCGTCAAGGGGCTTGTCGCGCGCTACGACCAGATCGAGCCGGGCGCCGACGGCGAAATCCGCGTCCGCGTGCCCGCCTGGAGCGGGACGGGCGATGCAGGCCGCTCCTACCTCAACGCCCTGCGTCTACGCACCGTCGAGCCGCCGGCTCCGACCCTTCCGCAGGGAGCCGTGTGGCGCTATCGCAAAGGCAGCGCCGAAGCGTCCGGCCCGCCGGCCGCATGGCGGCAGCCCGGATTCGACGCGTCCCGGTGGGCGCAGGGCGCCGCACCGATCGGATACGGCGCGCCCGCCGTCGGCGGCACCGTGCTCAGCGACATGCGAGGCAACTACACATCCATCTTCCTGCGCCGCACCTTCCACGTCGCCGATCCGCCGCTCGTCGCGGCCATCGCCGTCCAGATCCGATACGACGACGGCTTCATCCTCTGGCTCAACGGCCGCGAAGTGGCACGCGCCAACATGCCCGGAGAACCCGGCAGCCTCGTGCCCTGCAGCGCGACAGCCGGCGAGGCGGACAGCGGCACGCGCGGCATCTCGCTCTGCGGCACACAACTCCCGGAACTGGCCGTCGGCCTCAACGTCATCGCCGCGCAGGTCTTCAACTGTTCGCTCCGCGACTCCAGCGACTGCGTTTTCGACGCATCGCTCGATCTGATCCCGGCGGCCACCTCGCGTACCGCGGACGCCGACGGGAACCGGCTGCCCGATGCGTGGGAAACCGCCCATCTGGCCGGACTGGCCGACCCGTCTGACCGGGCCGACTCCGGCGATCCCGACGCAGACGGGCTGTCCAACCTGCAGGAATGGATTGTCGGCTCCGATCCGCAAAGCGCCGCGCACAGGGAGGACGGGCGGCTCCTGAGCGTCGCGCCGGCCGACGGCCGGCTTGTAGTCTCGTTGCACACCGTGGCCGCGGCCGGAGCCGGCTATGAAGCCCTGAGCCGGCGTTACGCCCTGGAAGAGGCCCCGCTTCAAAGCGCCGAATGGCGCGCCGTGCCCGGGTGCACGAACATCCCGGGCACCGGCCGGATCGTTGCCTATACGGTGCCCGACACAACGGAGCCGCGCGTCTACCGTGCACGCGTGTGGCTCGAAACCGCGCCATAGACCGATTGTCCGCGTCGGGCGTGAACACGGACAAACACGGACTTGCACGGACGGGACACTGCCCGCCGACAACGGACCCCTGATGTTCAATTACGGATCAGCAAGGTGCCACACGCAGACCCGTCTCTTCTTCATTTTTCATTCTTCATTCTTCATTCTTCATTGCCCCCGCGTCCCCAGGCCGAATCGTCCACTTCCCCGCGTTTGTAGAGCGCGAGGAACTCGCCGCCGGGCAGCGCGGTGCTGTGGCCGTTGAGCTGTTCGGTCACAACCGTGACGTTCTCGGTCCGCTTCCCGGCGCCCATCCCGGCCAGGACCACGTCGGAGCTGTGCCGCACCACATAGGCGCTCTGCGGCTCCTTCCTGGCATGGTGGCCGCCGTGGCCGAGCACCATGATGTTGCGCGAGTTCTCGATGTGCATGACGTCCGGCCCGCTCTCCACTTTCGTGGCAAAGGTCCGCACGTTCCGGCAGTCTCTGACCACGACCTCCGGCGTATGGCGGCAGTGTTCGGGGTTGAACCCGTAGAACGTAAGCGGCTCCTGCGTGCCGGTGATGGTCACGAGCGGCTCCTCGCACTTCGCGATGGTGTACCAGAAATACCAGCGCCCGCCGCCATGGCCGCTGATCCGGATCTTACCCCCGCCGATCGCGTTCACGAGCGAGTGGCGTCCGGCGCGCCAATGCACGTTGGCGAAGTTGGCTGCGTTTCTGGGCTGGAACGAGAGGTCGCCGAGATACGTCGCCGCGTCGTGGTCGTCCACCGTCTCGAGCAGCGGCGTCTCCTGCGCCGGTTGCCAGGATTTCGACGCGAGCAGCGTTGTGTTCGCCTCGGCCGTGCCGAACAGTTTCGTCTTGCGCCCGAGCGTGAGCGTGCCGCTGATGACGTACTCGCCTTTGGGCAGGAACACCTTCGGGTATTCGGCCAACGCCTTGCGCAAGGCGGCCGTGTCGTCGGTCTTGCCGTCGCCTTTGGCCCCGATGTCGGAATCTCTCACATTCTTGGCGTCGGCCTCTTCAAAGGACGGCAGCCGTTCCCAGAGATGGCGGGCGACGAAATCGCGCGGCGGCGCGGCAGGCCCCGGCTCCAGCGCCACGATTTCATCGTGGTGCTGACGTCCGTCCGTCCACTGCAGGGCCGGCGTCGTCTCGGAATGCCCCCCGTACGCGTATTCGCGCACGCGCGTCCAACCCGGCGCCAGCGTATACTGTGCGGCTTGTTTATTCTCGATCAGCTTCCCCGCGCCGGTCGCATAAACGTTGCGCAGGTAGACAATCTCGCCCACCTTGTTGTCGATCAGTGTTCCGCCGGGCTCCTCGATCTCGATCGTGCCGTCGTAAAGCATCAGCGCACCGCCAACCGACCAACCCTCGCCCACGACGAGCGCGGGTGCGCGTTTCTTGCGGATCTCGAACCCGACCAACACGCACGGCACAAAGTTGTTCAGTTGGACGGCGGTCTTCTTCTGGCCGATGAGCCGGCAACCGACGGCGATCGACCCGGCACCCCGCTGCGCGTAGATGCCGTAGTCCCCGCCGATCACTTCGAGGTTGGCCCCGCCCATCCCGCGCGAGGGCAGGCCCCAGATGCCCGCAACCCCGTCCCGCGCGTTCACGCGACAGTCTGTGAGCGACGCGCCCTGCGCGGCGTAAAACGCCAGTCCGGCCGCGCCCGGATTGTTGCAGCCGACGTCGATATCGATCCCGCGGAACTCCATCTTGAACCCGCAGCTCGCGCCCCAGTCGACCTCGTTCAAGTCGTCGATCCGCGTCACAGCTTGTTCCGAGTTGCCCCTCTCACTGTGCTGTGTCCACATATGCACGACCGCTTTGGGCCGGTTCGCGTCCTGGAAACGGGCACACCCGTCCTTGAGTTTGATGAGCGGGCGCCGGGCCTTGGTGGAGCCGATCAGAACCGGGATCTGACTGCCATTCTGGAGCCAGACCCCCTTCTCCGGATGGTAGCGCGGCGATTTCTTCATACACTGCAGCGTGTCGGACACCCGATACGTACCCGTCGGAAAAAACACGGCGAGCCGCGCGTCCACGGCGTCCACGATCGCCTTCTGCAGCGCCGCGGTCGAGTCCTTCACGCCCTTCGGATCCACGGCATGGCCGCGCCAGCCGTTGTAGAGCGTGACGTCGAGAAAGCCCTGGCGGTACAACGCGTTGTCCGACTCCTTAATCTGGGTGAGCCGCGCCTTGTCGTCCGCCAGTTCCGCGGGGATACAGTCCGGCACTTTGCGCTTGCGCGCGGCTTTCGAGTCATAAATACCGGGATAGACCAAGATACTGTCCAGGGAGAGCCTATGCATGTCCGGCTGCCCCGCGTCCACGCTCACGCGGACCGTGTTGGGCCCTTTCTCGAACCGCAAATCGGCGTAGGCATGGCGCCACTGCCTGCGATCGACCTTGCCGAATCGGAATTGGCGTACCGGCCCCGCGCCCGTCTGCACCGTCGCCTTCACGTTCCCGTACGTGTGAAAGGTGAATTTGAGCGTGCGCGTCGCCTCGGAGGGGCTCTTGACAACGAAGCTCAGCGTCTGCGCGCCGCCCTGCGCGGGGTCGAACACGACATAGCCCGAACCGCTCTCGGGCTTCAGTTCGGCTTCCATCTTCACGCGCCGGCACCCGGTGAGCTGCCCGTCCTCGGCCTCGACGTTCACCGGCTCCGCCGCACCTGCCGCGCCGGCCAAATGAACGGCGGTCCACACGCACGCAGCCACACAACTCAGCATCATGCGTCGCATTGTGCCCTCCTCAAGAAATACAACATGTAGGCTATCCGTCGCGGAAACGGACACTTCTTTTGTTCAACGTTCACCGAATAGTGCCCGGCCGTGACCGCCAGCGGACAACACAATTGCCGAAAGGCGAGCGCCGGGACACGCCAAAACGCGTACGACTGTCGGCAAGCCAACCCTCACACGAGCGGCCCACCGTACTCCTCCACGGCCTGGTGCGCCGCATGCTGAAGCGCGGCGGCGTCCGCGGCAGGAATCTGCTCGGGCACGAATGGGCTGCGGGAAGGCCTGCTTCCGGTGAAGGCTTCATACCAGACACAGTTGCCCAGGTAGCATCCGTACGCGTTGCCATGGTTGGCGTCAATGTGAAGTTCCGCGTTCCCGCTGGCCGTGTTCCCTGTTCGCCAATGCCATCCCACGTTCAGTGAGCCGGTCTGATCGGGAAGCGTCAGAGGTTTGGGATTCTCGAAATCGAATGTGCCGTCCACTCGATACCTGAAGTGCTTCCGCGCCTTCTGAAAGGCCTCACCCGACGGCAGGATCGGCAATTCATACTTCCCGGCCATCGCGGCATAGTTGGCTTTCAGGTCTTCGAACATCTTCTGCTGAGTAATCTCCCACTCGGCCATCTGAGGTGAATCGATCCGGTAGGCCCATGTCTGATGGATGGCCGGCTGAGCCTGGGGTGCCAGATCCCTGACCAGCGCATGAAGATTGCCGAAAAACGGTTCGAAGGTGTCCGCCAGCCATGACTGCCTGCTCACCTGCTGCAGGGTCACAAAGTCCCATGGCTCCGCGGCCAGTATTTCCCGCAGGTTCATGTTGACGGGCGTCTCCTGCCCCGTGAGCTGGAAATCGTAAGGCTTCACATCCGGCAGCAGATCGCACTGCGTGACCACATTCCAGTGCTTCTCAAGGGAACACCCGCCGAAATCGGCCCTGCCGAGCACGATTTCATCCGTCATCTCTTCAAGGTACCGTGTTGCGTTGCGTGAGAAGCTGTTGCCGATTGTCAGAACTCTGACCATTGGAACTCCGGGTCAGCCAAGTTTCAGGTGGCTACCGCGAACAAAGGCCATGTCGGCCTGCGACATGGCCGGGATGATGCCACAGGGCACATGCGAAGGCAAGCCTACAGGGCTTCTTTCCCGACGCGTCGTTGCCGGCGAACAGGACTCGGAGAGGCGCTGACTCCATGACGCCCAACACCTACCGCAACCCGCGTCGGATGGCTCTCGCGATGGATATGCTCTCAAACACCACGTTGTGTGTGAAAGCAATCTCCGCGCGCCTGGGCTTCGAGCACACCCCGGCCTTCTCCAGCATGTTTCGGAAGCTCTCGGGCAGCACGCCGAGCGAGATCGTCCGCCGGTATCGGCCCCACACGAATTAGCGTGGGCCCGAGGCCTTCCTCGAAAACTTGCGCGAACTTCCTCGCCCCCCCCCTGGAATAATCCGGCGCAGCCCGGGGCGCCGGGGCCTTGCCAGCCTGCAATCCGGATGGCGGACCGCGCCGCTTTTTCTTGTCAGGATCCGTCGCTTCGTGAGAATAGTCACCGAGAGGACACCCACATGGACAAATCGTTCAGCATTCTGGTCCGGGACTACCACGAGATGGTGTTCTGCTATCTGCTCTCGTTCCTGGAGGACCGGCACGAGGCGGAGGATCTGACGCAAGACGCCTTTGTGGTGGCGTACCGCAAGCTGGACACATTCGAGCAAGACCGCGATTTCGGGGCGTGGGTGCGCGGGATAGCCCGGAATCTGGCGCGGTCTCGCCGCCGAAAATCGGGGCGGCTCGCGTTCATGGAACTGGATCAACTGGAGCAGCAGGTTGAGCGTTCGTTCGCGCGGCCGGCCGGCACGCGGCGCAACATCTGGCAGGACAGGCTCGCGGCGCTGTCGCAGTGCCTGACGAAGCTGGACGGCGTGGCGCGCAAGGTGGTGGAGCTGTTCTACGCGCAGGGCACAGCGGCGGGCGAAATTGCACGGCAACTCGGCATGAGTCTCGAAGCCGTCTGGCAGCGGCTTTCCCGCGCGCGGCGCGGGCTGAAGACCTGTATTGACGGCGAGCTGGCGCGGGAGGGTGGGCTGCAATGAGCGGACCCGACCATGCCGGGCAGGTGGCCGACCTGCTGGAACGCGGCGAGCAGTCGCCCTTCTTCCAGACGTTGCGCCGGTCTGCATCCCTGCAGCGAGAGCTCGGCGCCGCGATGGGCATGGACGCACTGCTGCGCTTCCAACTCGGCGCCGTGCGGCCGAGCGCGGATCTGCCGGCTCAGGTCGAGGCGCGAATCAAGACGCACGAGCGCGGGCGGGCCGCCGCCGTGCCCGTACCCGCGCCCCGGCTGCCGGAGACGTGGCGGCACCGTCGAACGCCGGCGCCGGCCATGCGGAACTGGGTTCTGCTGGCGGCCAGCCTGCTGATCCTTGTCGGCGGGTACGTGTTCACCCGGCAGCTCGGCCAGTTGCGCCTGGCGCCGCCGCTCGCCATCGTGACGGCCGCGCGTGATGCCGTCGTCAGCCGCGCAGGCGTGGACAGGCCCGCGCGGCCGGACCAGGCCCTGCTGGCGGAGGACGAACTGCGCACGGCGCCTAACGGGGGGCTGTCGCTCCGCTACGCGGGCGAGGCGAGCAGCCTGGCGCTCAGCGCGGGCACGACACTCACGCTCGGGCGCGATGCGCCGGGCAAACAAGTCCGGCTTCAGCGCGGCACGCTCGAGGGCGTGATGGCCGCGCAGACGCCCGGCGCACCCATGGCCTTCACCACCCCGCACGCGCTGGTCGTCGTGCGCGGCACCCGCCTGACCCTCAGAGTTGATCCCGACGCCACGCAGGTCGACCTGCACGAAGGGCGCGTCGACGCCTCGAACCGGCATACGGGCGAAAGCGTGCGCCTGCACGACGGCGAGTCGGTGCGAATCGGCATGAAGCAGACGGCCGTCACCCGCCCGTCCGCCAGCCCGGCGCGCGTGACGCAGGGGCTGCTCGCCCTGTATACGTTCCGCGAGACCGGAGGCTCGGTCGTGCACGACGTGGCCGGGGTCGGCAGGCCGCTGAATTTGCGCGTTCTGGACCCGCGCGCCGTTCAATGGATGCCGGGCGGCGGGCTGCGGGTCAGCGAGCCGGCCCGGATTGTCTCGGAACAGCCCGCCGACAAGATCGTCCGCGCGTGTCAAACCGGCAATGAAATCACGCTGGAATTGTGGATCCAGACCTGGCAGACCAGCCAGCTCGGGCCGGCCAGAATCCTCGCCATCGGTCCCGCGACGAGCGCGGCGCCGGGCGAAGAATGCGCCATGCTCGGCACCTACAACCTGCGCGTGCATAACCCAACCATACCGGGCCCGTGGTACTGCGCCCGGCTGCGTACCGCCGACAGCCCGGAGAACGAGCCGACCGAAATCCTGACCGAGGCTAACTCCGTCACGCCCGCCTTGACCCACCTCGTGCTGGCCAGAGCGTCCAACGGCGAACTGCGCTTCATGATCAACGGCCAGGACCGGCTCTGGGCCCAGGCCGATTTCAACCTGACCACGCGAGCACTCGGCCTGCGCACCCGAAAGGGCCACTTCCGAAAATGGGCGCTGCCCGCCTTCCTCTCCCTCGCCAACGAACCGCAGGGCAGACGGCCGTGGGTCGGGAATCTCTATCTGGCCGCCGTCTACGGCCGCGCACTGTCCTACGAAGAGATCCGCCGCAATTTCCAGGCCGGCCCCAGCCCCGGACAGCCCGTACCGGTGCGGGAAGCCGGCCACTGATCCAACTTGCTCGAGAACTTACTCGGGAACTTGCTCGAGAACCCCCGCCGCAGCGGCGGGATCGACAAGCTTACGACCCACCTACGCCCAGGGCTTCGGCGGGCAAGCGGCGCTTACAGCCTGTCCGCCCGTGGCGGAACAGAGTTTCCTCCTCGTCATATCCGGCGCAGCGCGGCGGGTCGGGCGCTGCTGCACAGCAGCCGTCGCGCTCCCTCTTCAGAAGAGCCCCTCTTTTCAGAGCCTTTGAGCCACCTGCGAAAAACCTGTCAGGATCCCGGCTGCGGCGAAAATAGTCATTGGAAACGCCCGTTCCGAGGTCCCGTTGCATCAAGAAAGGAAGAAACCATGTCGAACGCGAACAAGATCATCCGCTGTGCATGCCTCTTCACGCTGTTCACCGCGGGCACTGCAAGCGCCGCCACGCTGGTCAATTCCACGGCCTCGGGCTGGCGCTACGCGAAGGGCACCGCCGAGGCCTCGCCAACCGACCGCACCGCATGGCGAACCAACGGCTTCGATCACGCGGCCTGGCCCACCGGCGCCGCCCCGTTCCGGTACGGGACGGGGACCGGCGGCACGCTACTGGACATGCAGAACAACTACTCCTGCGTGTTCCTGCGCCGGCAGTTCACCGTCGCCGACGTCGCCGCGATCAGCGCCCTGCAGTTGCAGGCGCAGTATGATGACGGATTCGTCGCCTGGATAAACGGCGAACGCGTAGCGGACGACAACGCGCCCGCCGACGCCGTCTACAACGCGCTGGCCGACGACGATCATCCGGCAGACACTTTCCGCACGTTCTCCATCGACAAGGACCCGGCACGCCTGCTCGTCAACGGCGTGAACGTGCTTGCCGTGCAGGCGTTCAACGTGACGCGCGGCAGCTCCGATTTCCATTTCGACGCGCGGCTGGTCACCGCGGTCGCCGATACGCGGTTCAGTCATGATCGCGGATTCTATGACGCCGCGTTCACCGTCACGATCAGCACGCGGACGCCCGGCGCAACGATCCGGTACACGACCGACGGCACAAAGCCGTCCGCAACCGCCGGAACGATCGGCGGCACGAACACCGCTGTGCCCATCGCCACCACGACCTGCCTGCGCGCGCTGGCGATCAAGGGCGGCGACGCGCCGACCGACGTCGATACCCAGACCTACATCTTCGCCCATGACATTCTGGCCCAGACCGGCCCGAACGCCGCACGCGACGGGATGGACCCGGCCATTGTGAACGATCCGGAATACGGCCCGCTCCTCACCGATTCGCTGCTCGCCATCCCCACCCTGTCCATCGTCGGCAGGCCGGCCGACATTCTCGACGCAAAGAGCGTAGCCGACGGCTATGAGGCGGAGGTCTCGACCGAACTCATTCATCCCGACGGGAAACAGGGATTCCAGATCGATTGCGGGTGCGGGCCGGGCGGCATGAGCGGGCATGTCGGCTGGACCGACAACAAGCAGCAGTTCAACCTCTTCTTCCGCAGCGCCTACGGGGCGAGCAAACTGCGGTACAAGGTTTTCGATACGGTGGAGGTCGACCGGTTCGACGGGCTGCGGCTGCGCGGCGCCGGCAACGACCGCTGGTCGGCCTCGTGGATGAACGCCGAATACGGGATCCGGGCCCAATTCATACGCGACGAATGGGGCCGGCGCCTGCAGCAGGAAGCGGGCCACGTGGCCTCGCACGGGCGCTGGATGCACGTCTACATCAACGGCTACTACTGGGGCATCTACAACGTCGTGCATAAGCCGAACGAGTCGTTCATGGCCACCTTCTACGGCGGAGAGAAAGAGGACTACGACGTCCTCAAACAGAACAAACAGATCGTCGGCGGCGACGCCACGGCCTGGAACGAAATGGAGAGCTTCGCGAAGAACAACAACCTGGCCCTGACGGCCAACTACGAGAAGATGCGCGACTGGCTCGATGTCACCCAATTCATGGACTATCACATCTTCGAGATCTGGGGCCCGAACCTGGATTGGGTCTACAGCCGGACCACGGGCAACAACTGGCGCGCGGGCCGCAAGACCCGGAACCGGCACGCGGGCGACCCGCAGTTCACATTCTTCGTCTGGGACTATGAGTTCACGATGGAGATGAGCGCCGACGCCGGGCTGACGACCGACATCTCGGGAACCGTCGGCGTACAAGGCCTGCACGAACGGCTGCGCGCGAACGCGGAATACAAGCGCGAGTTCGGCGACCGCGTGCACCGCTATTTCTTCAACGGCGGCCTGTTGACCCCCGCGGCATGCGCGGACCGCTACCGGGCCGCCGCCGCCGAGATCGATCTGGCGATCGTCGCGGAGTCGGCCCGATGGGGCGACACCATCGCGGCCTACGCCGACGCGCCGCGCACGCGCGCGACCTGGCGCGCCTTCAAGCAGCACCTGCTCGACGATTGGTTCCCCACCCGCTCGGCGAACGTCCTGCAGCAGTTCAGAAACCAGGGCCTCTACCCGAGCGTGACCGCGCCAAGCTTCGACCGGCACGGCGGCGAAGTAGCCGCGGGTTTCCAACTTCACATCAGCGCGCCGGCCGGCACGATCACCTACACGACCGACGGTACGGACCCGCGCCTGATCGGCGGCGCAGTGAACGGCTCGGCCGTCTCCGGCGCCTCGCCCTGTACCGTCACCATCAACAGAACCACCCACGTCAAGGCCCGCGCCCGCAACGGCAGCAGTTGGAGCGCGTTGAACGAGGCGACCTTCCACGTCGCGTTCGCCGCAAGCGACCTGCGCCTTACCGAACTCATGTACCACCCCGCGGACGACGATCCGCTCGACCCCGCCTATGCGGCGGACGACTTCGAGTTCATCGAGTTCCGAAATACCGGCGGCGCCGTTATCGATCTGTCTGGTTTCGAGGTCGAGGGGGTCGGCCCTTACGTCTTCGCGGCGGGGACCCGGGTGGAAGCGGGCGCCTATCTGGTGCTGTGCCGCAACCCGGCCGCGTTCGCAAGCCGCTACCCGGGCGTGCCCTGGCACGGCACCTATGCTGGCAGTCTGGCCAACGACGGCGAAAAGTTGCGGGTCAAGGACCCGGCCGGCAACACGGTCCTCTCGGTGCAGTACGAGGATCGCGAACTGAACATGACCGAACGCGACCTCGGCTTCTGGCCGCTCGCCGCCGACGGGCTCGGCTACTCGCTGGTGAACGTCAACCCGGCGGGCGACCCGGACAACCCGGCAAACTGGCGCGCGAGCACCCACCGGCACGGCTCGCCGGGCGCGGCAGACCCCGCACCCGCCTACGGGCTCGGCATCGTGATCAACGAAGTGCTTGCGCATTCCGACCTGACAACCGGCGACGCCATCGAACTGTACAACACGGGCGACAGTCCGATCGATATCGGCGGCTGGTACCTCAGCGATTCGTTCGACCGCCTGAATCCGGACGCGGGTTACACTCTCAAGAAGTTCCAGATCCCTGCCGGCACCGTCGTGCCCGCCTACGGCTATGTGGTCTTCCACCAGATGAACGCGGCCAACCCGTTCGGGTTCGGCATCAAAGAGGACGGCTCCGAAAATGTCTACCTCGCGGCCGGCGCGGGCGGGCACCTGACCGGATTCCTCATCGGCTTGAACCTGCCGGCCACCGCGAATGGGGTCTGCGTGGGCCGCCATCAGACGAGCGAAGGGCTCGATTTCGCGGTCATGGCCGCCCGCACGCTGGGCCGTGCGAACAGCGGCCCACAGCTCGGCCCGATCGTGATCAACGAGATCATGTACGACCCGCCCGAACCCGGCGTTGAGTACGTGGAACTCAAGAATATCAGCGGCCAGAACGTCGACATCGGCGGCTGGGACCTGGAGGGTGCGGGCAGCTATGTCTTCCCCGCAGGCACCGTCGTGCAGGCCGGCGGCTATCTGGTGCTCGTCGATACGAACGCCACCGTCAGCCCCGCCGCCTTCAGAGCCGCGCACGGCATGGCGGCGGGCGTCCCGGTGCTCGGGCACAACTTCGATCTCGGCAACACGGGCGAAGGGCTGCGGCTCGAAAGACCGAACGCCCCCGTCACCGACCCGGACGTCTTCCTCGAGAAGGTTTGCTACAACGACAAGAGCCCATGGCCGACCGAGGCGGCGGGCAAGGGGCCCTCGCTCGAACGGCACCCGCCCGAGGCCTACGGCAGCGACCCGCTGCATTGGCGCACCGGAAATATCGGCGGCACGCCCGGCGCCGCCAACACCTTCGAAACCGGCCTGGCGGTGCTCGCCGGGTCCGCCTGGAAGTATCATGCGGCGGGAATCGATCTCGGTACCGCCTGGCGCTCGAGCGCCTATAACGACGCCGGCTGGCCCGGGGGCGATGCCGCGCTCGGGTACGCCGATGACCCGGCCGCGCTGGAGATCACAACGCTCGTGCCCTACGGGCCGAACCCGGCGGCCAAGCACCCCACCACCTATTTCCGCAAGGAGTTCTCCGTCAACGACGACCCGGCCGACATCACCGATCTGATGTTCGCCGCCCGCTACGACGACGGGTTCGCGGCGTACGTCAACGGCGTCGAAGTGCTTCGCAAGTACATGGACACCGGCGGGCCCATCGCTTACACGAACTGGGCCCAGAGCCACGCGGGGGCAAGCTGGGAGGAAAGTATCGATCTGACCGCGCACAAGGACAAGCTCGTGCGGGGCAAGAACCTGCTCGCGGTCGAGCTGCACCAAGCCGGGCCAGGCAGCACCGATATCGTCTGGGACGCGAAGCTCACCTATGCTCTCGCCAGCCTGCCTACCCTGGAACCGCCCACCATCCACCCGAACGGCGGCCCGTTCTCCGACCCGGTCGCCGTCACCATTTCGAACACGACCGCCGGGGTGCAGATCCGCTACACGACCGACGGCAGCACGCCGACGGCAGGCGCCACGCTCTACAGCGGCGCATTCGCCGTGGGCGTCACGACCGAGGTCAAGGCGAGGGCCTGGAAGAGCGGCTGGAACCCGAGCCCGGTCGCTACAGCCACGTTCACGTTCCAGCCGCGTTCGGTGCGGTTCAGCGCGCCCAGTTCGAACGCGCGCGAATCCGACGGCACCGTATGGCTCGCCGTCGAACTCAGTTCCGCCTCCAGCGCCACGGTGACCGTCGACTATGCGGTCACGGGCGGCAGCGCGACCGCAGGTGCCGACTATCTGAATGTCGCGGGCACGCTCACGTTCGGCGCAGGCCAGACCGCGCTGAGCGTGGCACTCACGGTCCTGGACGACATCGCGGAGGAGGACAACGAGACCGTCACCGTCACGCTCGCGAACCCCGCTCCCGCCGGCGCCGTCGTCGGCTCGCCCGCCGTCCACACGTGCACGATCCTCGACGACGACGTGCTCTTCGTCGCCTATAACGACCTGAACTGGCAACCGCCACAGCCTGACACGCACATCACCACTTACTCGCCTTTCGCGGTGAACGGCTGGCAGACGAGCGGCGAGTTGGTCGACTATGCCGACGGCGCCGGGGTCGGCGTCTCGCTCACGCTCAGCGGCGGCACCTACAGCAGCGGGTACCCGGCCCAGGGCGCGGACGCCGATCCGGGCACGCCCGCACACGACCTGCTCGGACTCGGCTCGATCGTGAGCGGAACCGGGCTGGCCTCCGGCGGGGACATCACCATGACGTTCACCGGTCTGAACGCCGCCCATCGCTACGAAATCACGCTGTTCGGGAACCGCAATGAACCCGGCTATACGGCGCGCACGGGACAGTTCATCATCACCGACGTCGCCGCCTTCACCAACACGAGCAGCGCCGGCGTGCTCGTCAGCAGCACCGCGTTGCCGCAGGATACCGCCGAGTCGCACGTCGGCTGGAACACGATCGCCGGCGAGGTCGTCCAGTTCAGCGATATCAGCCCGGGCGCCGACGGCGACATGACCGTCACCATGACCAGCGCGAACGGCGGCCGCTACGTGAACGCGATCCGGCTCAAGGCCGTGCGCGGAAGCGGCGGGCCGGCCCGCATCGTCAAGATCTGCAAAGGCGCAGCCTGGAAGTACCGGGCAGGCACAAGTGCGGAGGCAGACCCGGCCTCGCGCTGGCGCACGGCCGCGTTCGACGACAGCGGCTGGGCCGCCGGCGGCGCACCGATCGGCTACGGCACGCCGAACATGGCGCCGATCGTGACCGTTCTCGACATGCAGGGGAACTACAGCTCCGTGTTCCTGCGCAGAACCTTCACTCTCGCCGACCCGCGGCTGGTCAGCGAACTGAACGTAAACGTCGATTTCGACGACGGGTTCATTCTCTGGATCAACGGCCAGGAGGTCCATCGCCAGAACGTGGCCGGCGCCGCGGGCGAGTTCGTCGCACACGACAGCACCGCCACCGCCAGCCAGTGCTCGACCTGGGCCGCGACTCTATCAGGCGAAACATTGCCGGCGCTGGCCGCCGATAACGCGGTCGCCGTGCAGGTCTTCAACGCCTCACTCGCCGGCAGCAGCGATTGCGGGATCGACGTCGAGCTCGCCGTCGTCGAAGGCAGCAGCCTGCCTTCGACCGACGATACCGATAAGGACGGGATGCCCGACGATTGGGAAACCCTGCGCCTGCTCGGGGCCGGCCAGCCGTTCGACGGCGATTATGACGGCGACGGATTCCTGAACATCGACGAATGGATCGCCGGCACCGACCCCGCCCGGCGGACCAGCTACCTCGCGCTCCGGATCGCGCGCTCCGGTACCGGCGTGATCGTGGAACTGCCGACCGTCGCCGCCGCCGGGACCGGCTACCTGGGCTACAGCCGCTACTACACGCTGCAGGCCTGCGACCTGCTGGCCGGCGCACAATCCTGGCTGACCGTGCCCGGCTACGACCGCGTCCCCGGCAACGGCGCCACAGTCTACTACACCAACGGCCTCGCCGGCGGCCTCGTCTTCTACCGCGCACGCGTGTGGCTGGAGGAAGAGTAGCGCCGGGCCGGCGCCGGTGATCAGGATTCGGTGACGCGTTGACTCGGTGACGCCGGCGCCCGTGTACCCCGGCGTCACCCGGTCATGGCGTCACCGGGTCACTGAGCGGAGCGGAACGACCTTCTTCCCGTCGCCCCTCGCCATGCTCACCCCCGCCGCAGCCGCATCTGCAAAGCGTGAATGTACTCGGCGGCGAAGCCGGCTTCGCAGTAGGAGAAGTAGTAGTTCCACTTCCGGCGGAACGTGTCGTCGAACCCCATGGCCTGCATGTCCCCCGCACGCGCGTTGAACCGCTCGCGCCAAAGCCTGAGCGTACGCGCGTAGTGCGCGGCGACATTCTCCGTTTGCTCGACCTGAAACGCCGACGCCGCCTGAATCGCCTGCTCCAACGCGCGCATTGACGGCAGAAGCCCGCCGGGAAAGATATGTTTCTGCGTCCAATCGGGGTTCGCGCGATAGGCGTCGTACCGTTCGTCGGGTAGGGTGATGACCTGCAACGCGAGCAGCCCGCCCGGTTTCAGCACACGGTCACAGGCGGCGAAGAACGCGCCGAAATAGGCGTGACCGACGGCTTCGAGCATTTCGATGGAGACAATCTTGTCATAGGTTCCTTCGAGATTGCGGTAGTCGCACAGCTCAATGGCCACGCGGTCGCTCAAACCGGCGGCGTCAACCCGCTCGCGCGCCAGCGCCAGTTGCGCGTCCGAAATGGTCACGCCGGTGATACGGCAACCGGTCCGGCGGGCGGTTTCGATAGCGAACCCGCCCCACCCGCACCCGATCTCCAGCACGTGGTCGGCCTCCGTAATCCGCGCCAGATCGGCCATGCGCCGGCACTTGTGCTGCTGGGCGGCACCGAGGGCCTGGTCGGGACTTTCGAAGACAGCCGCCGAGTAGGTCAGGGTCTGCTCGTCCAGGAACAGCCTGTAGAAATCGTTGCCGAGATCGTAGTGGGCTCGAATGTTGCGGCGGCTGCCCGCGCGCGTGTTCCGATTCCGCGCGTGCCGCAGGCGATTCCATGCGCGCACCAGCGCCGCCCCGCTCAGATTCCCCGCCGCCAGCGCCGGCATGTTGTCGATGAGGAGGCCGAGCAGGCCGGGCAAATCGTCGCAGGCCCAATCGCCGGCCGTGTACGACTCGCCGAACCCGATATCGCCGCCGAATGCCGTTCGCGTGAAGAACGCGTAGTTGCGCACCGACAGAGCGCACTCGCGGCCGGGGGCAGCCCCTCTGAAATCCCATTCCACGCCGTCAGGCAGCGTCACGCGCAGGCGGCCCTTCTCGAGCCGGGCAAGGAGGGCCCGGACCCGGCGCATGCAGCGGGCCTGCAGACCTGACGGCGGAATCACCCGGATGGTCATGGGGCTGGACGGATTGGGTTTGTGGTAGACCGGCAGGCGTTTGCGATAGGCCAGCTTGACGGCCTGCCAGACAATGCGCGGGAACGTCAGCACCGCCGTCAGAGGATAACGCAGGAGGGTCCGGCGCAGATTTTCGGAATTCAAAACCACCGCCCGCCCCGAAAGCGCGGCGGAGAAGACACGTTCTTTGCCACGATAGAGCGTCACGCCGATCCGCATCTTGGCGCCCAGTTCCGAGAAACTCAGCACATAGTGGCCGGCCATGTCGTTGAATGGCGAGACGTGGAACTGCTTCTCCTGGCGGTATTCAACCGGATACAGGCCCGGCTCGCCGAGCGGCTCGTCGAGGATGTACAGGTGCCGTTCGCCGAAGGTGTTGTTCACCTCCGCCACGGCACAACGCAGGGAAGCGTCTTCGCGGTAGCAGTAGTAGAAGCTCACGGGGTTGAACACGTACCCCAGAAACCTGGGCATCGTGACCACCTCGACCCGCGCGATACCGTCGCCGCAGCCGCGCGTCCGCAGGAACGCGAGCAGGCGTTCCTTGACGTTCCCGTTGCCGCGCAGGTAATCCTTGTCGTGCACGGCCGCCGGCGCGAAGCGGTTGTAGCCGAACCCCGCCACCTGCCGGTCCAGCACGGGCAGTTCGTCCAGATCCAGCGCATAGACGTACACCGGGTACATGAACCGGTGCGCGACGGGCAGGAACCGCGCGTGCATCACCTGGCCCACATAGAGGCGTGAGCGCACCTCGTCCCCGCCGTTCCGCGCATGGTCTGGAGCGCCGTTGCTCATTTTTCAAGGCGATCTTCTACAAATCGAGCCCGAACGTGCGCGCGACCTCGACGCCAGAGCGCGCGCCATCCTCATGGAAGCCGTACCCGAAGTAGCTGCCGCAAAACCAGATGCGGTCGGCGCCGTTCAGCGCCGGCAATTCCTGCTGCGAGGCCATCGACTCGCGGGTGTACGTCGGATGCGCGTAATCCATCTCGGCCAGAACCGACTCGGCCGGAAACGCCTGCGTGCGATTGAGCGAGACGAAATAGTCGCGGCCGGCCTGCAGCCTCTGCAGATGATTCATCCAGTAAGACAACGTCGCCGGCCCATCGGGGTCATCGCGCCCCTCTCGCGTGTAGTTCCATGAGGACCACACGCGCCGAAGCGGCGGCATGACCGCGCCGTCGGTATGCAGCACCGTGCGGTTCATCTGGTACCGCCAGGCCCCGAGCAGAACCCGTTCCGCTTCCGTCGGGTTCTCGAGTATGGCGAGCGCCTGGTCCGCATGCGCGCCGATAACGACGCCGTCGAAAGTCTCGGGCGCGGCGCCCGCAACCGTCACCCGCACGCCGGCCTGCCGCCGGCTCACCTGCGCGACCGGGGCGTTGAGCCGTATGTCCACGGTCATGCGTTCGACCATCTTCGCCACATAGGTGTGGCTGCCGCCCGTGACGGTCCGCCATTGCGGGCGGTCCTTCAACGAGAGGAGCCCGTGATTACGAAAGAAATGCAGAAAGCTGAGCGCCGGGAAGTCCATCATTTCCGCGCAGGGCGTGGACCAGATGGCCGCGCCCATAGGGACGATGTGGTGGCGCACAAACGCCTCGGAAAAGCCGCCCTGCCGCAAGTATTCGCCCAGCGTCACATCGCCCGCCGAGCCTCGTGCCAGGTCGGCCGTCGCCTGGCGATAGAACCGAAGAATGTCACGCAGCAGGCGATAGAAGGCCGGCCGGACCACGTTCCGGCGCTGTCCGAAAAGCGTGTTCAGGTTCGTCCCCGCGTACTGCAGCCCGCTGTGCCGGTCCCAGTAGCTGAACGACATGTCGCTGTCCTGCAGCGTCACGTCCAACTGCTCGAACAGGCGAGTCAGCAGCGGGTAGTTGCGGTGATTCATCACGATGAACCCCGTGTCGACCGGCAGGCCCTTGTCGGGGCCGGCCGCCAGCGTGAGGGTATGGGTGTGGCCGCCGAGATAATCGTTCTTCTCGAACACCGTCACGTGGTGACGGCGTTGCAGAATGTAGGCCGCCGTCAGACCCGCCACCCCGGCGCCGACCACGGCAATTCTATGACCGGATTCCTTCATGGGTTGCTCCTCCCGCACAGGAGATTCGGCGCCATCCTAGAGCAGTTGGGCACCGAATGCAACGCCACAGACGGCACAAGCCAGGACTTGCGGATCAACCTGCACTCCGGCGGCCCGCCTGTAAGCGCCGCGGAGCCCACGCCGACAGTTCTTGGACAGGAGGAAGAAAAATGTCACACTCAACACGGGTTCGGATACGATCGGCGGGGTTGTGCCTGATACCGGCCCTGGCCTTGGGAGGTGCAGCGATGAAGACCGTACACGATTTCAGCGCAGACGATATTTCCGGCAAGCCGGCGCCGCTCTCCCGCTACAAGGGCAAGGTGCTGCTAATCGTGAACGTGGCCAGCCGTTGCGGGTTCACCGAGCAATACGGGGGCTTGCAGAAACTCTACGAGACCTATTCGGATCGCGGGCTGGTCGTGCTGGGCTTTCCGTCCAACGATTTTCTGAAGCAGGAGCCGGGCACGAACGCGGAAATCCAGCAGTTCTGCTCGGTCAATTTCGGGGTGACCTTTCCGATGTTCTCGAAGATCCGCGTGCGCGGCCGTGATCAGCACCCGCTCTACGCGTGGCTGACGGGCAAGGAGTCGAATCCCGAGTTTGCCGGGCGGATCACCTGGAACTTCAACAAGTTCCTGGCAGACCGGCAAGGACGCGTGGTCGCTCGATTCGGCAGCCGCACGGAGCCCGACGCCCCGGAACTGGTGAAAGCCATCGAGAAGGCGCTGCATGAAGACTGACGCAACCGCCCCGCCCCGGACGCCGCGCCGCGGCCCGCGGGAGCGCGTGCTGATCCCCATCAAACGGCTGGTCACACAGGGCACGAGCCCCAGCCAGATAGCGCTCTGCATCGTGCTGGGCGCCGGGATTGCCCTGTTTCCGATCGTAGGGACAACGACCCTCATTTGCACGGCCGTGGCCATTCTGCTGCATCTGAACCTGCCGGCCATTCAGGCGGTGAACTGGCTGTTCGCCGGCGCGCAGCTCGTGATGATCCTGCCGTTCATGCGGATCGGGGAATGGCTGTACGGCGCCACGCCGCTGCCCCTCTCTTCCCGCGAAATCGCCGCGATGTTTCGGAGCGGTGTGTGGGACGCGCTGGCGACACTGGGCAAGTCCGTTGGGCATGCGGTGAGCGGATGGGCGGCGGTCTGCGTGCCGATAGGGATCCTGGCCTACCTTGTTCTCGTGCGGGTGTTCAGACGTCACTCCAACCGTCGCTTCACCCAGCGAGTGAGCGGCCCGACAAGCGGCAAACGCTCGAACAACACGCTGGCATCCCAGTAGTCCTGCTGGAAGATCACCTTTCCGTCAGGGCCGAACCGAACGTGCGACACGCCGGGCGCCCGGATCAGGTCGCCCCTGGCGCGCTTGACCTCCAGGTTCATCGTCCAGCGGAAGTAGTATTCGGCACCGGCCCGGTCCACGCCCTCGATATCGAACGTGCACGTTTCGACCGGCTCGGCCATGTTGACGAAGTACGACTCGATCGCGTCGATGCCGCTGACGCCCTGGAACGGGTCCCCGAAGTACGCGTCCTGCGCGTACACATCGCGCACGCCCGCGCGAATGCTCTCCACCGAGTACACGCGGTAGAACGCGTTGAACCGCTCGATGGCGGCGCGTTCGGCTTCCGGATCCAACCGCGCGTCCGTTTCCGGGCGCGCCGTGCGGGCCAGCGCTTCGTGATACAGCGCATGTGCCGCCGATTGCGGGCCGGGCGCCGAGCGGCACCCGCACATGCCCAGAACGAGCCCCAGAATCAGGAGTACGGTCAGCAGAGCAGGCATCGTGTCACCTCTTCCATTTCGTGAGGAGTTGCTGTTTGACGGTCTCGCTGTTGGGCGGGTTGCCCAGCCAGACCCGCAGATAGGCCGCCGCGAACTCGGCGCCGGCAATGCGGACCTTTTCCCGCCCGTCAATGGAGAAGACCATACCGCCCCGCGGCGTGTAGGTCAACGCCGCCATGCCGCCTTTGCGCCCGTCCTCGTACGCCGCGTGAAGGCGGTCGATGTTCGGGCGCAGCGCCTCCAACTGGGCCGGGCTGAAGTTGCGGGCAAGCGTTTCCTCGGCGGTCCGGATCATGAGCCGCTTCGGCGTCCGATGCAGGTAGTGAACCTCCAGGCGTTTCGGAACGTCCTCGAGCACACGTTCCGGGGCCGTGCCCTCGGGCAGATAGAGGGCGGCCGCGTAGACGCTGAGGATGAGGCCTTTCTTGAGGACCCCCGCTCCGTGCAGCGAAAAACGCGTCCCCTCCGCCATGCGGACGGAGGGGATGCGCCGCCCGGCGACCGAGACGATAGGTACCGGTTGCGCGTTCGCCGCCGCCGCCCATACAGCCAGCATCGGAACGGCGCCCGTCAACAGCCACCGCGCCGCGCTGTGCCGCCGGCATTCAACACGTCGCCTGTTCGAACAGGTAGTGCGCCACGAACCATTCGTTGCCGTGCTCATAGCCGAACAACTCCTCGCATGCCATCAGGAACAAACGCCAACGCCGAAACCAGCGCCCCGCCTCGTTGCCGTAGACGGTGCGGAACAGGGCCAGGATCGCCTCCCGCTGCGCATCCAGCCGCTCCAACCACGCATGGAGCGTGCGGGCGTAGTGTCTCCCGTTGACGCTCCATTCCCGCGCCGGGCACAGCCCGGAATCCAACGCCGGCAGCAAGCGCCGCGACGGCATCATGCCGCCGGTGAAGAAATGCCGGGCCATCCAATCCATCTCGCCCGAGATGTCGAAGAGATACGCGTAGTCACGGTGCGCGAAAACATGCACGAACAGCTTCCCCTCCGGGCGCAGCCACCGGGCGGCCCGCCTCATGAGCGCTTCGGGGTTGCGCATATGCTCGAACATCTCGACGGAGAGTATGCGGTCGAACCGTCCCTCGGGCACAAAGGCATTCATGTCCGCCGTGATGATCCGCACGTTCCCCAGCCCCCTCTGCGCGGCCCGATCGAGGATGGTCTCGCGCTGCGACTCGGAATTGGAGACGGCCGTCACCTGCGCCCGCGGATAGTGCGCGGCCACCCACAATGTGAGCGAGCCCCATCCGCACCCGAGATCCAGAACCCGCATGCCGTCCGCGATGCCGGCACGCCGGCATGTCAATCGCAGCATCGCCTCCTCCGCCTCCTCAAGCCGTTCGACCCCCTCCGGCCAGTACGCCGAACTGTACTTCCTGTGCGGACCGAGCATGCGTCGGAAGAAATCGGAGGGCAGTTCGTAGTGCTGAGCGTTGGCTTGCTCGGTGTTGACGGCGATCGGCTTGTCGCGCAGTTCCCGTATGAAAGCCGCCAGACGGTCCCCGTCCGCGGCGTCCCAGCGCGCGCGCTCCTCGCGCAGCCTTCGCCCGTGCAGCGCCCGTATTCCCGCACGCACCGCGGCGTCCGGAAGCCATCCCTTTTCCGCTGCGTCAACGAGGATCACGTTGCCCTCCTCCGGGGTGGCAGAGGGATGAACATGCTCGTGGTACGCTGGTATTCGCGATAGGCCTCGCCGCGGCTTTGCCGCGCGCGCTTTTCGGTGTGGGGAATGCCCGTGATCCGCATCAGGAACACCAGCATCAGCGCCGGCCCCACCAGGGTCAACCACCCGCCGGCCACCCCGATAGCCATCAACACGTAGGCCCACCAATGCAGCCACTCGAAGAAGTAGTTGGGATGCCGGCTGTAGTTCCACAGGCCCACGCGACAGACTTTGCCGCGATTCGCCGCGTCGGCGCGGAACCGCGCGAGCTGCCGATCGGCCATCACCTCGCCGGCCACCGAAACGGCCCAGACGGCCAAGCCTGCGATTTCCCATCCGGACAGGCCGGCCTGCACGTTCCAGACGAGCGGCAGGAACGGCAGCGAGAAGAGAGCCACCAGCGTACACTGGCCGACAAAGAAGAAGAAGTAGTAGAAGTCGGCCCGCTTTCCCCAGTATTCGCGAAGGGCCCTGTAGCGCCCGTCCTCACCGGGCGGCAGGACCCGGTCGGTCACGATATAGGCGGCCAGCCGCAACGCCCACGCGCCGATCATGAGCGCCACGATCGCGCGCCGCAAAGGCCAACCCGGCCCGAACAGCGCATAGTAGGCGCCGGCCAACCCGACGCCAACCGTCCAGCCGACGTCGACCAGCCCGGCGTCCCGGCGCCGCACGCTCAGCAGCCAGAGCCCGAACAGCAGTAAGGCCGAGCCCACCAGCGTGTTCAGCAACCAAGGAAGGCTTTCTGCCAGCATGCCCGCACCCCCTGTCCCGGCTCTTCCGCTCTTTTCCGTTCCAGGTTGAGTCGCGCGGGCCATGCTCCTGCTTACGGTATTCCATGCGCCGAGTCGGCGGTTGCCGCACCAATTCCCCTCGCCCACAGACACGGCGTGCGGCTATGCGCAGGGCTTCCAGAGCGGCTGTTGTCAACAGCAGCAGCGATCGCGCGGTGTCGCCAGACGACCAGCGCCCAAGATAGCGGCGATGCGCGGCAATCAGGCGCGCGCATTTCCGGCGCGTCCGCCTGTTCGGCGCGAACACGTACGCGCTCCAGAGCAAGGGGCGAAACTCCGCGGCGCGCCGGCGCAGCATCGCCGTTCGTCGCGCCATGTACGAATCCACCGGCGCTTCCCCGGCCGGCTCATAGGAGCGCGCGTACGCATCCCACCCCAGGCCAAGGCGCCGCCTCCGCGCCGCATTCCGCTCGGCGCGCACATAGCCCCAAAGCGCCGTCCGCGCCATGTTGATGATGCCCGGCCCGTCACGGTCATACTTGCGGCGGAAAGCCGCCCGAGTAAGCTCCCGCGCCTCTTCGGACCGAAAGTGCGGGTGCGCGAAATTGAGCACCTGCTGACCGCTCATTTTCGCATAGGGGAAGTTGGCGATCATACGGCCTTGGGCTGTGTAGTGTGCGAACAACGGCGTGCCCGGCAGCGGCGTGAGTTGCATGAACTGGTGCATGTCCGACCCGTGCCCGATCGCCCAGTCGATATCCCGGTTCAGCCCGTCCGCATCGTGGTGTTCCATGAACAGAATCGAGGAGGAAATGACCGATATGCCGTTCGCCTGCAGTCGGTTCACGAGCGCGCGCGTGTCGATGCCCCTGAGTTTCTCGAAGACATCCGCCTGCGTCTCGATCCCCATCCAGACCGCGCACACGCCCAATCGCACGAGGAACTCCACACCCACCCGCCGAATGCTCTGCGCCGAAGAAAAGATGGCGAAGTTGTAGGTCTTGCCGTGCCGCTCCATCAGCGCCAGCAGCTCGGTCGCCCGCTCGGGATCGAACAGGAAATTCTCGTCGATCACCGCAAATTCACGGATGCCGAACGTGTCCTCGATCCGGCGGCAGAGCTCGAACATGCTCCGGCCCGTCGAAAGCACCGGCACGTACTGCCCGCCGTAGAGGCTGGAGGTTGAACAGAAGAAGCAGCGATTGGTGCAGCCGAGCCCGGGAAAGAGGATGGAACTGTCATCCGTCCGGGTTCTGAAACCGTAGACGATCTTTCGCGCCACGCCATGCAGCAGCGGATGGCGAATCGGCGCTCCCGGCTCTTCCCCGAAATAGCGCCGCAGCCACCGGATGCCCTCGCCGCGGCACGCCGAATCGTGCGGCACGAGCCGGTCGAGATCGGGCAGCATCGTGCCGTGCCCGCCCAGCAGGATCTTGACGCCCGGGAACCGCTTGCGGATGAACTCCGCCATGCGCTTCACCTTCAGCACATTCGTCTGAATGAACGAAATGCCCACATGCGTGTAGCCCTTGCGCAACTCGCGCACAAAGGCACGCCAGGAAGGGAAATCCATGACGGTTGTGGGAACCGAGATGTTCTCCGCCAGGAAATAGAGGGGAAACGTCCAGAAATTCGCCCGCATCGAATGCACGCCCTGCTCGCGCGTGATCTGGTTGTTCCACAACTCCATCTGCATGCCGTCCGCCTCGGCCCAGCGGGTGCGGACGCCGTACGGCTTGAACGGAGCGGTCAGAAGCAATCGCGGGCCCTCACGGTAGGCGCTGTTGCTCATGTATCCCCAAGTATCCCCCACTACCACGCCCCGTACCCGAATGAGTGCTCCGGTCCCCTGCAAACACGGCATCCTACATGAGACCAAGACGGGAAGCCAAGCATAAAACCAGGGGCAGCCGGTTGCCTGAACGGCGAGACGGACACGTCGCCGGTCTGCGCCCGTGCGACCTTTGACTTTACCCGGCGTTCGGAATCGGGTACGCTCCCCGAAACGCGCGGGATCGGGAACGCCTATGCACTACCTTGACGAATCGCACATCCTCCTCTTTCTCGTGCAAGTCTTCGTCCTCATGGGCTGCGCGCGCGGGCTGGGCGCGTTGTTTCAACGGCACAAGCAGCCGGCGCTGACGGCGGAGATCCTGGTAGGCATCGTCCTAGGCCCCACCATCTTCGGCCGGCTCCTGCCGCAGGCGCAGGCGATTCTCTTCCCGCCGGACGCCATCCAGCAGACCATGTTGGACACCGTCGCATGGGTAGGCGTACTGCTCCTGTTGCTGGATACGGGCCTTGAGATCGATTTCTCGATCGCGTGGCGGCAGCGGGGCAGCGCGCTCATCATCGCCGTGTCCGACATCATCATTCCGATGGCCCTCGCGTTCGCCGCGGTCGTCTTCCTGCCGGCACGCTATATGGTCAACCCCGCTCAACGCATCGTGTTCGCGCTGTTCATGGCGACGGTCATGACCATCAGCGCGATGCCCGTCGCCGCGCGCGTGCTCCATGACGTAAAGCTGCTGAAGGCGGATCTCGGCTTCCTGGTCATGTCGGCACTGACCGTGAACGACATTATCGGATGGGTCTTGTTCACCATCATTCTGGGCGTCTTCACCACCGCATCCGCCGCCATCGGCCCCATCGTCTTTGTCTTTGCCGCAACGGTCGGCTTCGCGGCTCTGGCGCTGACCGTTGGACGCCGCCTGTCGACACGGCTGTTCGACGCCCTGAAACGGCAACACCCGCCCGAGCCGGGCACCTCGCTGACGATCACCGTCCTGCTCGGCCTTCTGTTCGGCGCCTTCACACAGAAGCTGGGTATCCATGCCCTCTTCGGCTTTTTCATAGCCGGCGTGGTCGTGGGCGAGGCAAAGAGCCTCTCGGAGAAGACGCGGGGCATCATTTCGCAGATGGTCCATTCCCTGTTTGTGCCGCTGTTTTTCGCGAACATCGGGCTCAAGATCGACTTCCTCGCCGATTTCGACCTGGCGCTCGTCGTCCTGATGTGCGTGGTGGGCATTGTCGCGCGTTATCTGGGCGCATGGCTCGGCGTGACGTGGACGCGTGTGCCCCGCATCAATCGCGACATCATCGCCATCGCCCACACGCCGGGCGGCATGATGGAAATCGTCGTGGCGCTGCTGGCCCTGGAAGCCGGCCTGATCATCCCGCCGGTGTTCGTCGCCATCACCTTCAGCGCCGTCTTCTCCTCGGCCCTGATGGGGCCGTGGCTGGCCCGGGGGCTGGCTCGCCGGCGGAGCGTTCAGCCCGCGCAGTTCCTCTCGATCGAAACGGTCGCAGCCGAGTTGGCGGCCGAGACACGCCGGGAGGCGATACACGAGCTTGCGGAACGAATCGCGCGGCAGGACCGGGGCGTCCGCCTGGCCGTGCTCGAGGCGCAGGCCATGGCGCGCGAGCAGGAGTATGGCACGGCGGTCGGCCTGGGGGTCGCCATTCCGCACGCCCGCGTGGAAGGGCTCAAGAATCCCGTCATGGCCTTCGGCCGGTCGCTTCAAGGCATCGACTGGGACGCGCCGGACGGCGAGCCCGTGCAGCACGTGTTTCTACTCGCCACCCCGGTCGGGACCGAGGATATCCACGTACAGACGCTTGCCGCCATTGCCAACGTCATGACCGCGGCGGCGAATCGCGACCGAATCCGCGACGCGCCCGACGCGCCCGCCCTGTTGCGGACCCTGCAAACCCTGTTGGCTGCCGGGAAACCGCGAACGGGTGCGACCCGCCACTGAACCAGCCGCTATGCTTCCGGCCCGTTCCCGCTGCCGGCGCCGGACGCGCCCGCCACCACCCGCACCATCTTCACGGTCAGGTCCGACTCGCCGAGCACGCGAATCCGGAAATCCATGCTTCCGGCAAATCTCGCGTCAAACCGCATATCGGGCATCCTGAAAGTCACCGTCTTCCACCCGCCGCTGCCGGTAGTCTCGACAGATTCGGAACGCAGGATTCGGCCCGCACTGGAGTACTGCACGTCCCAGGCTGTGGCAGGCCCGTCCAGGTAGGTGATCTTCAAATGCATCGATGGCGCCGGGTCCGCGCCGAACGCCCGATCTATCCGGAAGTACATGAACGGGCTCCCGCCGGTCACATCCGTGCGGCGCGCATGGAATTCGTAGTCGCGGTTGCGCGCCCACTGCCCGTATTCGGAAACATCCACGCGCTCCGCCGGAACCGTCCGCCCGTCCGGCGCCACATCGCGCTGCATCAACCAGCGCGAAAAATTCTTCACCGTGCGCGTGCTGCCCTTTCGGCCGGCCATATATGACTCCCGAAGCAGGCACCACGCGTCGGCGCTCGTACGCGCCGTTTTGCCCAACGAGAGATCCACCCAGCGCGCGAACGACGGGTTGTCGCCCATGATCTGCGCCGTGCGCCGGTCCGGGACCGTCATCCAGTTGCAGCGCGACTGCAGCACCCACAGGTTCGACATGAACCAGTGAAAGCGCTCCCGCTCCGTCGAACCGTACCGGACCTGCCGGTTCGGATAGCCACCCTCGTTCTCGCCCACCCACGCCCGGCCCAGCCGGACGGGAGCAAAGGTGTCGTCGAACACGATGTAGCCGGCCCCGTCCACATCCATCCCGTGCGACGGGTCGAGCCGCGACTGCCAGTCGCCCGAGAACAGCACGATACCGCCCGCACCCTGCCGGTAGACGCTTTGCCACAGCTCGTCCGAAACCGACATGTACTGCCAGCCCGGCATCGGCGCGCCGCCGCCCGTCGCCCACATCAACTTGCCTTCCTGCCCCTGGAACGCCTCCATCCAGTCGCGCACGAAGCGATAGGCCCACATCCGCCAGGTCTGCTGGGTCAAACCGGCGCGCGCCTCCGCCTCGCGGAGCAACTCCTCGCTGACGCCCAGCCGCAGGCTGTCGTTCGGCACGCAGAACCCGTTCACGCACACCCCGATCAGCTTCGGCTGGTCCTTGTAGCGGGCGCCGAGCGCCTTGAGAAAACGGCCGAGATGCTCCTGGACCCGGCAATCCGGCGCCCAAGCGGCGACGACGCCGTTCGCCAGCAGCGTGGGTTGTTCCTTCTCCACGACCCAGGCGGGAATCTCCGGGTCCGGCGCGTCCCGGCGGGCCCGGGTGTGGTACCCGGTCGTCGCATACGTGTAAAGCCACAGCGCGAACCCCGTGCCGGGATCGGACGTCGCGCGTTCGATCTGACCGTCCAGCCGCGCCCAGTCGTACACGCCCTCGGCCGGATTCAGGTCTTTCCAGGCGCCCTTCACCTGCACCGCGAAATGCAGATTCCCGTCCCGCATGTGCGGTTCGGCCGCGTGCGCGGCTCGCCATGCCGCCTCGCCCCCGATGTACCCGGCATAGGGTGTCATGCGCACGGAGACCGGGAGCGAGAAATCGAACCCCTTCACGGTGCCGACCACGCGCGCATCAGGCAGCCCGGCTCTGAACAACACCGTTCCGCCCGCCGCCACCGCGACCGATGAACAGACGACGGCGGCGGCCATCTTCACCTTCATCCACAGCATCGTCCGGGTAACGGCGTCCGCCAGGCCGGCCGCCGCGCCGGCTACTCCGGACGCCAGCCCGCCCAGCGCCGCCGCCTCGCACGAAGCCGCCAGCCCCGCCGTTGCCGCCTGTGCGCGCTCCCCGACGAGGAATGCCGCCACACCGGCGACCGTCACCCCGACGCCTTTGCGCGCGAGCAGCCCTCTCAGCTGTTCCAGCCCGCGCGTCACACGCTTGCTCACCGCCGCTTCCGAGCACCCAAGCTGACGCGCGACCTCTTTCTGCGGCCGACCTTCGAGGCAATGCAGAATGACGACCGCCTGGTACGGCGCGCGCAGCCGCGAAATCGCCTGGTACACCACGCCTTCCGAGCCTGTCCACCAGCCGACTTCCGCCTGCGCCGCTCTGTCAAGTTCCGCCATGGCCGCCGCTTCCTCTTCCCGTTTCCGACGCCGTGCCTCTTCCCGCTTCACGTGCCCCACCACAAAACCTGCCGTCCGGAACAGCCAGCGCGCCAGCCCCTTCGGGTTCCGCAGCCCCCTCGCCTTGCGCGCCAGAACGATGAACACCGCCTGCGTCGCGTCCTCGGCCAAACCGACAGCTCCGCCGAGCCTGCGCAGACAGGTAGCATACACCATCCGGTGATGGCGCTGTACCAGCGTCCCGAACGCTGTCTGCGAGTCTTCCTCGACAAACTGCCTCAGAAGCTCGTCGTCCGTCATTTGCACGTCGTCCACCGTGCTGTTCATAAGAAGAGTGCCCCGCCTCGACGCTGATCAGACAGAAATCCGCGCAGCAGTATCATACAGACTCGCGGCACCCATCGCCAGTGCCGGATCGCAAATCCGCGAGTGAGAACTTGAGAAGCAGAGAGCAGGCGGCCATGCGCGCAACGTTGTCGATGCGCGTAAGGTCCGCTCCGCTGAAGCGAGACGGAGCCTGGCGTGCAATCCTTTCGATTCCCGCAACAACCGTCGGTTGCCCCAGCATCCGTAGCCCATACCGAACAGCCGTCCGCGGCCTCTGCAAGCTCGAGCGGGTCTCCGAGCGAGCGAGACGCATCTCTGCACGCCGCGGGCGCCTTCGACCTTTCGCGCGCCTTTCGCGTCCTTTCGCGGGCAAGAAAAACGCCGCTTCTACATCCCGAACATCCGCTCCTTCAGGTCGAGGTAGTAGAGGTAATCGTCCGGCTTCACGTCCGGCGGGCAACGATGGTCGCAGAACGGGATGTAGCCGCCGCGTTCGACCAGAGGCGCCACGGAGTCCAGGTAAACGCGAATCGCCTCCCGCCCTTTCCGCATCTCCAGCTTGTCGATCCCGCCCATGATGCGCAGATCCCGACCGTACTCCTCCAGCAATTCAGCCGGATGTACGCAACTGTTCACCTCGTAAGGAAACAGACAGTTGATCCCGCTCTTGAGGAAGCCGGGCAGCAGCGGCCGCACGTCGCCGTCGCAGTCGGTGTACCAGATGTCGATTCCCGCCGCGTGCAGCTTCCGCCCGATCCGTTCGTAGCGCGGCACCACGATCTGGTTGAAGAAATCCAGCGACACGATCGGCCCGTTCTTGAAGCAGATGTCCTCCCAGCCCGAGGCGTAGTCGAAATCAAAATGCGGAAGAACCTGGTCGAGGAAATCCTCGACCAACACACACGCCGTCTCCACCATGTCCTCGACCATGTCGGGATAGTCGAAACAGGCGTAGGCAAGTCCTTCAAACGTGAGCATGTTCCGTATCCGGCCGATCATCGACCCGCACCCGACGCCCAACGGATAGTCGCGGTCGGGCGGATGCTGCCGCTTCAGCTTCTCAACGTCCAGCACGCGCGCGGGATCATCCCGCCGGAACCGTTCGGCCTTGCACCGCTTCCAGTCCTCCGGCGTCACAATGGTGGCCTTGACGTAGTGCGGAATCGTGTCGTGGCCGTCCTTCGGCACTTCCGCCAGAAGGCCGTCCCCGTTCATGATGATCTTCTTGTCCTCCGTTTCCTCCACAACCTTCTGCTCGAACGGCGGGTGCATCCAGACCCGGCCGCCGATGGTGCGGATCCGGTCAAAATTGAAGAACACATCCGCTTGCCCATTGCTTGTGATCCTGTTCTCCACGAATATCGGCCAGACGCTGAAATTCTCGTTCCAGTAGCCGAACTCCATGTTGAAACACCGATCCACCGGCTTGTAGTGCATCTGGTTGACGAACCGTTCGCGATCCGTCATCGTCCCCTTCCACTTCGGACGGCAAGGCTCAATTTGCATAACGCCTCTCCCCATGGTCGATAGTAAGGACTCGCATCCCTCTCGCGCAATCTGCCATGATCTGGAACCACGACAGTATGGAAAGCCTAGTGTGAATACCGGGGATCTTCCATGGACAAGCGTCGGCATTGCATGTATGATAATAAGAACATGAAAGAAAGAGAGACTCTCGGGCTTGGGGCGATCCAGCCGAATGTGCGCATGGCGAACTATATCCCGGTAAAGCCCGATACCCGTTGGGGGTGGCGGACGATTCCGGACTTCGAGCTGATCTTGATCGTGCTGGGCCGGTTCGCGTATGACACCCGGACCCGGACGACGGCGGATCTCGAACCGGGCGACGTGTTATGCATTCCTCCTCTGGAGGAGCACGTGCTGCGGCGCGTGCACACTCCGGGCGGGGCGATCATAAGCTGCATTCACCACGAAGTCGCGGCCCGGGGTTCATGGGCGCAAGGCGACTACGCGCTCGACCCCTTCCCGCCAATCGCCACGCGCACGCATGGCGATCCCGTGATCCGGGATCTGTTCCACAGGTGCGCGGAGACCTTCTCGGGCTACGCTCGGTACCGCGCGGAGATGCTGCAGACCATCACGCGCGAAATCTGGCTGCGGCTCATGGAGCACTGGCGAGGCCGACCGGCGGGACGACGGGCCTCGCGCATCAAGGAAATGGAAGCGTTTCTGCGCGAGCGGCTCCGCACGCCAGTCACGCGGCGAGACCTGGCGCGGCGATTCTCGATCACTCCGGAGCACGTGAACGCGCTGTTCAAGAAGGAGCTGGGAGTGACGCCGACCCAATTCGTGCACCGCGAGCGCGTCTTTCAGGCCTACGGCCTGCTTCGCGACGACGGGTTGAGCGTGAAGGAAGCCGCCGCGCGCGTCGGCTTCCACGACCCCTTCTACTTCTCCAAGATATTCAAGCGCATCCTGAAGGTCCCGCCCAGCCGCGTTGGGCAACGGGGATGAGCGCATCGGGAGGCGGCACAGGGCGCATGCAGAGAGACTGCCCGCGAAAAGGGCGCGAAAGGCAGAGATGTCCCTCGCCCGCTCGGGGACTCGCTCGAGATCGCAGAGGTCGCGAAGGAGCGTTCGGTATGCGCTACGCATGCTGGGGTAACCGACGGTTGTTGCGGGAATCGAAAGGATTGCCACGAGGCACCACACAGAACACGGAATGCGGCCCCACCGGCCTCGTGGCAATCCTCGATGCCCGCAACGAGCGCCTCCAGAGGGGAAAGGAAGGCGGACGCAGCAGCTTTGAGTTGTTTGCGCCCCAAGGGACTCAGCCCTCGTAGCCGCGCGATTGGCGCAAACAGTTCAAAGTTGCTGCACTCTGAACCGTGTGGCCCTCTGCCCGCCCCCGGTCCGGGTGAAGCCGGCGAGGTCGTGCAGGCAGACACTCAGCCCACACGCGCTCGACAGACTGTCGAGCAACTCGATGAGGTGTTGCTGTCCGCCCGTCAATTCTCTCTGCCGTTTTTTCCGTCCCATCCCCTCAATAGTCAATCGTCAATAGTCAATCGTCAATCGTCAATCGTCAATCGTCAATCGTCAATCCACACCCTTGCCCGGTAGTACGTCGCGGCGGCCGGACTGGCGTCCGTGTACGACACGCGTTGCCCGGCGCCCAGGATATCGGTGTAGCCCGTCACGCCGGTCCACAAGCCGGCGGAGCCCAGGCGTTGCTCCAGCGCGTAGTGGCGGCTCACGCCGCTGTAGCCGGGGCCGACCGCCTCGCTCGTGTCGAACGCCACGACGATTCCGCCGCCCGAAAGGCTCAGATCCACGTCGAACACTTTCGTCCCGTCGCCCGGGTCCGTGCCGGCAATGTATTCTTCCATGTTCGACAGCCCGTCGCCGTCGCTGTCGGTCTCGGTCCCCGTGCCGGTGCCGCCCAGCCGGTCCCTTTCCCATTCGTCGGGGATCCCGTCGCGATCGGAGTCTTCTGCCGGACTGAGCGGGCTTCCCTCGAGGGCGGCGAGCGAGAGGTCGAGCGTCAGGTCGCTGCTGTCGAGCGTCGCGTTCAGAACCTGCACGGCGAGCACATTCGTGTGGAGCAGTTCCGGCAGGGCCGCCCCGCTCAGGGTCAGGCGCCAGCCGCAAGGTTCCTGGCCCGTCAACGCCGTAGTGTCGTGCGTCACAAGGGTGCCCGGCACGCCGGGCACGTTGGTCCGGCCCAGTTCCTGTCCGTTCACCCACAGAACGAATCCGTCGTCATAGAGCAGATCGAACCGAAGTGCGCTCACCAGCGCCGGCTTTTCGAAGAGGATTGTGCGCCGGACGTACAGGCACCTGTAGCTGTTCTGCATGTCCGTCAGCGTCGTCCCGTACGGCCCGTCACCGTATCCGAACGGTGCGACGCCATCCGACCACGCCCCGTCGTCATAGCCGGTCATCAACCACACCCCGGCACGACTGGACGCTTCGGCCGTGCCCTTGCGGTAACGCCACCCTGCCCCGCCGGTCGTCTTGTCTTTCCACTCCTGTCCGCCCGCCTCGCTCGCCTTCAACATCAAAGCGTTCAAATAGAGCTTGGACCCGCCGTTGGAGACCGTGATCAGCACGCGCCCGTCGTCGCCCGGCTCGACGTTCCTGTAGCGCGCCACGAGCCCGCTCGCCGTGTTGGCCCCATTACCCAGCACCGTCGCGGGGTCGCCCGCCCCCGTGAACTGGGCGCCGGGCGTGCTCGCGTTCTCGAACGTGACCGCGTCCGAAAGGGTCACGCGCGTGAGCCGATCGGTATACGACGCTTCGGCCCGGTTACCGAACAGGACGATCTCGTACCGCAGGCCGGGCGCAAGCCCACTGACCTGCAGTGTGAGGTCTTCACCGTAGCTGATCAGACCCGCGCAATCGACTTTACCCGCAAACACGCTCGCCGCGTCGGTTCCGGCCGCGGCGTCGGCGCCCTGAGCCGCGTAAGGACCGCTGCCGCCGGTGCCGACCGCCAACCGCACGCCCGACTCCTGTCCGCTCGCGTAGTCAATCAGATTCCCGCTCTGCCCCCGGCCGAACGTCGTGATGTTCGCCGAAAGCTGACCGCTGGCCCAGCACAGGTCGTTGTAGGCGACGAACGGCGCGGCCGTCGCGGCCGCGCCCACCAGTTCGGCATCAACGAACAGGTCGCTGCTCGCGGCGGTCGCCTGGTGCAGTTCCACGGCAAGCACATTCCAGCCGCGCACGAGCTTGCCGGCGTGCGCGCCGAGGTCGATGGTCTCGTAGCCGGTTGCGGCGTGGTTGTCGGCCGTAGTCGAATAGAGAACGGGGCTGGCGGCGATCGACCGGCGCGCCACCTCCTCCCCGTTCAGATAGGCAACGAACCCGTCGTCGTACCGCACGTTCAGAGTCAGGCCGGCGAGACTGCCGGGGTCCGTGCCCAACGTGAACCGTCTGCGGAAATACGTGGTCAGCGGCTTGCTGTCCGGGTCGGCACCCCAGTCGGTCTCCGTGTCGATTTCCGGATACGCATAGCCGAGCGGCGCATTGCCGTCGTCCCAGGCGCCGTCGTCATAGCCCGCGGCTCGCCACGCGGTGCCGAGATCCTGACCCCGGTCGTGATATTTCCAGCCCGCGGCCTTCGAGACGAGGCTGCCCGAGTTCGGCCGGCCCGGTGTCCCGCCCGCATTCACGCTCGCCGTCCAGTTGGCCGGATCGTTCCCGTAGGCATTCTGATCCTGCCGCTCGAGGGACGGGCCGTCGCCATCCGCGCTCTCCGGCCACGGGCTGTTATCGTTGTAGTTGACGCGGTCAACCAGAATCCACGGCGTACCCTCCGCATCCGGCGCGTCAGGCCGCCACACCTTCACGCTCTCCCCTCCGTTGCCGAGCCGCCCCGCATAGGGCCCGAACACGCGCACCCCGGCCGGCACCGCCGGGCAGGCCGCGCGGAAAGCGGCCTCGTTGGTGGGCACCACCAGCACGTACTCACCCGCCGCCAGAGTAGTACCCGCCGGAAAGACATACTCCACCGCGGCATCGATCCGCCAGCCGTTGCCCGGCGCAGCCGGATCGTAGAGAGCCACCGGGCCGCCGCTGACGTTAACCAGCTCGATGAACTCGCGCGTGGCATCCGACGGATCCGTCGGATGGTACATGATCTCATTGATCACCACCGGCCCCGTCAGCGGCGGCGCATTTGCGCCGCCCAGCGTGGCCGGCGTGCTCTGCGCAACAAAATCGGCACGGCCATCGCTCTTCACGTGGCGGGCAAACGCCACGCCGTTGGCCGCGCCGCCAAACCGGGCCTCGGCGCGGTACTGCAGGTTGTCGTTCGCGTCCCACCTCGTCAGGTACACCTCGTCGCCGTGCGAGCTGAGCGCAAACCCGTCCACCGGCCCCAGCGCGTTCGTACCGAAATCCAGATCCTCATAAAAGACGCGGTAGCCGCCCGCATCGATGCTCGTGCCCAACGGGATCCGGAACTTGCGGTACGCCTCGGCGCTGTCGCTGAGGTACCAGCCGCCGATATCCGCGGCCACCGCCCCCTCGTTGCACAACTCGATCGCATCGACCTGCGGCGGGTCGGTGTGCGTCAGCGCCTCGCTGATCACGATCCGGTAGGGCGCGCCGTCGTCGTAGCCGGGCGAGCCGCCGATCAGGTTGCTCGCGCGCCAGCAGGCCGGGTCCTTGGGGTCCCCGCCCCCGAACACGAGTGAGAACCCGGCGCCGTCCGCGGCGGCCGGCCACGGGCTGGCGTCGTTGTAGGTGACGGATGTCACCGTACGGCCGTCGGCGTCCAGGAGTGCAACACGCTCCCCCCCATTGTCGAGCCGGCCGAGATAGCGGCCGAAATGGGCGGTCTGCTCCGCGAGCCCCGGATAGCGGTTCGTGAACGCCTCCTCGTTTGCCGCCAGAACGGCCGTTTCGCCGCCGCCCAACTCCGCGCCCGGCGGGAAGGTGTAGCGCACCCCCTTCAGCGTCATCTCGGACAGGCCGCGCACGGAGCTGCCGGTGTTCCGGATTTCGATGAACTCGAAATCGGCGCCGCCGAGCGGATTGTACATCAGTTCGGTGATCCGGATGTTCTCGTAGTGTGCCGTCCAGTTACAGGTGGCGGCGTGCACCGCGCTCCAGGTGTTGTGGCTCTTGTAGAGCCGCGCACGGACATGCGTCGTGCGGCTCAGGGCGACAGGGCCCTCGTATCGGAGCGCTTCGGCGCGCAACGCGCCGCCCGGCGCGCGCGGGTCGGCCCCGTCGAGCGTGTAGTAGATGGTGCCCGACGCGGCATTGTGCAGGCTGGACAGGGTCAGTTTGAACCCACTGCCAATGGCTCCCCCGTGCTGCGAGAAGACGGGCGGCTCCAGGCTCGGGTAGTGCCCGCGATTGCGCCAGTGCTGGATCACGATGTCGCCGCGGCGCGGAAACCAGTCCGCGAGCAGGTGGTCCCGGAAATTCGCCCAGTCGCCCACGAGCAGGTAAGCAGCCCGGTTCGTCGAAGCATCGGCCCAGCGCGCCGCCTCGCACAGGATCGTCTGTTCCACCTCGGCCGCAATCGCCGAATAGCGGGCCGCGCCTTCGGCGGGCGTCAACGCGCCGCCCGGCGCCTTGAGATGCCGGTAGATCCGATCGGCGAACTCCGCCCTGTAGTCGCTGTTGGCCACCAGCTTCTGGTGCAGGCTGCCGATACCGTAGGCGCCGGTCAGGTCGTCGGTTACCGCGCTGTTCGGATACATCTCCATGAAACACTCGACATCCCAGATCCAGCCCATGAACGGCGGGTCGCCCGCCCGGCGGCTGCGCGATTTGCGGGTGAACCGGAAGTTGGCCCCGTCGCCCGTGCGGTACGGCGGCGACCAGTCCCCATTGTTCCCCCACATTTCCAGAAGGGTGTAGTCCGCGTACTGCGTCACGTCCAGATAGTCGCGGACCAGCGCGTACCGCGCCGAATCGGCCGGGTTGTCGATGGCCTTGACCGCATCCCACGCCGTGCTCGTGCCGTCGGTAACCCGGTAATCGCCGGTCGGCGTCGGAATGCAGTGAGACCAGCGCAGGTTCGAGATGCAGTCGTAGTCCTCCGCCTCGCCGCCGAGATATTCGGCGGCGAGACTGGCGGACGGGACCTCGCTCGGGTTGTAGACCCCGAAGTAGATGCCGTTGATGTAGAGGTGCGCGAGCATGCCGTGCGCGGAGGGCCAGCCCATGGCCCGCTGCGTTTCGCGGCCCCACCTGTCGCGAACCTGCTGTACGTTCAGGCTCCAACTGCTATCGTTGCCGTGCGCGCGCAGCTTGATGCGGTCGTACCGGTCAATGGGACTGTCGGGAAAGAGCCGGTAATCCAGCTTGGCCGCCCCGTATTCGGACCGGAACCGGACTCCAACCGAAATCTTGGCCTTGTGCTCCCGTGTGTAGCCGCCCGAGGCGCGAATGCCGCAGTCGATCTGGAATCCCTTGCTGCCGTCCGGATACACGAGTTCCAGGGAGGCCGGCCGTTCCCATGCGTCGCCGTAGTGCAGCGCATAGTGAAAGACGCCCGCCGTGTTGCCGAACATGTCGCCGTAGTCGGCGACCAGCGACAGGGTCGGCAGGACGCTGAGCGCCGTCTTGAGCTGAGCCCGGTAACCCGCGTCGCCCGTGATCGACGCCTCGAACCGTGTGTCCCGTTTGGCCCTGTTCGCCGCCGTGCCGGCTTCGACCGTCTTGCTCTCGCCCGGGATCCAGTCCTCGGAGTCCATCACGTTCGGTTGGTCAATGACCGCCTCCAGAAAGATATAGGTCTGCGTATCGGTATCCGTCGGCTCGTAGCCGGCCTTGACCGCACAGGCGCGCAGCACCACCGCGCCAGGCACCCCCTCGCCGTTGATCGACCGGCCGCCGGCCGTGCCGGCCGGATCGATCGGCACCGCCAGCGGCGCCGGCCCGCTGATCCGCGTCACGCCGTTGCTGCGCGGATCGCTCCCGTTCAGCGTGTAGCAGATCGTGGCGCCGGGCGTCGCCGTGCCGATCGTGCAGGTGAACGGGCCGTCGTAGAACCCGCGGTCGTGGCTGAACGTGGTATCGGCCACTCGCTGGTAGCCCGTCAGCTCCACGTCGATCTTGCAGTCGCTGCTGCTGAGCTCGGCGTTGAAGAGCTGGACCGCGATCGCGTTCTCGCCCGGCTCGAGGTAGTCATCGGGACCCGGCAGTTCGTACGGCTCGAAAAACCCCGATTCGTGGCCAAGCGCGGCGAACGAGTCGTGCAACGGCTCGCCGTCCGGCTCCCCGCGGTCGAGCACACGCTCGCCGTTGATCCACAGGATGAACCCGTCGTCGTAGTCAACCCGCGCGCGCAGCCGCGTCTCGGCGTCAAGCGTCGCCACAAAGAACGTCCTGCGAATGAAGATCGAAGAATACGTGCCCTGCATGTCGCCAAGCGTGGTCTGGATCCCGGTCTCCCCGTAACCGAACGGGGCGTTCCCCCTGGCCCAGCCGCTGTCGTCAAAGTCCCGGTCCCGCCACGCACCGCGCGGATCGGACACCTCGGCCGTCCCTTTCGCGTAACACCAACTCGACCCAGCCGCCACCAATGTCTCGGCGGAAACGAATGCGGGCAGCAGCGCGAGCGTGAGGCCCGCCGCCAAGCCCCGGCTGCCTACCCACCGGCGCAAATCCGCGGACGGAGAGAAGCTGTGAAAGAATCGCCAGAAGAGGGTCGGGGTGTAACCCGACCCTCCAATTTGCGGGGAAATACGGCGTGGTTCCAGCAGCGGAGGGACGGCTTTCACGCCGTCCGTCGATTCTTTCACAGATTCAGACAGGCCCGGTCTCACTGACCGCCTGCCGAGAGAGCCGAAGGCGACGGCGCCGGTCGCCGCCGGGGGCTGGCGTTCGGTGAACGCCGCCCTGCCGGGCCCGGACACGCTGCTGAATGTGCAGGCGCGTGCATGAAGTCGATTAGCAGGCTGCATGACTTTCCCCCCGTCCGCTCGATTTACCCGAGTGCCTCCCGTGCCGCGCCCGGGCGGGGGAGAGAAGAACCGTCCCCCACCCATCCCCTTCAGGCCGAGGCGCGGCCGGTACAGATCTTGCACTATTCCAACCACACCCGCGTGCGGAACAGGACGGCCTCCGCCCCGGCGTCAGGCTCGGTGTACGTCGTCACCTGTCCGCCGCCGGCAATCCGCTCGAAACCGGGCACCGCGTCCCAGGTCGCATCCGCCTGTAGCCCCACGCACTTCTCGAGCGAGTAGTAGCGCGTCAAGCCTTCGTAGCCGGCTCCCGTTGCAAGCCGGGTCGGAAAGGATATCGCGATGCGCCCGTCAACCAGCACGGCGCCCACCATGAGCAGGTCTTCGCCGTCTTCCGGGCCGGTCCCCGCAACGTATTCCGACAGGTTCGAATAGCCGTCGCCGTCCGGATCGGCCTCCGGGTCCGATGCGCCCGGCTTGGAGAATTGCTCCGCCTGCCACGCGTCCGGCAGTCCGTCCTGATTCTCGTCGGCCGGCGCGGTCGTCGCATCGGCCAGGTTCGAGTACGGCGAGTTTCCGGCGCCGTTGTGCGCCTTGACCTGGTAGTAGAACCGGGTTGCGGCCGGCAGCCCGGCGTCGGTGTAGCGAGTCGTGTCCGCGTTCAACTCGGCGATCCGGACCCACGCCTGCGTGCCGCTCTGGCGCCGATCGATCTTGAACCCGGTTTCGTCGCTGCTGTTGTCCGACCACGCGAGATCGATCCGGGTCGACGACTTCGCGGCTGCCGCCAATCCGCCCGGCGCCGACGGCGGCGTGGCGGAACCGGCCCCATACTGCACGTACAGCCGCGCGGATGCCGGCTCGCTCTGATCGCGCGACACCGCGACACGCTTGCCCGTGCCGCCGATAATGAGCGTCAGACCGTTCCCGGTCGCCCAACCGGGCCGATTCACCACCTCCTGAATCACGGCGGCCAGGTCCGGTGTACGCTGCGCAGCACCCGCCTCGCCCGCCGTCCAGGCGGCCGGCGCCCACGACACGCGCGCGCCCGTCAGCGTGCGCTGGGACAGTCTCGCCCCCTGCAGACTCTCCGAGTCGTCGGCGGCATCGGCTCGGATTGTCAGTTCCGTCGCCTCACCGTTCGACTCATCGGCCGTGAACTGAACATAGGCCGAGGCGATCGACGCGCCGCCCGGGATCGTCAGGCCCGCGAATCGCAGGCCCACCAGTTGCTGAACCGCGCCGTCCGTCACCATCTCCAGATCGCTGCTGTCGAACGAGATCGTCCCGTCCGCCAGACTCTCCTCCGCGTCGCGCGTGCCGTATTCCAGCCCGACAGCCAGCGTTTGCCAGGCGGAGTCCTGCGCGGTCGCCTCGACTGTGTCGGAGTACACGGAATCGCCCGCGCTCGAGAGCGCTTTCACGCGGTAGCGGTAGGTCACGCCCGCGGCCACCTCGTTGTCGGTCCACGCCCGCGCGTCCGGGCCTGTGCTCGCGACCGGCTCCCAACTTGCGCCGAGACTCCGGAAACGGAAGGCATCGGCGATGACCGCGGCGTTCGTGTACGTGTCTTCGGTCCCGATCTGCGCGTAGTGGCCCGGGCCCATCGTGTAAGTCCCCAGGCTGAACCAGGTGAACGAGTTCGTCTTCTGGTTCACCAGCACCAGGTCCGTTCCACCCTCATGATAGACTCTGACCGGCACGTTCGAGGCGCGGAACCAGTCCGGATGGGCCGGCTCGCACACGTACCACATCGCGACTTCGACCGAACGCGGCGATGTGAAGCCGGGCTCGTACGTGGCCGTCTTCTGCCCCTTCCCGGTGTAGTTGTCGTGCCGGTAGTCGTCGCCGACGCACGGCTGCCACACGCTGCTGCTGGCCCAATCGCCCACAAACACGGCGTCGGGATTGTCTACGATCACGTCGACCGGCTCGCTGCCGTCGGCCGCGAGCCGCTCAACGGCGAACCCCGTCTGCCCGCCGCAGCCGTGGTCCCAGGCCAGCGCGATATGCGAGGCCGATGTGCCCGTGACACGCAGGTTCTCCGGCGCGGCGGGCACCTGCTGTTGCGGCTCGCTGACCGCGATCTGCACCAGAATCGTGACCGGCCCGTTCGCCGCGCCCGAGCCGTCGTCTTCGATTGTGAAGGCGCGGTCGTGCGAGCCGGCCGCCAGGTCCGCGGTGTGCAGGTCGATCGTGTGCGTCTGCTTGTCGCCGCTGCCCGTCGAGCTGCCGGTCGCCGGCGAAATATCGTACTTGCTCGTCGCTTCGACCACCTTGTACCGCAACGTGCCCGTCCCGCCGTTCCAGACTTCGAATGTCTGGTCGGCGGCGTCCTGGCCCTGCTCGCAGCTCACGCTCAGCGTGGTCGCGCTCACCGCGATCTGCGGGACCGCTTCCGAGCCCGTCGCCGCGCCCGCCACGTTCGAGTACGGCGAGTTGCCCGCGGCGTTGTTCGCCTTGACCTGGTAGTAATACGTCGTCGACGCCGATAGCCCCACGTCGCTGTAACTCGTGGCGTTCGCCGCCGGCTCCGCGATCCGCTCCCAGGTGCTCGTGCCGCTCAGGCGCCGGTCGAGCTTGAACCCCGTCTCGTCGCTGCTGTTGTCGGTCCAGCGCACTTCGATCCGGCTCGAAGACGAAGCCGTGGCCGTCAAATCGCTCGGCGCGACGGGCGGCTGCTGCTGAGGCGCCGTGATCGTGATCTGCACCATAATCGTGACCGGCCCGTTCGCCGCGCCCGAGCCGTCGTCTTCGATCGTGAACGCGCGGTCGTGCGAGCCGACCGCCAGGTCCGCGGTGTGCAGGTCGATCGTGTGCGTCGTCTTGTCGCCGACGCCCGTCGAGGTGCCGGTCGCCGGCGAAATGTCGTACTTGCTCGTCGCCTCGACCACCTTGTACCGCAACGTGCCCGTCCCGCCGTTCCAGACGTCGAACGTCTGATCGGCCGCGTCCTGGCCCTGCTCGCAACTCACGGAGAGGGTCGTCGGACTCGCCGCGATCTGCGGAATCAACTCCGCGTCCGTTGTCGCGCCGGCCACGTTCGAGGCGGGCGAGTCGCCCGCCGTGTTGGCCGCGCTGACCTGGTAGTAGTAGGTCGTGCCGGCCGGCAGGCCGCTATCGGTGTAGCTCGTCGCGTTCGCCGCCAGCGTCGCAATCCGCGCCCATGTGGCGGCACCGCTCGCGCGGCGGTCGAGCTTGAATTCGGTCTCGTCGCTGCTGTTGTCGCGCCAGGTCAACCGGATCCGGCTCGACGATTCCGCCGACGCGGCCAGGTTGTCCGGGGCGGCCGGCGGGGTGACCGTACTGCCGGTGACGGCGAACCGCGCTTCGGCCAGCGCGCTCCAGGTCGCCCCGTTCTTGACGCGCGCCATGACCGTTGTCGTTTCCGTCAGGCTCAGCGTCGCACTGGCGCCGGCGCTCGCGGAACCCGCAAGCACCTCGCCCCCCGACACGCGCGGATCCTGCCCGTCGCCGCGGTAGAAGAGGGTTCCGCTCGAGTTGTTGCGGTCGATCGTCAGCTTGTAGCCGGCCGCCACCGTGCCGCCGTGCTTGGCATAGACCGGAGCGTCCAGGCTGGGATACCAGCCGCGCGCCCGCAGCGCGCTGATGAGCTGGGCCACATTGCCGGTCATCATATTTCGAATCTTCGTACAGGCCGGCCGCCAGTGATCGTTGCGGGTGATCACCGGGAACGACGTGCCGGCCGCGTCGCGGCACCGATCGCCCCAACGCGCCGACTCGCCCACAACCGCCCCGTCTATCCGGTTGCACAGATCGTCCCATCGCGCCTTGGCGTTGCTCTCGGTCAGGGCGCCGCCGTTGTAGCCGTGCTTGTAGACGCGGTCGGCAAAGGTGGTGAGGAAATCCTTGTTGTCGTCCAGCTTGCGCCAGAGGTTCGGGATCAGGTGGTTGTAGTCCGCCCGCCCGCTGGCGTAGAAGGCCGGATGCACCCAGGCGCCGTCCCAGGAGAAGCTGACATCCTGCCGCCAGGAGCAGTCGCTGTCCCAATCGGTGTAGCGCAAGGGCCCGCCGGGATTCGTTTGGCCGTAACAGTAGTAGTTGCCGCGCGGCCAGTCGCCCTTGCCGATGTAGCACATCAACGCGATGTAGTCGCAGAACGCCTCAATATCCAGGTACTTCTTCACATTCTCGTACACCGACGCGCTGGCGAAATTCTGGCCTGTCAACGTGTTGTGCAGGTAGTCGTGCCGGCTGCGGCTGCCGCTGATGATCGTGCCGGAATCGCGCGGCTCGATCTCGTGATTTGCCGCAAACCAGTCGCTCTTGGCGCCGCCCCGATAGGTGGCCGCCCAGCGCGCGTCCGGGCGCTCCTGCAGACAGTACAGGCCCCAATACAGCCCGTTGAGGTAGAGGTGGACGTACAAACTGCGCCCCCCGTAACCGCTCATCGAGAGCTGCGTGTCGCGCGCCCACTGCGCGCGGATCAGCACGGACTCCGTGGCTGTTGTCGGGGTGCGAAAGTCCGGATGGTACCATGAGAACGAATCGTTCAACTGGCCGCGCAGGATGAGCTTGCCGAATGTCGTGGCGGCGCCGCTCGCATGATGAACCGCCTTGCTGAAGACCGGATAGTCCAGCGTCTGCGGCCCGCCCCGACTGCTCTTGAACAGCAGACGCAACGACCGCTTCATCACGGTCCAGGAATGCGGCTTCAAACCGCAGTTGATCTGAAATCCCGTCGTACCGTCGGGATGGATCATCTCCGCCGACGCCGACGTCTCCATCGTGTTCTTGCCGCCCTCGCCGCCACCCCGGTGGTAGATGCCGTCGGCCCCAAAAATGTCCGCCATAGGCAGCACGATCGAAACCGAGGGAATCGACTTCAGATCGCCCTTGATCGTACCGCTGTAGCTCGCGTGATTCACAATGTCCGGATCCATGTCGTAGTCGGCGGTCTTGGTCCCCCACAGCGTCGGGTAGCCCGCGGGCCGCTTCTGCGTGAGCACGTCGCTCAGAAAGATATAGGTCTGCGTGAACGTCTGAGATGCCGTCATCCCGCTCTTGGTGGCAATGGCACGCAGGCAGGTGGTCCCGCTGATCGTGATCGCGCCGCTGTACAGCGTGCCGTGCGATGCCGTCGGCGTGCTCGCATCGGTCGTGTACCGAATCTGCGCCCCGCTCGTCGCCGTCGAAATCGTTACACTGACCGCCGAATCGTAGAACCCGTGCGGCCGGCTGAAGGCCGGCGTTGCCACTGTCGCCGCAAATAGCGCCCGGCCGATCAACACCACGCAAACCGCCACAACCCGCCCGTACCCCTTTGGATCTAACATCGGACTCCCTCCTCCTTCGTTCCTTCAACGGTTGACTTAAAACCACACAAAACGCCCTGCATCGTTCGGTTCTACAACTGAACCCGGCAGCCCACCCGAATGTTTCATCATTTTCTTCAGATTCTTCAGGCGGGCTGTCCGACATGTTGGGTTCTTGGAGGGCGCGGGTGGAACCGCGCCATCCAGTGCGCCATATCGTGTGGTTTGGAGGGCCGGCTTCCACCCCGGCCGGGCCTTGGATGGGGTCTTTCAGCGCGATCGACTTCTGACATCTGACCTCAGGCCTCTTGGGAGCCGAAAACTTCTTGTTTTTCGGTGCAGTTTTCGAGGACGAAGCCACTA